>JBMTVN010000056.1:0-17604 GCA_049451415.1 Limisphaerales bacterium | reverse complement strand
TGTCCTCCTGGGGTTAACCGCATGAACGCAGCCTTACATGAATGGGCCGAACGAGGTGCACGGGAGCAGGGCATTCATGTGTGGAGAAGGTGCGACCACCACGTCTCAGTTTGCCGGTCACAGTTGCAAGGTGAGCAGGGCGACACCTTGTCTTGGGAGGTCCAACATGAGGGAGGTTTCACCCTGCTCATCGGTGTGGACAAGGGCTGGCTGGGCCGGCAGAAGGCTGGCTTGTTCAAGCTCGGCATATTGTGCGGACGTGGGGCTTTGGGGTGAGCCCATGGCCAGCCAAACGGTATAGGCGTTTCCATGCTGTTGATCGACCCGGTAAAGACTTCCGTGCAAATCGCTGGATGTAGGGAGACCGCGAAGCGACAGACGAATGTGTGCAGTCGGACCGGGCACGTCGTCATCATGATAATTCCAGACCAGCAATTGCAGGCCGTCCTGCGAACGTGCAGCCAATCCGCTGACGTCCGGTTGCTGGCGAACCCCTTGCTCTAACATGTCTGTTAACGGTATGGCGTGAGAGCTGGAGACCTGCAGCCGGTGTGGTCCCATCATCGACATCATGCGGAAGACGTGGAGGACCGGTTTGTCGATGCCATTACTGGCCAACGAACGGAAACCGGCAAAGTAGGGTTGGTTTTCAAATTCAAAGGCCCACGTCAGGGCCCCTTCAAGGCGGACACCATGCATGGCGGCGAGGTCGTGTTTGCGGGCAAAACTCGCAGCCGTGTAGCTGGAATACATGGTGCCGTTGCGATAGCCCAGCTGGGGCCCCTGACAGGCGGCACAGCCCTCCGGATCGGATTCACCGATCACAATCGGGGTGTTTTTGAGTTCTGGATACGAGGCGATCAGCTCGAAGCCATCGTTGATAGTGCGCAGTTGGTTGGCAATCCCCATTCGGACGTGGCCATTGGTGAAGACAGGGCTGCCCTTGGCATGGAACGAGACAAAATCCAGAGGAGTTCCGATCTCGCCGGTGGCGTAGTTGGTGCCCCGCAGACAGTGATCGAGGAAATCGCGCATCCATTGTCCTCCGTGACCGGCCGTGTCTGGACCTCCAACCCGAGCCGTGGGAAGAACATCACGGACGGCGTTGATCGCAAAGTCGTGCAGCTTGCGGAACTCCTCCGGACTGCCTTGCCAGTAGGGAATATTGGCTTCATTCCAGGTTTCCCAATACCACTGTGATACTTCTTCAGCACCGTAGCGGTCGACAGAGTGCCTGACCCAGGCGGCTACAAGCTCTGCCCAGCGCTGATAATCCTTCGGGGGATAGGACCATCCGGTGAAGACATCGTTGTAAGGCAGCCCGGGCGTCCACTTGTGCTGGTAAGGTTCGGGGCGTGAGGACAGGTCCCGCGGCATAAATCCTATTTGAGCGTATGGCCGCACGCCATGCTCGAGGTACGTGTCGAAGATCGAATCGAGGATTGTCCAGTCGTAGATGGGTTGGCCTTCCGCGTCTTCACGGTAGACGCCGGTCGATCCCCACTTAAGCGCAGGGGTTCCGTTCCCACTGCAAAGCAAGTTATGGGCTCGGAAGTAGACCTGTCCAGGTGACATCTCACCGAGGTGATCCAGCAATTTGCGGCCATTGGGCCAGGTAGCGTAGTTTGGCTCATCCGCACCGAAGAACCGCCAGATAGGGCCGAGCTGTCCGACCGGATGATCGACATCCAGCGACATCTCCACATCGAGTCCATCTGTCCTGTCGTCGCGGTCGTGCTGTTTCTCGACGCCAAGGATCTGGACAGGACCAAAGAGCCCGGAGGAGACCAAGGGGGTATCCGCCTTGAGTTGACGAACATTGGTTTGCGTTAGGCGCTCCTCGCGTGGAAGGGCTGCGTCCCCAATAATGCGGTTGGGCCAGAAGTTCACGATATCGATTTCCAGAGTGTTCTCACCTGGTCGAAGGCAACCGGTGATTTCGGTCCGGAAAGGCGGAGACCAGAGGATCCCCAGCGGTTTTCCGTTCAAGCGAACCTCGGCCAACTCCCGCAATAGACCAAGGTCGAGCCATTTGCGTTGGTCGGCTCCGTTGCCGACCGCATCGACCCAGGGAAAAGTCGTCGTGTAGGTAGCTGTGCCGGAGTAGTGCCGAATGCCGGCGTTCGGGTGCAATGTCCAGTCGATCAAATCATTGAAAATGACTTCACCTGGGCCTCCCCACGCGGGATCGAATGCCGCCCTCCAAGGACCGGGGATTTCCATGAGCGCGGTCGTCTGGAGGAAGTCAGAGGGTTCACCGTGCTGACGTTCAGGGCTGGGAGCTTCACCTCGAAACACGATAAACCAGGAACCATATGGGGCGAACTCCAGCCGGACGCGCGTCCGTCCATCGCTGGTTGCGGAGAAGTGTCTCAGATCCCGGCGTTCACCTGTGCGGGGATCCCAAAGCTCAGGCTGCCTCCCTTTAACCCGGAACGTGCAGTCGACTCTCTCGGTCCGGTTGGATGCATTCGCCACGAAGTAGATATCAGCCTCCTCTGTGCGCCGATGGATATAGTCGATGGAGGTCTCGTGGTCGTTCGGGACCCACTCGAAATCGGGCAGGATCCCGTGGTTGAGAAGCACCTCGCGAGTGGATTGTGTCGTGACTGCCCTGGCAGGACTCGATGGCTTGCTGGACCAGAGCCGATCCGTGATCGCCTGCATTTCCTCGTCTGAATCCGGATAGCCCATCAGCCCGTTGGCGTATAGGGGTTTGGGACCGATGATGGTCGCTCCTTGGGACACGAGCTGCTCCACCTTGCGCAGGACGGGAAGGGACATGCCTGAATGGTTCGGAAGAACGAGCGCAGCATAGCTCACACCGCTGTGATGCGTTCCATCCTGGTCCAATACATCCGGGACGCGCAGGCGCCCATCCTGGAATGTGAGCCTTTGGAGAAGGGCGTCCTCGGTGATGACATCGTAGTCATAACCCGGGAGGATTCCGGCAGGATCTGATCCCTTGAGTTGAGCGAAGTTTGGAACGTGGTCACCGTAGTAGTAAACGATGTCAGCGACGAAGGTGCCCTGCTGGAGCATGAACTGGCAGCGGTTCAGCGTATCGAAAAACGGGCGTGAGCGAGACCACCAGGTGACGTTGGGATTGAGGTGTGTTCCTGCAAAATACTGCTGCCCTGGCATGCCCATTTCCTCGGGAGAGCAGGTGAATGTGTGCCACACCAGACGGTTCAGGCCCTCCGTCAGGGCGCGGTTGAAAGCCGGTTGAAGGTTGTCCCAGAGCGTTTCCTGCCAGTGGGGGCCGATAGTCGTGAACCCCTCGGCAAGAACCAGATTTCGGCCGTAGGTATGCGCCGCTGATGCTGGCTGTTTAACGAAAAAACGGTTCGCGTCACCAACCCGATGAGTCCACGACCAGGCCCAAAATTCGGACATGGGGGCGTCGTCCATGCCGAGGCAACGCAGTGAGTCCACTGGGACAGCATGAGGCCCACCGGATTCCGGATGGAGCAGAAGTCCATGGCGACGGGCCCATTCGGAGAAGGGACGATAGTGGTTTTCCACGGCAAGATCTCCCATGGTTTTCCGGAAATCATGCAGAAAGCGGTTGCTGAGGTGTCGGTTGTCGATGATTTTGCCCGCCAGAACCGGCAGATAGGGCAGCAGTTCATATCCACGGAGACGAGCGAATGATGCCGGAAGAGTCGGTGTCCAGTTAGCCACCTCCACCTCCCAACTATCCGTGTGAAGATATCGGAGGGTTGTGCCGGCAAGTGGTCCGGCATCTTGGAGCAGGGGCTCTACTACACTCTCCCAATATCTGCGAAAGGCGCCTAGGTCGAAGGGATCCAAGGCATATCCATCCCAGCCCTCGCTACAAGTGGAGACGCGACAATGCTTGTTGAGGGTGCATCCGATACGTAGCACCTCCCAAGTCGAATCATCCGGAGGATGCCAGTTCAAGGTTCCGTCCGGCTTCATCATGGAGGTTACATCGATTACCTCCGACGAAAGAGCGTGGTGCTCGCCGGGGTCAATTTCGGCTTCCTTCAGGAGCGGGGCGGTGTCAGGGGCTGATGAATGGAGTGCCCGATGAAGCGCCTTCGTTTCGAAGTTCAACAATTCCCGCTTTTGTCCTGACTTGATGAGTGCTTCGCCCCGGGGTGAGAAGAGCTGGAATTCGCTTACTTGCACATTGCGCGGCTGCTGAGGCTGACGCGGGTCGTAGGCTTCTGTGAACGCGAGTCGGAGTTCCCTCGTCGTGGTAGGTTCGAAGGCAATGCTGGCCAGCTCTCCATCCGGCACCCGCAGTTTCTTCAGTTCAATCCACTGCCCGCGCTGGTCCCGGGCCTCGAGTACCAAGGCCTTGGGACCGTAACCCGGCCTGCCTTGCAGCTGAAGACGTGAGATGGTGGCTTCAGCAGAAAACCTCACCCCAAGCGTCTGGCCCTTTCCAAACGGGCCCGAAACCCAGTAAGTATCCGGGTCCGAATCAACGCTTAGTGCAGCCGGATACTGTGCATCCGAAGAACTGCCGATGAGCAGCGGGGTTTCAGTCTGTGAAGGCTGGGGATTCAGCGGGTAGGCCAGGACGTAGAGATCCTGATAATAGGCGGAAGCATGTTCCGGCAGGGGAAGCACCACCGATGGGCCGGTCGAATTCGAAAGGGATGACGTGGTCCAGACCAGCCGTTTCGGCGCATCGCTTGCCGACACCCCCGGGCCTCCGAGGTTCCATCCGCTTTGAATATTCAGGCTGAGCTCCAGTCCCAGTCGATGCGCCTCGGAAAGGGCATGGCGGTAAAGGATGCGCCATTCGGCAGAACCGAAGTCCGGACCATGGGGCACTTGGTCATTGCCACGTTGCTCTGCCCCACCGGCGTCGCAGATCAGCGCGCCGCCGAAGCCTTGTGCTGCCATGGCTTCCAGATCGCGCGTGATCGCTTCCCGCGTGACGTTTCCGTTCAGCCACCACCAGTAGGCTCGCAGCCGGGCTTGGGGGGGAGGCGAATCGAAGCCGGCATCCAATGCATCCAGTCCTTGAGCTGTGAGAATGGGCGCCATCAACAGGACTGCAGTGATGGAGCGAAGCAGGCAGGAGGGATGCTTGGCGTTCATAGTATGTCGGAGACGGTGGTTCCACCCTGACTGTGGTGGCGGCAACATGTAAAACCTAAAGCGACGCGACCTGATGAAGACCGGTCTGGAGAGGGTCTGCGGGTGTCTGATCTGTCCTTCGGTCCGACCAGAAGCCCACATGGATGTACGGATTATTGGGACAGGTGTCCCAATAATCCGTACATGGTGGATCGAATCCGGGGGTAGCGTGAAGGAGTAGGGTCCGTGTCGTTAGCAGATTTGGGTGGTTTCGATATTTAGGAGGGCGCCGAGTTTATGGAGCTTATTGGCGATATGGCCGATGCCGACGGCGCAGTGGTGTGCGGGGCCTTGCGCGTTCCAATTGGTGACAAAGCTGCGTGGGCCAATCTTGAAGCGATATCGGCTGTTGGTGTTGCCGATTTCGAGAATAGGACCGGGGACCGACTCGGCCTCGGCGATGAGGAGTTTAAGGCGGCCATCGGCTGTCTGGACGACGGAGAGCAAGGTGACGGGTCCATGGCGGACACTCATCTCGACGGAGAGGCCCCGGCCGACTTTGCCGTGATAGACATGGAGGGGGCGGACTTTGGTTTTGCCCTCGGCGATGGCGATGTGTCCGGGGCCGTCATGGCCCATGAGAACGACGTCGTCATTGAAGTCCATGGCATAGTATTCCGTGAAGGCACCTCCGGCGCCAAAGGAGTCCATGATCTTCATGGCCTGGGCGTTTTTGATCTCGTATTCACCTGCCACGGGTATGTGCCGTGCAGTGAGGAGGGAGTTGCCCAGGATGATGGAGTTGATGGCGTCCTCGGCTTCAGGGTTTCCGGTTCCCATGTAGTAGTAGGCGAGCGAGCCGAGGTTGTGGTGTTGTACGAGTTGATCGAGGGCGACCGAGGTTCGAGCTGCCTGTATCAGGTCACTGGTGGCGCAGTCGGGCTGAATATCGAATTCGGCATGAAACCGTTCCAATCGAGACCGGATCTCGGGTTTGGTCACGCCTTTCCTGAGGGCGGCGAGCTCCTCGATTTCGATGATTTGCATGTGGCCACCGAAGGTTGCGCAAGGCTGGGTGAGGTCTGAGGCGATATCGAGCATGCCGCAGTAGTAATGGCCCATGAAGCCGAGGCGGTTATGGAACAGGATATCGGCAACGCGGGAGGCATCGATCCAGGCGTGAATCTCCTGGTCGACGATCGGGTCGTCCTGGAGCATGCCTGTGATCTGGTGGAACTGGATACCGGCGCGACTGAAGACGTTGGCGATTTCCGGGACGGGGCAGGCGGTGCAGTTGGCGAGCCATTCACCCGTCATGCGGGTGCAGTTGCCCATGCGGTTGAAGGCGGCGTAGTCGATCGCGGCGGCGGGTTGCAGGTTGAGGACGATGACGGGAACGCCGGCGCGCTGGACCACGGGCAGGACCGTTGAGGATAAGGCGTAGGTGGTAACATGGAGGAAGAGGAGGTCGATATCGGCTGAGCGGAATTTGTGACCGGCATCGAGAGCCTTGGGTGGGGAATCGATGAGGCCGAGGTTGATGACTTCGATGCCTGGTCGTTAAAGCTTCGTGCTGACCTGCTGGAGGTAGCCTTCAAGCCGGGATTTGAGTCGTTTGAACTACGGCCAGTATGCATCCAGACCGATACCGAAGACTCCGACGCGTGTTTTTCTCATGGTTGGTTAGCGGGTTGCTTTTGAACGGATCGGATGGTGACGGGACCTTCGAGTCCAGCAGGGCTGATAGGCCAGCTTGAGGCATCGAAGGGTTTGTAATCTATGTTCACGAAATTGATATCGTGGAAGGTGCGCCATTCGATCCTACGGGCGTCGAGGTCCCGGATACGATTGGCCGCAGTGCTGGTAATCTCGACTTCGAGGATGTTGTCGGTGGCTGGCAACTGTGGGCATAGGACAGTGTAAGGGGGTGAGATAACCGTTCCCAGGTTGAGTCCATTGAGCAGGACACGGGCGCTTTGGTGCACGGCGCCGAGGTTGATTAAGGTCCAGGGTTTTGGGCAGTTCGGGGCCTCCCGAAAGGAACTCCAGTTTCCATTGGCCGGTGAGAGCGATCGGTTGCCCGTAAACATTTTCGGTTATGGAAGCGGAGGTTGGAGCGGGGCTGTGGTCTTGAAGTTGGAGCAGGATTGATTCCCGGGGGTTGAGGAAAAGAAACACGTGAGTCGACACATGGGACTGCTTCATCTCCGAGGGTGACAGTTCTGTTCCGAGCGGGGTCCAGCGGATGCTCTTCCCGGAGATGGCGCGACGGGAAGGCGTGATCCAGTCGTTGAATGCGTTGGTCGAGTTATTAACGATGAAATAGAGCGCCTGGCCGGGGTGGTTCCGGTCGTGTCGGCGGATGAATTGGAGCCCTTGGTCGGTGAAAGTTTCGCGCGGGATCGAGGCTGATGTCAGCAAGCGGCTGAGGTCCCCGACCAGAAACCATCCTTTCCCAATGGGTGCGACTTGCAGGTCTGGATAGACGCTTGTGAAGTGGAGTGTGTGTTTCAGGTTTTCGAGTTGATTGTGTCGTTCCTGCAGGCCCCCCAGACCGGGGACGTCATGTGGCAAGTGGTTTTCGAAGAGAATCGTAGTCCCGCTTTGGGCGAGGGCGATGAGCTGGGTGAACGTTTCCAGAGGCATATGATCGACCGGGGGGACGAGAATGGTTTTGTAGCTTCGGCCGGGGACCTTGATTTGGGCATTGGTGGAGACGGCGAGCTTGAGTTGCCGGTCCGAGATGAAATCGAAGGCATAGCCGTGCTCCCACAAGTGACGGGCAGTTTGGCCCACCGGTTCGCCTTCGAGCCAACTGCGGTCGTGCACGGTGAAACGTTCGACCATCCCGTTGGTGTCATGCCAACGGTCATGGATGGACCAGTAGAGGAGAGTATCATTATCGGGTGCGTGGGAGGCGAGGACAGACTGCACATGAGTGATGTAGGCGTTGAGGTGGGGCAGGTCTCTCCAGATGGGGTTGCGGTCGTTGAGCTGTGTTGACGCGTAGAAGGACCACCCGGGCCATGGGACTTCATCGGGCGAGTAACAAGTGCCGTGGAAAGCGACGTGGTTCACACCGGAAAGGAACAGGTCATCGACGAGCTGCTTGAGGTCGGCGAGAGTGACGTGGAAGTGTTCCTTCAGCCAGGTTCCGGTTTCCGCGCTGACGCGTTGTCGGCCGATGACGTGGGCGGCAGAAGAAGCGAACTTCGAGACGAGGATGCTGCGGTCGCGGTTGAACATTTCCGTTTCCGGGATATCGGCGACGGCGTAGAGGTTGAGGAGATTGCCGGGTGAGCCATGCGCTTCGTTGCGGGTGATGAAGCCGTGAGCAGTGCACCAGCGTTGCCATTCGGGCAGCACCTCATCGATCATGAGATCTGACAGCGTTTCGCGGTAGTCGCTTTTGACGCGAGCATCGTGGTCGGGGTCACCGTGGCCGAAGAGGGCGGGCAGCTCATTGAGCAGGGAGTAGCCGCGGCGTTTTTCGAACGCAGCAAGGAGTTCGGGTGCCCAGTCCGATCGGTATTCATAAGAATCGTGGTACATCGCCCGGTGAATTGCGCCCTTGTAGGTGGAGAAAGCATCGTCGAACCACTTGAGGTAATCGCGGACAGCCCCTTGGCTGAAGAGGTTGAGCATATGTCCGGTTCCGCCAGGCGCGGCGCGTTTGACTTTCTGGCCGGAGGGTTTTTGCCAGAGCGTGTAGACTTTCCATTCCTCGGAAGGGGCTTTCCAGAGAGCGGGGCCGCGGCCGCCCGGGCGGGGGAGCAAGTCGACGACTTCACCTTTGGGTCCAAAGGCCATCCAGGCTTGCACAGGCTGGTTTGGGGCAGGACGTCCGGGGGCTTGTCCTTTTGTGAGGTTTTCTACCTTGTGCTGAACCAGGGCGTTCGCGTGGTTGTCGCTGACAGCGGGGCCGCCGAAGCACCAGCCTGAACCCGTGGTCATGTCGATCTGCAATCCCAGTCGCTGTGCTTCCAGGACCGTGTAATCGAGCATTTCCATCCATTTGGGGGAGAGGTAGGGGATGACCCGGTCCTCCCAGCCTTTGGCCCCGTAGATGGGGATGATGTGTGCCCCCCCGAAGCCGGCCTTCTTCAGGTTGATGAGCTCGGCGGTGATGTTGTCAGGATCGACTGCGCTGCCCATCCACCACCAATAGGTCCAGGGTCGGCAGTCTGCGATGGGGTCCGTTTCGGGAGAATTGGCGGTATGAACGAGGAGCGGGAGGAACAGGGCCAAAGAGGAAAAGAGCGCGGCTGGCCTGCGGGCGGCGACGCAGGTCATGGAGGGGAAGATGCCAAGTCGGGATGTGAGCGGCAAGCGCTGAGGGCTGAGGGCCAAGCGGTAAGGGCCAAGGGCTGAACGTGGTGCGAGGGGGGGGATGGTGTGCGGGCAGAGGGGACTGTGCCCCTACCTGAGCGAGGTGGGTGGAATGACTTACTGGATCAGGCTTTTGCGGACGTCTTTTTGGGCTTGTATGCCATGTAGTAGAGGATAGGGACGGCCATGCGGCTGATGAGGAGCGAGGCTATTTCACCGGCCATCAGGGCGATGGCGAGGCCTTGAAAGATGGGGTCGAAAAGGATGACTCCTGCGCCGACGACGACAGCCATGGCGGTGAGCATCATGGGCCGGAACCGGACGGCACCGGCATCGATGACGGCTTCATCGAGGGGCATGCCCTGGCTGACCCGGAGTTCGATGAAGTCGACCAGGATGATTGAATTGCGGACGACGATACCGGCACCGGCCATGAATCCGATCATGGAAGTGGCGGTGAAGAAGGCGTTCATGAGGCCATGGGCGGGGAGAATGCCGACGAGGGAGAATGGGATGGCGACCATGACGATGAGCGGCGTGAGGAAGGAGCGGAACCATCCGACCATCAGCACATAGATCAGGATGAGAACGGCGGCAAAGGCGAGGCCGAGGTCGCGGAAGACCTCGATGGTGATGTGCCATTCACCGTCCCATTTCATGGCGGGTTGGTAATCGGTAAAAGGCTGGGTTGCGTTGAGGATCTTGAGTTGCGGTTCGGCGGCGCCGATCTCGGTGAGGTCCAGGGCCTTCAGCTTCTCGTTCATTTCGAGAATCGCGTAGACGGGGCTTTCGATTTTACCTGCGACATCCCCGATGACGTAGGTTACCGGCATGAGGTTTTTGTGGTAGATGCTTTTGTCGGCAATGGTGGTGCGGATCGACACCAGTTCCCGGAGAGGGACGAGCGGTGCGCCTTGGATGTCTCCGGGTTCGGGCAGGGCGTTTGCGTCACCGGACCGGACACGGAGCGCCAGCAATTCCTCCGGGGCGGTGCGTGCGGAGCGAGGGAGTTCCAATGTGAGGTCGACATCCTCCTTTTCGCTGGGCATGTGCACGAGGTCGATGGAGGCGCCGCCGACGGCGATTCTAAGCGTCTGGGCGATTGTTTCTGCGCTGATTCCGTGGAGGGAAGCTTTCTCCTTGTCGATGATGAACTCGGTCTTGGGTTGGTCTGCTTCGAGATACCAGTCTACGTCGACGACGCCGTCGGTATTCTTGAAGACATCGCGGACTTTGGCGGCGAGGGCATGACGCAGTTCCTCCGTGGGACCGTAGACTTCTGCCACGAGCGTTTGCAGGACTGGGGGTCCGGGGGGCACTTCGGCGACGGCGACGCGGGCGCCGTAGCGTTCGGCGATCGCTTGGACGGCGGGCCGGACCCGTTTGGCGATATCGTGGCTTTGGGCTTTACGGTCGTGTTTAGGCAGGAGGTTGATCTGGAGGTCGGCGCTGTGGGCGCCCTGGCGGAGGAAGTAGTGGCGGACGAGACCGTTAAAATTGAAGGGGGCGGCTGTGCCGACGTAGATTTGGTAGTCGGTGACCTCTGGTTCTGTGCGGACGGCCTGAGCGATCTCGCGGGCGGCGCGCGCGGTTTGTTCGAGAGCACTGCCTTCGGGCATATTCAGGATGATCTGGAACTCACTCTTGTTATCGAAGGGGAGCATTTTGACTTTGACCCAGCCGATTCCGACCGTGGCCATGGCCCCGAGCAGGAGGGCGACGATGACGATGAAGAAGGCGAGTCTGCGTGCCGGGCGATGGATCAGGGGGTCCATCCAACGGCGGTAGGCTTTAGTGAAGGCGTCTTCGTGATGATCACCGTGGGCAGAGTCGCCGGAGGCGTTGCCTTCGGTAATCCCGCGGTATTTCCTGCCCCAGCGGAGAATACGGATGGCTGCCCAGGGAGTGACGACGAAAGCGATGGCCATGGACCAGAACATGGCGGCGCTGGAGCCGATGGGTATGGGGCGCATGTAGGGGCCCATGAGACCGCCGACGAAGGCCATTGGGAGCACGGCGGCGATGACGGCGAACGTGGCGAGGATGGTTGGGTTACCGACTTCGCCGACCGCTTCTGAGGCGATATCGGACCAGTTGCGGCGTTTATTATGGGGCAGGTGGAAGTGGCGGACGATGTTCTCGACCACGACGATGGCATCATCGACGAGGATACCGATGGAGAAGATGAGGGCGAACAGCGTGATACGGTTGAGCGTGAAGCCGTAGAGGTAGAACACGAGGAGAGTGAGTGCGAGCGTGGAGGGGATGGCTATGGCGACGACGCCGGATTCCCGCCAGCCGAGGGTGAGCAGGATGAGGAAGGAGACACTGACGACGGCGATGGCCATGTGGAAGAGGAGCTCGTTGGATTTTTCGGCTGCCGTTTCGCCGTAGTGTCGAGTGATGGACACTGAGACATCGGAGGGGATGATACGCCCTTTGAGCGTTTCCACTTTGGCGAGGACCTCATTGGCGACTGAAATGGCGTTGGCACCGGCGCGCTTGGCGACACTGAGAGTCACGGCGGGTTCTTCGTTGCCGGTTTGGGCGTAATGTTCCGGATCGGTGGCGGGACCGTCGTGCCCGAGGTGAGCATGGGCAGCACCGTGGCCAAAGAAGACGTATTGATTTGGTTCTTCGGGACCATCGACGACTTCAGCGATTTCGCGCAGGTAGATGGGTTTCCCGGCTATGGCACCGATGACGACATTGCCGACGTCTTCGGCCGACTGGAGGAAGCCTCCTGTGTCGACCACGATTTCGCGGTTATTGCTGGTGAGGCCGCCGGCGGTGGTTTGCCGGTTGGCCTGCTGGAGCATGGGTACCAGGCCCGCCGGGCTGAGTCCGCGTGAGGCCAGGCGCAGGGGGTCGAGGAGGACGCGCACCTGCCGCCGGGCTCCACCGATGACTGTGGTTTCGGCGACGAGGGGGACCTGTTTGACTGAGTCATCGACTTGGGCGACGAGGCGTCGCAGGTCGAAGTGGTCATAACGCTGGCTGTGGAACGTCAGGGCGAGGATGGGGACATCGTCGATGGACTTGGGCTTGATGAGCGGGGGAGCGACGCCGTGGGGCATTCGGTCGTAATTGGACTGTAGCTTCTGGTTGAGCTTGATGAGGCTGCGTTCGACATCTTCGCCTACTTTGAAGCGAACGATGACCATGCTCCGGCCGGGTTGGGAGGTGGAGTAGACATATTCGACCCCGGGGATTTCCCAGAGGAGTTTTTCCATTGGCCGGGTTGCGCGTTCCTCGACTTCGTGGGCAGTGGCGCCGGGCATGGAGACGAGGACGTCGATCATGGGCACCTTGATCTGGGGCTCCTCTTCCCTGGGGAGGAGGACGATCGCGCCGATGCCTAGCAGGATGGAGGAGATGACGATGAGGGGGGTGAGTTTGGAGTCGACGAAGGCTTTGGCGATGCGCCCGGCGATACCAAGGTCGGAGGAGGCAGATTTGGCTTCGGCGTGTTTCATGGGGTGCGGTGGCAGTCTGACGGGTGGGGGAATGGGGGTGGGCTGGCGGACTATGGGCTGACGGTGACGGGCTGATTATCGAGCAATCCGATCAATCCCTCGACGACGACTTGCTCGCCTGCGTCGAGGCCGCTAAGCACCTCGGTTTCGTTTCCGAAGGTTTTCCCGGTTTTGACCAGGCGCAGGTGGGCTAGGCCGTCCTGAGCGACAAAGATGGTTTCGAGTTGTCCTCGTTTGACCAAGGCTTTGGAGGGGACGCGAAGTGCGGCGAACTGGCCTACGGGGACAGAGACGCGTCCGAACTGGCCGGCGCGAAGCTCGGGGGTGGAGGGCAGGTCGATTTTCACGAGGAAAGTGCGGCTGTTGGGGTCAGCGCTGGGGGCGATTTCGGCGACCGCTCCCTGCAGGACTTGTTTCGTACTGTCGATTTTGACGCGGAGCTGGCCGCCTTGAGGGATTCTATCGATGAGTGCCTCGGGGATATTGGCTTCAAGGCGGAGGTGGGAGGGGTCTTCGAGGGCGAGGAGTTGTCTTCCGGGTGCGGCGAGGTCGCCGACGTCGGCGAACTTTCGGGTGACGACTCCGCCGAACGGGCTGACCACGCGGGTATGGGCCAACTGGGTTTCGGCTTCAGTGACGGCGGCTTGAGCAACGCGGTGACGGGCCTGGACGCCGTCGAATTCGGCTCGGGTCACGGCTTCTTCCTGGAGGAGGGCGGTGAAGCGCTGGAGATCGGCATCGGCCTGGTCACGGAGGGCGGTGGCCTGTTCGAGTCGAGCTTGGATTTCGCGGCTATCCAGCTGCACGAGGAGGTCGTTGGCCTTCACCTTCTGCCCGGTGATGACGGGCATTTTTTCGACGCGGCCACTGACTTCGGCCTCGATGACGGCGCGGAGCTGAGCCTGGATGGTCCCTACAGCCTCCTCGAAGGCCTCGTGGCTGGATTCACCTACCGTGTGGACTTGCACGTTGGCGGTGGGGAGTGAGGTTTGTTGGGCGGGGGATTCGGAGTGACGAGAGCAGGCGCTCAGCGAGAGCAGGAGAGCGGCGGCTGCGGTGGTGAGGGTATGTGGCTTGATATTCATGACTTTTGAGGCTGGGGTGGCGGACTAGGTTTTGAATTAGGGGATGGGGGCGTTGGGGGAGCCCGAGGGCTTTCCGCAACGCGGCTATGGCGACGCGGCGGTCGCTTTCGGCCTCAACCCGGCGGACTCGGGCGGCGGTGAGGGCGGTTTCTGCATCGATTAATTGGGTCGAGAGAGCCAAGCCTTGTTCGAAGCGGGAGCGGGTGAGTTCGGCGCTTTCTGCAGCCTGGTTGGATGCGCGGCTGGTGACCTCAAGGCGTTGGTCGGCTTCCTGGAGGGCGAGTCGGGCCCGCGCCACTTCGAGCTGGATTCCGAGCTGGAGTTTGCGTTCCGTTTCGATGGCGGCGTCGAGAGCGGCTTGGGCTTCACGCTTGCGGCCGCGGGTCAGGTTCCCATCCCAGAGATTCCAGTTCATCTCGACACCGGCGGTGTAACTATCGGTTTCCCCGTTAAAATGCCAACCGTGGTCGTAGTCGTATCTTCCGAACGCATTGACTGCAGGGCGGCCGCTGGCGCGGGCTCCACGGAGGGCGGCTTCGGCGGCTTCGCGTTGCTTGGCGGCGGCCGCAAGCTCCGGGCGTGAGGGAACCGTGTTGGCGGCTGGCACCGGGATACTGGGAGTTTCGAACGTTGCGTCCTCGAGGGAGGCCTCTGAGGCGAGCAGGTTTTGCATGATTTTAAGAGTCAGCGCGTTCGCGTTACTGGCGCGGACGAGGTTCTCCCGCGCTTCTGCCAGGCGGACTTCAACGTCGAGCACTTCTGTTTTCAGGGCCGTTCCTGCAGCGAGCCGCTTATTCGCGGTGGCGAGGCTGGCCTCGAAGGCTTTGGTGGCGGCGGTTGTGGCTTCGATGAAAGCGCGGGTTTTCTGGATCGTGTAGTAGGTGCGGGCGACCTCGAATGCGAGCGCGTGGCGGGTGGCCAGGTCGATTTGGCGGGCGGCGTCGAGCCCGGCGGTGGCGCGATCCCGTCGGGCTGAGCTTTGTCCTCCCTGGTAGAGGGGCAGAACGACCAGGCCGTGGACGTTGAAGTTATCTGCGTCAGGGATGTCGTTGATGAGATCCAGGCCGAAGGACTGTTGATTGAGGGCGGCACCGAAGACCCGCATGGGATTGTCTGTGACGGCGTAGCTTGAATTGAGGCTGAGCTGCGGCCAGAAAGCGGCGTTGGCTTGTTGGAGGGCGGCCTCGGCGCCCTCGATACGATGCTGGGCGAGCCTTGCATCGGGATTGTTGGCAAGAGCGATTTGGATGGCGCGGTCCAGGCTGAGGATTGGGGTGGGAGCAGCCTGGGTTTGTCCCAGCGTTAGCCACCCGCTGAGGGCGGTGACAGCGCTAATGAGGTAGACAGCTTGCATGGGTCTGGTCGACATACGGGGTGAGCTCGAGCGGAGAGTGGGAGTCTTGGGTCCCGACGATACTCAGACCAGCAAAAAGAGAGGCGGGCCTGCTGGTCTTTGTGGTCTGGCGGGCGGTTTGGGGAGTTCAGCTACAGCAGCTGCGCTTGCCGTTGCCGATGCCCAGCTTCTTGAAGATCTTTTCCGGGGGGCAGAAACCTGTAAAGGCGGATTGGATCAGGTTAAGGCCGATGAAAGCCGTGAGGAGGAGCCACCATTCACTGACCCAATGGGCGAGTGAGATACTGATGAGGATCATGACTCCGGCGAGAACTCTGATTGCACCTTCAAGGCTCATGGTATGTTTTCCTTTATCTATTAAGCGTATTACCGATTTTGGCTCTTCTGAGTCGCTGGCATCCTAAAGGTTACACTCGGTTGCGAGATTTTGACCAAAATGTGGTGGAATGGAGACAACGTGTGGTGCGTGGGGGAGGGGTCGATCCCAGCTGGCTTTTTCGACCTCCTCCGAAGTGCGAGGCGGGTTCGGGGCGTCCCGGACCGGGTGCGTGCGGCGGTTCCGTTTGACTCTCCGGGTCTTGCGCGGCAGGAGCTGTCTGCCGGCTATTGCGGCGCTTGGCTGCGGTATGCTTTCGGCCTTGCGAGCGCCGGTCGGTTCAGGGGTTGGCTGGTTCCTGAGGAGAGAGCTTGGCGATGAATGTGGAGGGGAAGTCTACACGCCAGAGCCCGCGGAGGTCGCCCAGCTGGAAACCGGTGGCCTGGTCTTCGGCATAGAGCTTTGCAACCGCTTCGGCGATTCCGGTTACGAGCGTATCGCCGGGGACTCCGTGACAATTCAGGCAGAGGTTGGTGGCGATTGCGATGGGGGCGTAGAAAGTGAGGCTGCCGTTTGCCCCGGGTTGAATCATAGGCTGGAGGGGGGATCCTGCGTCTTTTTGATCCTGATATTTCCGGATAATCTGAATCTCGGATTCTGAGGCGCGATTAGCGAGGTTACGGGCGCGGTGAGAGACGCGGCGGATACTGACGCCGTGTTTATTGGCGAGATTTGAGGTGAGCGGCACGGCCTGAACGGAACACAGCGGGATGGCATTGGTGGGGCCGCCTTCCTGAATAGCAGCGAGCAGGACAGAACTGAGGGACTTGCCGACTTCCGCAGTGATTTCCTTTCCTTTCAGGAGGGCTGCCTGTTGGGCTTCGCTGTCGGGCGTCGCAGGAGTCGGGGCAGGGTTGCCCTTGGCTGTGCCTGCGGTGGGGGATTCCGGGGCTGCGGGCGAGCAGGCTGTCAAGGTGAGCAGAGTGAGAGTGCCCAGGAAGGCGCCAAGGATGGACGGGATATTTTTCATGGTCGGGAGTGATTAGCGTGAGGAGCTGGAAAAGAGACTGGGAGGGGGAGGAGCGTGGGGATGGATCATTGGCCATTCAGTTCGGGGCGGACATACCTTCGGAAAGCGAGACCGGGCGCTTCCCTGGCCCTACGCTCCAAGGATGCGCCCGGTTTGTGCATTGTTGGCAACCGGTAATCGCGTTTACCGGGATGCGGTTGTGGCGGGCACGAGGCCTTCGCCTGTGAGGGAATTCAGGAAAGCAACCACGCTCTGGATCTCGGCTTCAGTGAGCTCCTTGCCCAACTGCATCCAACCCATGCGTTTTACGACGTCCTTCAGTTCACTCACCTTGCCATCGTGAAAATACGGGGCGGTGAGGGCGATGTTACGCAGGCTGGGGACCTTGAATTTGTATTCGTCGTCCTCGTCTTGGGTGACATCGAAGCGTCCTTTGTCTTTCTGGAACTCGTAGGGGTTGACCAGGCCGGACTTGTGGTAGGCATTGGCGCCGATGACCGGTCCGTTGTGGCAGGTGGTGCAGCCGATCTCGAGGAATGTGGCGAGGCCTTCCTTTTCTACGGCCGAGAGCTTGTCATCGTCGCCCTTGAGGAAGGCGTCGAAGCGGTCGCGTGAGATGAGCGTCCGTTCGAAGGCTGCGATGGCCTTGGCCATGTTTTCGTAGGTGAGGGGGGTGGCATCACTTGGGAAGGCCCGCTTGAACATGGCGGGGTAGCTTTGATCTGCGGCGAGACGTTGCAGCACCGTGGCTTCGTCAGGCATGGCCATTTCGACCGGGTTGAGGACGGGGCCGTTGGCCTGTTCGGCGAGGTCCGCTGCGCGGCCGTCCCAGAATTGGGCCAAGTGGAAGCCGGCGTTCCAGGTTGTGGGGGAGTTGCGTCCGCCCAGCTCTTTAAAGGCGCCGGGAGAAGTGGGCAGATTGTCGACACCGGATTTTCCGGCATCGATCTGGTGAC
>JBMTVN010000055.1:0-17613 GCA_049451415.1 Limisphaerales bacterium | reverse complement strand
AGTCCGGCAGCACGAGATCCACCCCAGGGCGAGTCACCACTGTCGCCCCGGTCACTGTCACTACTCCCTGCGAGCTCATGGAGCTCCCCTCGTTCAAGACATGGGTCCCGCCGTCAAAGTTCAAAACTGCACCCGGGGCCACAGCAAAACTACCCGCATGCGTGCTCGTACCATAGGTGTTCAAGCGCACCGTACCGCTGAGCACCTCCAGCAGGCCCGCGTTGCTGAAGACCTTCGCCGGACCTCCACTGTCGTAGCCCAGGGTGCTCACCCCAACACCCCCGCTCTTGCGCCAAACCCCCTCGTTGACCACCTCAAGCCCAGACCAGTAGTAGGCATCCAGCAGGCCATCCCCGGTCATCTCCACCAGACCGCCAACCCGGTTGTAGAAGTAGCCCGTGCCCGAATTGACATACAACCGACCCGTGTCACTCCAGTTGAACGTCCCGTAGTTCTCAAGCACACGACCGTTATTGAGGTAGCGTGTGCTCGTGCCCGATGCATTCAGCACGCCCCCGGCTTCAATACGCGTGCTCCCCGTTCCATCCATCGTGCCCCCGGTCCATTCCATGACGCCTTCAATAACCACGTCAGTTCCAGAACCCAAGATGCCCCCCGACATGGCGAAAACCCCACCCGACAGCACCAGGATGGGCTGCGAGGAAGTCACACTGCGACTGCTCACACTTAAACGATTGGTGGAACCCGCCGCACCTCCCAACACCAACCTGCGTACATCAATGTTTACATCGGCATTGACGGTGTAATCCCCCGGAACATCAATCACCGCCAGATCCTCCGGTCCCGGCACAATACCCCCCTGCCAGTTCAAGGGATCGCTCCAGTTACCGCCCGCCGGGTTGATCCAGCTGTATGTCCCCGCGGCTTCAACCTCCAACCTCACCAAAGCCGGCTCGCTCACCAGTTGGCCGTCGGTGATCCGATAGGTGAAGCTATCCACCCCTGCATAATTCGCCTCACTCCGGTAGACCAAATGGCCGGATGGATGGAGCGCGACGATCCCGTGCGCCGGCTGAGAGAAGTCCACCAGCTCAAACAGGTCACCCTCTTCGTCCATGTCGTTCGTTAGGAGGCTGTCTAAAAGCTCCGCCTGACCACTGAGAGCCGGCACCACGTCGTCGACGGCTATCGGGGCGTCGTTGGAGGGCACCACCCACAAAGGCAGAGTGGCCGGAGAAGAGCGGACCTTCCCGTCCTCGGCCGAAAACTGAATGAAATCAACACCGGCAAAACCCGGGTCAGGCTGAATCAGGATGCGTCCTTCAGGATGGCTCACCACCGGGAAAAGAAGATCAGCAGCGGCAAAGCCTGGCGTAACACGATTGGCCGGGGTTTCGCCGGGAGGAACAACAAGAGAGCCGGCATTACCAAAAGGACTGGCGTCCAGCAAATCCACCCCGTCGGTTTCATCAAACTGCCAAAGCCCCAACAAGTCAGGCTCCGCGCCAGTAAGTTTCTGGTCCCAAAGGACAGACACCTCGCTTGCCGTCAGCGCGCGTCCCCAAATGGCTACTTCATCCAGCCAGCCTTCATACCCGTAGAAACCCAAAAAGCTGTCGGGTTGCGCAGCAAAGGCGTCCAAGTCAGGCATCGGACCTTCACCGACAGGCACCCCGTTCAAATAAAAGACCCGACTACCGCCGCGAACGGCAGTCAATATCACATGGCTCCATTCACCCAGAGGCACAGTGTCATTGCTCTCCAACTGATTGCCATTATTGACCCAGCTCTCCAGCCGCCCGGTGTTCCGGTCCAGCCCCAGCGACACCTCCCAATTCCCCTCACTGAAGAACGTCGCGTAATCCACTCGGCGCGCGACCGGCTTGACCCAGGCCGAAATGGTCCATTGCTGCCTTCCCGCCAGCCGCGTGTCGGGATGACCGGGGATGACCGCGATGTCCTTGAAGCCGTTGAATTCCAGCGCGCCTGGAGCAATCACCCGTTCACCGGAAACCACCGCATCCGGCGTCTGATACAGGATGCCCGACTCAGGGGTGGACTGAACCCTGAACACCAACGCGTCACCATCCGCGTCCGCACCCGTGAACTGAAGGCTGGAAAGTGAATCCTCGGGAACCTCAACTGCGCCTGTAAACGGTGCCACGGAAGGAACCCAACGGCCCGCCAGCGAGCTGGATATCGAGCCATTCAGGCTGTTGGTGCTGCGATCCCCCAGCACTAACCCTGCGTTCTCGTCAAAGTCCCAGTAGGCCACAAGCCCGGGCTCCTCACCCGTGAGCCGGGCTCGAAGGGTGGAGCGAATCTCCGCCTGGCTCCGTGCAACATTCCAAACCCGAACCTCATCCAGATCCCCCCGGAAGTTGGACACATAACCAGCCCCGAGATAGAAGGCACCACTGCCGGCAGCCGCAGCGCTGAATAGCGCCGGACTTTCGTTCACCAGCTCGCCGTTCAAATACCACCGCAGCACCATGGCCTCGAGATCACGCACCAAAGCAAGGTGGGTCCAGCGCTTCAACGGCAAAGCTACCCGGGTGCTGATGCCCTGATAGTCCAACTCGCCCACCCCACCGTTACTCCCCAGCCGACCATAGTAATAGTTCACTCTGCCGTCCCGCTCCAAAGTCATCGTGCCCTCACCGGCATACGCTTTAGCCAGAGGATTCTGCCGGTTTGAAAAATCCACCGGCCTTATCCACATCTCCAATGTCTGGTTGCCGGTAATCTGGAGAGCAGGAGTGCTTGCCAGTGATACGGAGCCCGAACCATCAAAGTGCAACGCCGAACCCACCTGATCACCCAACGCCACGGGCGGGTTGTTCACCCGAACATCCAGTGTAACATCCCCGTAACGCGCGCTCCCGCTTGGCAGGATCGTCAGGTCATCAATCAAGTCAATCCAGCGACTGGACTTCGCCTGTCTCGCCCGGTGGGTCACGATCACTTCATCCCCTTGACTGACCAGGACATTGCGCAGGTCCACATTCAACAAGACCTCATCACCAATGGAATCACCGGCGGTCGGCTTGCTCACAGTGGTGCTCAGCAGCGGCGTGACTGTTCCGGCAGATAGATCCAGGAGGGCCACCACCACATCCACATCAACCGGACTGCCCACACCACCCGAACCGCTCCACCGGATGCGCAGCCGACCGACAACATCCACACTGCCCAAGTCCACCGGTGCGATCCAGCGAATGACGGGGATATGGTTCCACAAGTCGGCGGATGAAAGAACATGAGTCGAGCCTGTGGAAGAAACCAGAGGACTGAGGTCATTGCCCCTGGCCCACAAGGCAGTGCCACCAAACCACGAATTATCCCAAACCATCCGGGCCCCATGCTGGGTAAACCAGGGATTCGCCTCGTCCAAGGCCCCGCCCTGCACATAGTCAGCCTGCCACGTCCGGAAACCGAATCGATCGTCATCAGGGTTGCCCGAGAAGGTAGCGGACCCCAAACCGTTGTCCCAGTCATCGAAACGATTCCACGAGACACCATTCCCTAGCACATAAACAAAGTTGTCCGCACCGGTGAAGTCCGTGTCAGGGGCGTAACTCACCGCCCCCGCCCCCACAATCTCCACCGTGCCATGCTGCGGCGAAAAGACATGAAGGATCTCCAGGTTGGACCCGCCGCTCAAATCATCGTTATCCAGCAGTCCTTCAAGAAGCTGAACCGAATTCTGGTAGGCCACGGCTGCATCCGCCACAGCAACCGGACTGCCAGGATCAATCGAACTCAGGCGCAGCTCCAAGCCAGTCGGCTGTGAATCCAAATAGCCGTCACTCACACGGTAGGTGAAATGATCCACGCCGATAAAGGTGCTATCCGGAACATAGATCACCCGACCCAACGGATCAGTCACCACCCCGGCCTCAATTGAAATCGGTTCGCCCGGGGTGACGCCGTCCGCAGTCTGATACAGGACGCCATGGTCCGGCAGAGAGCTCAAGCGAATCACCAGCTCATCTCCGTCAGCATCGTAGGCCGACAAGGTCAAGGTGGAGGCATCCAAGGTTTCAAGCAGCACGATCCCATCGCCATAGACCACTGCTCCCGACGCCACTCTGGCCGGCGCATTCGTTTCGATTCCCTGTCCCAGCAGCAGGTCGTTCAGACCCAGACTGTCGTCCGGATCAAACAAGCCCAACCCTGCATCCATACTCCAATATCCCGCCAAGCCATTCTCATCGCCACGAAGCGGCCGTTGATAGTCATTCAGAATGGCCTCGTTCGAACGGGCAAGCTTCCACATCTGAACCTCGTCCAGTTGACCGGAGAAATACTCAACAAAATCACCGCCCACCGTCCCTGAACTGCGTCCAAGGGACAGCGTACTGGAACTACCGAAGATCGAGACTGAAGAGAGCAAAGCATCCGTCCGGGCCACCGGCCTGCCATCCACTAATAGACGCAACTCACCGAATGAACGGTCCAATACCCCTGCGACGTGATGCCAGTTTCCATCCCTCAAATCCGCGTCACCAAGGACGGTGGCCAACTGCCCGTTGTCGTCCATGACGCTGAACTCCGCTGCGCCAGCCTCATCCAACGCCAATGCCATCCGGCGGATGATAGAACCGGATCGATATTGGTGCTCCAGTAGAGTCTCCCGGTTCGTGGACAATCCCGTCGACCGCATCCAAAGTGAAACAGTCCAGCTCTGCGTGCCGGGATATACCGAATTATCAGGAACCAGCCGCTGGGCAAAGTCGGCCACACCATCAAAGCTCAGGGCATTACCCGCACTGAGAATACCTGCAACCGGAGGACGGTTGGCCGCCAATGGCAGCCCATCCAGTCCATCCGGTATCCCATCACCGTCCGAATCCGGATTCAACGGATCGGTCCCCACCATGGTCTCGTCCACGTTCGACAAACCATCCCCATCCTTATCCGGGTCGTCCCGGTCCGCCACGCCATCGCCATCCAAGTCCGGAAGCACCGTCAACGCCACGCTCCACTCCCCAGCCAGACCATGATCGTCAATCGCCTGCACCCGAAGCACTGCCGACCCAGGGTCGTCCTTGCGCACCTGCAGATTTCCCGAGAGCCCGGACACGGGATCCGGAGACTGCAGATCAATCGATCCGGATTCCTCCCACTGCGCAAAACTCACCGGACTGAAGTCGGAGGCGATCAGAACACGACGGCCCATGCCGGGCCCGGCCCACGAGGCCTGGATGGCTGAGGAGCCTGCATTCTCGAAGAAACGGAGCTCAAACTGATGCAAGCCCGCCGTGAGCTGGATGTTCCCAGCAGACTCAAGATATCCATGTAAACCATCGTTGTTGACCACCCGCTGTCCATCGACATACAACGCCGATCCATCATCACTGCCTGACCAGAAGGTGTAGTTGCCTTCCTGCGGAACAACCAGCATCCCGGAAAACCGAACGCCAAAGTAATCCACCGGACCCCCGGGCCACATGCCCTCGGAACCCGCGTTGATGTCCAACGCATCCACCAGTGCAGTCAGATCCGGCGTCCGATCCCAATTCACCCCACTCAGACTGCTCAAACTGGATCCAAGCCGATAATAGTCCGCCCGCAGCACTCCGGATCCACCCAAGCCGCCGTAGGCCACCAGGCGCCGAAGGTTGGCGTCGGCATCGGTGGCGCCAAAGGCAATGCTCGATACAACCCCTTGCACCAGCTCCACCGATTCGGGACCAGTCACGCTCGGGATGGCATCGAAACGGAAGGGATCACTGCCCTCCAGGATCTCAGTTCCGTTGTCACGACCATCACCATCGGCATCCTCTGTGCCGGGATGTACATCGACCCGAACCAGGCCCTCCGCCAATACCACGGCATCGGCGTTCGTGGCTCGCGCTGTGATCTCCAACCGCTCCACCACTGAGCCGGATACCGCCGGAGCAGTCCATGCCAGCATGTAGGGCGTGTTGGTCACCACCCCCAACACGACGTCACCCATGAAAAACTCAACTCCAGCAATCCCCGTGGTGGTCGTGGACGCAGCCTCCAGGGTCAGGGCCTGACCCTCAACCAGCTGTGCCCCATCCAGCGGCGACACAAAGCGGAAATCACCCGTCCTGAAGGAAGTGATACTCTCCGCAGCAAGCGGATTGCCCGCAAGATCAGTCACCGAAGTCGTCAGTAGTAACTGGTAGTCGGTCTCAACCATCAGGGACGAAACAGGCCGCAACGTCAGGATCATGCCATCCTCCGACAAGACCGCGTCAACCGGAACCGGGTCCTCGCCTCCAAGAACGGTCAACACGACATTCGAACTCACCACGGACGCCGGGTCCAAAGCCTCACTGAACACCGCGGTCAACGACGGCAGAAGGTTCACGCCAACAGCTGCATCCTCCGGATCAATGGATAGCAGCTCAGGCCCAACCCGGTCGACAAGTCGATACCCCCCCTGAACCGCGGCAGACCGGTTGCCCGCCGCATCAAAGGCAAACACAGTCAACTCAACGGAATCGCCATCAGGAACCACCTCCGAAGGCACCAACACATCCACGCTTCGATCACCCGTAAGAACCACCGGCTCGAAGGCCACTGTGTTGGTCAGGGCGAAGGCACCGCTCGCACGGACTTCCACTCCCGAAACCCCGAAGTTGTCGGAAAGCCGCAGGTCCACGACGAAAGACACCCCCGGCTCCATCCGCACATCCTCGCCCGGCCCTGAAATCGTCACCCCCGGTTTGGTTCCATCACTCACGTCGATAACCAGCGACCGCTGCCCGCTCGATGCCCCACTGTCATCGGTAGCCTCAGCATAGACCTCCACCCTGCGACCAGGTCCGGTATCCGCCGGCACAAAACCCTGCACCCGCAACCTGGAGCTGTTGGTGGATGCCACGTCACCCGAAGCAATGCCCGCGACAATGGCCTTCAAGTCCACCACCTGGCTATCATCCTCGGCCACGATATCCAGCAGAACAAAGGAGCCGCTGGGAACAGGGCCGGACGGAGGACTGATCCGTTGAAATTCAAGCGTCGGCGCCTGGTTCTCAATGACATCCAGACGAAGCTCAGCCAAGGGCCCATCGTTACCATAACGATCCGAGGCAATGGCGCGGATAGTCGTCCCACCACTCTGAGGCAGGCTCACCTGAAGGGTATAGGGCGATTCAGAATCCACTCCGACAGGCTGTAGATCGCGGGTAAATCGAACCGAAGCACCAGCCTCCTCCTCCGCCAATTGGGCAACAACCGTGCGGGTGGTTCCTGCTATCGGCGCAAGACCGTTCACAATCGAAAGCTGGCTGATCGTGGGGCCAACGGTATCAAGAGTACTGAAAGTCACCTCGATCGGTTGTGTAACCGCGAGGTTACCCGCCAGGTCCATCACCCCCGCAACACTCAGGGTGTAGGTGGTGTTGGGTTCCAACTCCTGCTCGGGCAGATAACTCAACACCAGGCCGTCCAACCCCAGCTGGATGGAACCGGGAACCAAAACTCCTCCGGGCCCCTGCAACACCATCAGCAGGGGCTCTCGCCGAATCGACTCGCTGAGGCTTAGCCTCGGCACCGCCCTGGGATCAACCTGAACCGCACCATCCTCCGGAAAGATGGATGAGACCACCGGAGGATCACTGTCTCGCGTGGTAAAGCTCGAGACAAAGGGAATCACCAGTGTCCGCCCCACCCTGTCAGCCGGCCCTGTCCCAATCACGCCACCCGTAGAGTTCTGCAATACTCCGGCAAGGACAACGACCTCGTAGAGCTGCTCGGACTGAAGTGGTGTCAAGGGTGCTATCCGGATTCGTCGATGGAGCCCAAGTTCGTTCTCCACCAACTCAACAGCGGCAGGAACACGGCTATTCCCGCCCCGTAAATACACCCCGGAGGTCGATACTGTCTCAGGATCCAAGGCCTCGCTGAAATCCACCTCCACCACAGCCGTAGTAGGAACATCCACCGCAGTCGGAGCCGGCACTACTCGAACAACCTCAGGCGAAGACTCATCCATCACCACGATACCTAAATCCAGCTCGTCACCGTTCACGACCAGCTCTCCCACCTCTCTGGCCACCCCTCCAAAGGACGGCGCAACGGCATCCAGCCGGACAGGACCCACCGGCACATTCCTGAACTCA
Source organism: Limisphaerales bacterium (assembly GCA_049451415.1). Lineage (GTDB taxonomy): Bacteria > Verrucomicrobiota > Verrucomicrobiia > Limisphaerales > JAHDYP01 > JBMTVN01. The sequence continues at coordinate 9,553 of JBMTVN010000055.1, read as the reverse complement.
AACAAGCCGTCAGCCGCAGGGCGCTCCACCGCAATGCCAGCCAGCCCGCTGGTGCTGTCAAAGGCCAGGACAACATCCACGCCAACCACAGGTGTCACCCCATCCTCTCGCACCAGTTGTCCCCGGACTGTTCCACTCTCACTCAGCACCAGCTCCACAACATCCTCCTCACCGGCAGCGGAGAGTTCCCCGGAGGACGAAACGCCAAGTGCCAACGAGCTCGCGCTGATTCGATAGCCACTCACCGGCATCCGATCAAAATCGAAAGTGCCGTCCAGACTGGTAAACCGCACCTCCTCATCGCCCCGGTATTGCTCACCATTAAACAGTAACCTGACCTCCGCATTCTCTACCGGAGTAAGACCGTCACTCCCAAAAACAGTCCCTCTCACCCGCCCGACACCAGGCATCAACACCCGCAGCGGCTCAGCATCACCCTGCGTCAATACAGAAACAGACTCCAGATGCCGGTTATACGCCTCGGCCGGATCCTGCACGGTCAGGCTGTAGACGGCCGAGAGAATCAAGCCGTCAAATCTCGCCACCCCGGCTTCATCGGTATCCTTCACGAGATTGATCTTCCCCTCCAACGCGAGCCGCACTTGCATGCCTTGCAGCTGGTTGGTTCCACCGGAATCAAGCACTGCAACCTCAAGCCTCGACAGGGGCTCCAACCCCACCTCCACATCGACTGAATCCGCCGTGAAGGGCAGGACCCCGGCAACCTGACCCCGATACAGGCTCTCCCCGCTTACAGCCTCAACCACAAAATCTCCCTTCGGCGTCCCGGGAAAACTGAACCCGCCGTCCGGCCCCGTTGTTACCGTGCGATCCACCGCACCAATGCCCGAGGGGCGCAGGGTGACTTTCGCCCCGGCCTGATAACCGTCCCCATAGGAGTTCAAAACCCGACCATTCACCGTACCTCGAGGAGTCTCAATCAACTCCACCACCTTGGTCTGGCCGGCGAATTGAATGTTCACCACCGCATTTCCCGATGCACCAGTCACCGGATCCGAACCCTGCAGCACAAAACTGCCCACCGGCAGCCCATCAAACCGAAACCGCCCCAGTTCATCGGTCGCGGCAAACCCCAGGGAACCCACCGCAACCTGCGCAAACGGGATGGGCGTGATGCGGTCCGGTTTTAAAAACACACCTTCAATAGACGCTGTCCCCGATAGTATGACGGTGACACTGGCTGCGCCGCTACTGCTGACACCGGCCGCCGCACGCCCGCTAACGATCGTGGCTCCCTCTACCGCCTCCGCCTTGACGGCATAACTTCCAACAAAAAGGTTCTCGAACAAAATAACACCGCTCGCATCAGCAAACCCCGTCCCCCGATCCCGCGGATAACTGCCCTGTTCAAACGATACCATCGCCCCGGCCGCTGGCTGGCCACCGGCCCGCAACACCCGCACCTCCAAAGCCCCGTCTCGAGCAATGAGGTGGATGTCCACTGTGTTGGTGATTCCGGGTGACATCTGCACGGATGAAATGCCACGAAGTCCCGTGACCGGATCATCCGCCTCCATCCGGTAGCCAATACTTCGTCCGTAGGAGTCCAAGGCCGGCAAAGCAATCTGGGTATCAAAAAAGCCTCTCTCGTCGGTCTGGATGACATAGTCGCCACCGAAGCTAATGTGCACCTGCACGCCAGCCCCGGCCAGGTTCCCGTCAGGCAGGAAGACTCTCCCGGCAATCCTGCCATTCACCTCACGCGCCTCAGGAAACTGTAGGGTCAGGCCTTCCACATCAGGGTCAAGTATGGTGGTTGTCCCGCTCTCGCTCAGCACAACAGGATAAAAAGGATTGGCCGCCTGCACTCCCCACGGCCCTTCCAAAAGCTGGCCCGGAAATTCAAACACGCCCGTAGCTGGATCGCTGTCGCGCTCAGCACGAATACCAAAACCCACGTCGCCGTTTATCCTCGGCTTCGTCCCGGTCAACCGCACCCGTGCCCCGATCGGAACCCCCTGATGATTCAACACAATACCCGATACCGAGCCTTGGCGCAGATACCGGATATCCGCCCGGACATTCTCCCCGTCAAAACGCAGCGCCGTCTTCACAAACCCCCAGGTCAAGGGGTTGAACTGTACTTGTTCACCATTCAGGAACGGATCGTTGGCCCCGGTAAACAACGCAAAGGCCTCACCAATCGCAGCCAATATTTCCTCCTCCCCGCCAGTCTTAATCTGGTCAATCAACTCGCCCGTGTCGGTATCAACCACCGCAGGAGCAGGTGCACTTAAGGTGTAGGCCGATTTCAAAGGCAGGTTCTCAAAGAAGTAATTGCCTTCAGCATCGGCCTCGGTCCACGAAAACCCGCCCTCCTCGGGAATCGCCACTCTAACCCCCGGCACAGGGTTGCCGATGGCGTCAAATACCCGACCATAAATGCGTCCCGCAGGCCGCAGAGTAATCAGCACGTAGTTGTCCGTCCCCGCTATGATGGCCGCCCTCTGACTGCCCAGACGCGGAAAATCCAGTCCCGCCGACGGATCTCGCTCCAACCCGGCACTCAAGACACGCTCCCCAACAGGGACCCCAGGCAATTCAAACCGGCCCAGGCCGTCCGTGCGCACCAATACCTCCCCACCACCAACCAGGGCGTTCACCGCAGGTCGACCATCCGCAAACTGTACTTTCCCGTAAACCCGCGTTACCGATTGCAAGGGTATGTTCACGTAAGCAATCACCCCCGGCGAAGCATCAATGCTCTCTCGAACACCCTTGCGCTTTCCGTCAAGGGACACGGCCACGACGCTGTAGGAATTCGCGGGCACTCCTGACGCCAACCACGCGCCATCACTGTCCGCCTCCACGATCGCCACGACCTCCCGCACCTCGTTTTGTGATGCACTGTATTGACCGATGAATACCCGCCCGCCCGGATGCGGCGTGATGCCATCCGACTCCAGGATTCTTCCCTGCAGGGTGGTCGTTTGAGTGGGCAGCCCAGGCATGACCACCGGGACTTCCACCAGCCCACCGGGTTGCTCCACCACACCCGCAACCGTCCTTTGTTGTCCATCCCCCGTGGCGACCTGCACACTAAACACACCCAACGGAACCCCAAAGAACGCAAACCGGCCTTCGCTATCCGAAAAAAGCCCCCTTCCCATCTCCCTCGAGTCCGGGTCTGGATACAAGTTGACCGCGGCATTAGCCACCGGGGTGACACCATCCGGCCCAAGAACCGTTCCAGCCACGGAGGCACGGCCGCGAAAGCGCAAAACCACCGGGACCTCCTGCCCCTCTCGACCAGATCCCAGCGGTACTAAATCCCGGAGCAATGCCCGGTCCAGCCCCTCAGCCTTGGCTATGGCCTGCGGAATGGCCCCCACTGCAAATGCACCCAGCAGGGTATCCTTGGCCGCCGGTGAATTGGCCAACTCCAACAACTTTTCCCGGCTGAAAGCATCCCCGGAAGCCGACTCCATGATCAACTCAAGGGCCGCATCATCCAAACCGCTCGTGTCTGTTGCAGAAATCGAATAGGAAATGCCTCCCATGACAAAATCAAAGGAGAAATTCCCTTCCTCGTCCGTGCGGACCTGACTGGATCGGACTACAAAAGGTACGCACTCAAAGGCTGTCTGCTGTTCATCATACATCGTGAGTGTCACGGGAACCCCGGCAACACCAGCACTCGTCCCCCCAACCACCCGACCCTTCACCGCTACACCCTGTTTAAAGGGGATTTCCGTGCCGGGATAAACCGAATACACCCCCATCGATGCCTCTCCAATGGGATTACCCCGCGGATCCATCACACCACTAACCGTCATGGTCCGAGGCCGAATAGCGCTGACCCCCTGCCGCATGTTGAGCAAAGCCACCCGTCCACCGGGCTGAATCTTGACGGACGCCGCACGGTTTCCGCCATCAAGCCCGTAACTGTCAGGATTACCCGCCCCGACATCATCCATCGGCTTGGAATAGACTACCGCCAGCACCGTGCCATAGTTGGCCCACGGAGGACCACCACACCAACGGGGAGGACGCCCCGCATTCACCTCCAGATCCTGGGAAACCGCGACGAGAGCCGGAGGAACCTCGCGAACCACAGTCTCGGTCGCCGCAAATAGCGCCTCACCCACCCCATCCCGATTATTGTCCTGCACGAGATCCGCTCCCACGTCCCCCGCCCGCACATCACTCAAGGTCCAGCGCAGCTGACGGGCCTGGCCATCCCCCGTCACCAGTAACAGGCCCAGCTCCACCGTCGCCTCCGCAAAAGGAAACTCCCATGACCAGCTCCCCTCGAACAAAGCCGGCCCCGCACCCCAGCTCCCACTCTCTCCCGTATACACATGAGTCCGACCCACAATGCTATCCCATGCATTCGCCTCCAACTCACCCACCCGATATACCAGCGTCCCGGCAGTGGTCGATGCCAGTGAAAAGCTCTGTCCCAGACCGGCAAGGTCAGCAGATCGACCCGCCATCCGTGAAACACCATCCATTCCATCCAACCGCTCCATCAGCGTCATCAAAGCCAAACGCCACTCTCTCCCGGCCCCCGTCAGACGAAGAATCTCATCAAAACCTTCCCCCTCACTGCGCCCCCCCTGCCAATCCAACATCAAATCAGGCAAAACCCTTTCGATCGGATCCCCGTAACGCAACCGCTGTCCAGCCTCAGCCAACTCCAACGCCCGCCGAACCAAGGTCCTCTTCGCCACCCGCCCCCCTCCCGCCGGAAGCTGCGCCGCAGTACTGATACTCAATGCCTGCCCCAGCACACGGTTCGCCGCAGCCATCAACTCCGGCGGCAGCTCATCCACAAAATCCGGCAACGCCAGGGTGTCAGGCGATAACGCCACCCCCCGCTCGTCCACCCCCATCCGTAATCGAAAACGCCCCACCACGCTGTCCTCGCCTGTCGTCAGGTTGGAAAACGTAATTGCTCCGGTCCTCTGCGCCCGCACCCGGTAGGTCGCCGTGGCCGATTCACCCGGCTGTAAGGTCCCCAATTGCACGGTCTCCGCACTCTCCAGCACTCCCCCGCTAATCGAGTTGTTCCTCAAGGTCACCTGAACCAGATTCGCCACCGTCACCCCGGTGTTCAAAACGGTAACGCTCGCCTCATACGGCTCCCCCGCCCGCACTGTCCTTGGATGAGAGAAAGCCATGGAAAATCTAGGGTTCCTCACCAATACAGACCCCGCCGCCTTGCCCTTGACTGTCACCGCACCCGCAGCCAACCCCTCCAAGACCGCAGTCAAATCCAAATCCATGACGTGCAACCCCTCCTGCAAACCCTCAACCAGAAATTCCGCCTGGCCGGCTTCCCCGGGATGAAGCCGCCCCACATCGTCAGCCGTGCCGTACTCCCCGTCAGCTCCCGCCTGCATGATCTGCTGCACAGGCTGGATCTCCGCCCCATCCCCCACCCGCGCAAACCGAAGTGGATCATCCCCCGGGTTCGAGTAGTCCACCGCCGGCACCCGGTCCGGGCCCGATGGCAACTTCAGCTCCGCCCTCACGTCATGCACGCTGAGCCCGGAACCCGCAGGCGCTGCGTTCTCAGTGAAGATCTGCACGCTGAAAAACTGGTTCAGGTAACCAATGTTGCCCGGAATCACCATCAACGCAGGAATCGGGGGAATCTGTAGCGCCAAGTCCTCCTCACCCTCCGGGCCCGTGCGCTGCCAGTTAATGCCCTGAACCACAATGTTCAAATTCGCTGTCTCGAACTCCGGTGGCAATTCCGCCACCGATGCCAGCTCCTGGTTCAAAGCCGCCGCCTCCGCCAAACGCTCCTCCAACTCCGCCGCTGGAATAATCTCCGTGGACTGCTTGAACTGCGGCGCCACCACCGGAAATTTCACTGGAATGGTCTCCCCGTCCAAAACAAAGCCCACCTCAAACTCCACCGCCCTGAAGTTCTCCTCATCAATCACGATTCCCTTCTCCTGGATTTCGTCCAACGTCAACGGACGCGAAGTCACCCGCGACACCAATACCTCATCAAAAACCGTCACCGGAATGCTCGAAGGTACCGCCTCCAAACGCGTCGACCCCGTCGCCTCATCCACCAGCCGGATGTTGTCCAATTGATAATCACCAACAAGATTCAACACCGGCAGCATCAATGCGGCATTAGCCGGACCAACCAGCCGACGCGACTCCGGCAGTCCCGGCCCGCGCAAAATCGCCTCCAGATAGGTGCCCGCAGCCAACTCTGCCGGAATCCCCACCGACCCGAAATCCACCCGAATCGATCCTGCAATCCCCTTCGGCACCGACAACACCTCAGGTGTCGCCGTCAACTCTGACCCAACCACCTTGTAATGCAGCGTCACAACCGGTGAAACCGCAGCGTGAAGGTCCACGACACTCAGCCCAGCAACCATCAAAAGCATGATGGTCCGCACTGCGACAGCTAGATTGCGAGCGAGGTAGATCATGGGCATTGGGGCTTTGGCGTGACCGGGCTTGTGGACTCATCACGGTAGAGCTGAGTCGTGGCATAGACCTGCAGGTAGCGCCTCATCATCAGTGCGTCGAGGTAGTGGTTTTCGGAAATCCTGCTGCTTCCACCCCCGGTTGAGGAAAGAGTAACGACTTGAGGGTCGTCTCCTCGAACCTGGTAGATGGCGCGATAGTCGATCTCATGCAAGGTCTCCGTGTGGATAACCGCAATGGGCTGGGCCACACCCCCATATAACGCGATCGAGCCAGCATTGGTGAGGTCCTCATGCAGGTAAATGTGCCCCACACCCTCCAGTTGCCGTCCGGGATTGAAATAGTCGGTATTGTAGAGCACCAAAGGCTTGCCAATCTCATTACAGGCAGTCGCCTCACTCGAAAAGGAGACGTTGAATTCCTCCGATCGCATCTCGAAGTCACCAACCGTACTGATGCTCAAGATGTCCTCCCAGATTGGCCGGAGATAGTAAGCCATGATGGACCCGAAAGCGGCCAGCTCCTCTTCAATACTCGAATCACCTCGACCATCGAGGGGGTACTGGCGCCGCAGTACTTCCAGCATCTTCAATTCCGGCACAGTAGGAGCGCGACCCGATCGAAACATCGGTTCCAGGAAGGGCTGAATCTCCAAGGTCGGAGAGCGGCGCCCGGATGGATCCTCCCCATAAAGTTCCACGCTTCCGCCAACGCTAATGATCCCGGCCAATTCAGCAAATGTGACGCTCCGATCCTGAGGCAGGAAACTACCCGAGGAACCCCTGATAAAGAAAGTGGAACCGGGGATCTCCTCGGATTTCTCAGTCAGGCTCAGAACCAACGCGTTGTCCTCGAATGCCCCTTGAGAAGTCACCTTGATCTCTACCTGGACACATGCGGGTTCAGGATGCGTGGGCGGGCTTTGCCTGGAATCGCGATAGAACCCATACGTGGGTGAGATCTCGGGGAACTCATCCCTTAACACCATATCAATCTGCAGGTTCTCAGAACGCGTCTCGACCTCACCACTCTCGGTCATCACTGCGACGTCAAGCGGCTGTCCCTCGCGGACCAGATAGTTCGCCCGGAAATCAATCTCATGAAGCAGCTCAACTTGAATGACGTCAATGGCAGGGGCGGCTCCGGAAAACATCGGCACCGGATCGAGCATACGAAGCCCCTCGTGCAGATAGATCTTCCCAACACCCCCGAGCTGGCGTCCCGGATTAAACCACTCGGTATCGTCAAGAATCAGCAGCTTCCCGATATCCCGACAGGCCGAAGCCTCATCTGCGAATACGGCATCGAATTCCGCGGAAACAGCCTCGAACTCCGCGACCGAGGACAGGCTAAGCACTTCGGACCAGATCGGCCGGAGATAAAACGCCATCAGCTTACTGAACTCGAGCAAGTCCTCCTGGTTGGCACGGAACTGGGCATCAATACACTGAAGCATGTTTCGCTCGGCATCCGTTGGCACTCCTCCAGAGCGGAATAGCCCGGTAAGAAAAGGCTGAATAGTCACTGTCGGGGAAACTTCCAGATCCGGGGTCTGTCCATACACTTCCAGATCGCTTCCATCACCGATATGCCCCAACAGCTGGCTGAACGACACCTCCCCGTTATCCAGCACCACCCACTCCCCCTGCATACCCCGTATGAAAATGAGGGCATCGGTTACTGTTCGGTATCCTTCGACCAGCATGAACTGCAGCTTGTAATCATCGACCCCGTCCTGAACAACCCGGACGCGAATGATCGGGTAACGGCGACTCGTCAAGAGATCGTCGTTGAATCCAAGAATCCGATGCTCGAATTCAATACGATTGTTCTTTTCCAGACTCTCATCCTCTCTATCGCCCGGACTATTCGCAGCAAGGTACCCCGCCACAGTGCCGGGATCCACGACATCCCTCTGCAAGTAGAAATACTGGCCCTTGGACGCATTACCCTTGATCGTCGAGGTGGACTTCCTGTCGACGCTGAATGACCCCCTCTGCAGCGGACGCTCACCACCCGGGTCCATCGCGATGTTGATGCTTGAGAAGGCTTCATCGCTCAGGTTCTGAAGCTGCAAGGTGAAATCGTAGTCGACCGTGTGGTTCCGGTTGGGATCCAACCCCTGCATCGTATGCCGGCCCGGGAAGAACCGGGGCGAACCCGAAGGCCTGAATCCAAACTCCACAGCAGACATGTTGTCGTTTCTGGCCCGCAGCTCGTTGATCATTCCCGAGTTACTCAGATCCGCCAGATAATCATTGTAGGTGGAAAGTGTTGCCGGTTGCACAACGGTGCGCAGGAACTGTTGGCAGCGCCGGATGAATTCTTCCTCTCCATGTTGGGCACGGAGATCAGCCAGAAACTCCTTGTTGGCCAGTTTAGCCTTCAGAAAGTCATCGATGTCCTCTCGAAAGGTCCCGTAGGCAGCCGACGCCGCAGATGTCTTCGCGATGCTTGCGATGAAATCCTCGAATGACTTCAAGCCAGCCGTCTTGTAGTCCATGGGACTAACGGACAGCACCAGATCTGCATAGGCTGGATCCCCGGCCAACCGCGCTAAGGCAGCCCGAATGGCAGCCTTCCCGGCCTTCTTGATCGACTTCTCATTATGCTTGTCGAATCCATCCGCAAGGTTGGTGAGCAACTCCACCCCGTCAGGCCCGAGGACCGGCTTGTCCTGCACAAAGAGATGCGTATGACCGCTCAATGCGGCAAAGTCCTGATACACCCCCCATTCAAAGCCCTCGGCGAGCGGGATGCCCTGGTTTTTGAGGTTCTGGAAGACCATTTCAAGGCTGGGTGCATCTGCATTAAGACCGCCGCTATCAAAGGTTACGTAGGCACCCTCAAGCACCCACTTCAACAGCAGCAGGGCACGTCCCATCCCGGCATCGCCAATGGGGTCATCTCCGAACGGAGGGGGCCTTTCGAGAGACATGACCCCATACTCAAAATGTTCCGCTCGGAACGGGAAAAACGACACGTCCGGCAGAGACTTCTTAAGTTCGGCACTGCCCTGCACCAGGCTGGTAAGTTCACGGGATACCACCTGCGCCGGAGTCAGCGGATTCGGAATCTCCTCAACCGAGATATCGAAGAATGCTTCCTGATCCTGGTTCACGCGCCCGTTAGG
>JBMTVN010000054.1:0-18041 GCA_049451415.1 Limisphaerales bacterium | reverse complement strand
GCCGCGGGGTCAGTATGACTTGAGCGTGATGTTGCCGGAGAAGGACGTGCAGTTTGTGGCGGTGGCGGAGGTGCAGCGGTCGAGGCGGGAGCAGGTGAAGCAGAAGGTGGACGAGCACTATGGGAATCGGGATTGTGCGGTGTATGGGGATTTTCGGGAGTTATTGGGGAGGCAGGACATTGATGCGGTTTTGATTGCGACGGGGGATCGTTGGCATGCGCTGGCTTCGTTGCTGGCGGCGCGGGCGGGGAAGGATGTTTACAGCGAGAAGCCCTGCGGCATGAACATGGGGGAGGTGCAGGCGTTGTCGGATGGGATTGAGCGGTATGGCCGGGTATTTCAGGCGGGGACACAGCGGAGGAGTATTTCCAATTTTCAGTATGCGGTTCAGCTGGCGCAGAGCGGCAAGCTGGGGCGTCTGCATACGATGCATGCTTCCGTGTACATTCCGAATCGTGGAGCGGAGTGGTTGCCGGCTGAGCCGGAGCCGTCGAAGGAGGAGTGTGATTGGGACATGTGGTTGGGGCCGGCGCCCTGGCGTCCGTATAACCGGCGTTATGTGGAGGGTGGATGGCGGGGGCATGCCGACTTTGAAGCGGCGGGCAACTTTCTTGATTGGGGTGCGCACACCCTGGATCTGTGCCAGTGGGCGAACAGTGCGGACGACACCACGCCGGTTGAGTTTGAGGCGAACGAGACTTCGATAGTTGGCCGCTATGCGAACGGAGTGAAATTGGTCTGTGATTTTCTGCCGGATCCGTTTGGGAATCGGGATCCGCAGTATCGGACTTCGACGGGCACGTGTCCGGTGCGGTTTATTGGTGACGAGGGCTGGGTGGAGACCGGGGACACGATGGAGCTGGTCTTCTCGGACAACCTGAAGGGTAGGCTGGGGCGTCAGTATGCGGGGACCGGCTTGAGTGCGGCGGGGCATGGCCGCAACTTCTTTGATTGCGTGAAGTCGCGGGGTTTGCCGGTGTGCAACCAGCGGATTATGCGTCGGTCGCACATCGCCTGTTTTGCCGCGCACATGGCGTGGTATCTGGGGCGGAAAGTGACCTTTGATCCAGTGAAAGAGGAGTTTGTGGGGGATGAGGAGGCCAACCGGTTACGGCGCAAGGCTGCCCGGGCTCCCTGGAGTTTCCGGGTTTAATTTCCCTTCGCCTCGTTGGCATGCGGTCTCCGGGTTTGGCCGGGCAGGGACAGGCTGGAACCGGGGGGGAGCAGTACATCGCGCAGGCGACTGGCAGGGGTGACCTCGAGCCGGGTCATTTGTCCGTTGCGCAGCGTTGCTTCCACCGTGGTATTGCGGGGGGCATGCAGTTTAAAGTCGACGTCCCATTGGGCGGGCCAGGCAGGGAACAGGAGGATTTGGTTGTCCTCTGTTTGGAGGAGCATGGTTTGCAGGGTCATCATGAGATTGCCGCCGTGGTCCTGGTCCGGGATCCAGTCGAAGTTGGGGCCCCAGAAGGCGGGGAAGCGGCTTTCGGCATGTTTGGTTTTTGCGCGGGTGCGCACGTATTCGGCGGCGATGTCCGTGAGGCCGAGGAAGGCGGCCTGGGTATCGTCCTGTCGCCAGCCGTTGTTTCCTTTGACCGTTCGCTGTTCGAAGGTGCGCCGGCCGATGTCGAGGTTGGGCTTGTTGATGCCGAAGATGCGGAAGGGGAAGACGGCATAGAGCTCGGGATTCTCAGAGTTGCCGCGGCCGCCGTGGATGGTTTCGGCGCCGAGGATGACTCGTGCGTCGGAGTTACCTCCCATGGGGATTGGGGGTGTTTTCTCGAGGAGTCGGGACCAGAGCTTGCGCTGTGTGGGTGAGGTTGATGCTGGTGGCAGCTTCATCAGTTTATTGAGCACCCAGCGGAGGCCTGCGACATCGGGGGTGGGGTTTTCTGCGTCCTGAAGCGTTTCGAGGGCCTGGGCGGGGTAGATATGCATGCGACCGGTGGCAAGGGTTGGGTAGTGAAGGTCCCAGAAGGTGAGGAGAGAATCGCTTAGCGGAAGGAGTTCATCGTGCAGGAAGCGGGGATCTTCCGTGTAGGCGTGGTAGTCCAGCATCATGGCGAGCAGCTCGAGTGAGGCGGTGTATTCCCGGTGAATGTAAGGGTTGGTGAGTTGATTGACTGGCAGGTCGTCAGGTCGTTCCCATCCGTAGTTGTTGTTATTGTACATCCCCCAGAAATAGATGGTTTCGCCGATGAAGGCACCCTGGTGTCCGAACCAGGTTTGGGTGCGGTATTCGGCGAGCGGGAGAGTGTCCTGGTACATTTGAAAGAGCGGCTGCATGAGGTCGTGATCCCCGGAGGCCAGGAGTGGCCAGTAGGGAAGACGGGTGTTTTGCCACCAGTAGGGACCGCCCCACGCGCGGTAGTCAGCGTCAAAGCCTTTGCCATCGACCGTGAAGATTGAGCCATTGAACTTGATGGGGTAGCGGCCGCGACCGGCGCAGGCGGTGATCCAGCGCTGGAGCGTGTAGACCTGCGTGGTGTGGGCTGCATCGGGTGTTTGGCTGAGGCGTATCCAGCTGCGGTTCCAGAAGTTGTTCCACCAGGCCTGGTGTTGGGAACGGGCGGACTCGAGGTTCATTGACTGGATGGCTTGTTGTTGCTGTGCGAGTTGCTGGAGCCAGGAATCGGCGGAGTCGGTTTGCGAGGTGAGGGCTGTGATGGTGAGGTGGGAACGGGTGGAAGGCGCTTCGGACTCGAGCCGGGTGGGAGTTGATTTGGTGAGTCCAGTTCCTTGGATTGAGGCACCGAAAGTGAGGTTGAGCAGGGGGTCGGTTGACTGGGGAAGAAAACCTTCGAGGCCTTGGTGGCGCAGGTTGTTTTCGTAGATGGAGGAGTTGTTGCGATGATACCAGGTGAGGGCGTTCCTGGTGTCCTGGACGAGGGTGTCGGGGTGGACCCGGACTTCGAATGGTGCACCGTGGAGTCCGTAGGCACTGTTGAGTTCTTCGCCGCTGAGCGTGCGTGTGTTGTTGCGCCAGAGGTCGAGTTCGGCGTGGAGTTGCAACGGCGTGGGGGAATCCGATTCCACATGAACCACGGGGTGGTGGGCGTCGATCCAGATCCGGATCGTAGTCTGGTTTGGGTTGGTGCCTGTCTGGAAGGTGATCTCGCCCCTCCGGAGATCCAGGGTTTGGAGAAAGGTGGTGGAGGAGTCGAAAGGATTGGGGGAGAGGCTCAGCTGCACCCGCCCGAGTTTGAGGAGACGGGCGTTTTCGCTCCAGGCGTCGGTTTTGCTCAGGAGCAGCGTGAGGGTGCCCCGGGGGTTCATCCAGACATTGGCGCCGAGGTCACCGTTGCCGATGGGCATGGACCCGTTGTGGTCACTGCTGGGAGTGGTCCAGACAACATTGCAGGCGTCCAGTGGGTCCAAGGGTGCAGCGCACGTTTGGAGGTGGATGAGGAGGCCTGAGAGGATGGACAGGCAGGTTCTCGCTGGAGTATTGGGGAGCAACATGGCGGGTTGGAGTTCAGGGCAGTGTTTTCACGCGCAGGTTACGGAACCAGATGGGGCCGGGTTTTTCCTCGGCGTTGAGATGGCCGAGGAAGCCGATGTAACCGCTGGGGCGGCGCAAGCCGGGGTGGGCGCCGTGGTCGAGGCCTTCATTGAGGTTTAGCGTGGCGAGGTCCGTTTCCATGATCACGTGACCGTTGAGCGTGACCCGCAGATGGGTTCCGTTAGCGAGGACTTCCTGGGAGTTCCATTCACCGACGGGGCGGAGGTAGCCGCGGGTGGCGGGGACCAGGCCGTAGAGCGAGCCGTGGGCCTGGTAGGGCAGGATGTTGGCGAAGAGCGGGTGGGTATGTTCGAGGATCTGGATCTCGTTCCAGGTCGGGCCGTCCGTACGGATATTCAGCCCGCTGTTGGCTCCGGGAGAGAGCTTGAAATCGAATCGCAGGATGAAGTTGGCGAATTCCTGTCGGGTATACAGGAGGTTGGCGCCGTGTTCGCCGTTGCTGACCAGAGTGCTGTCTTCAACGGAGTAGCCTGATCCGGTCCAGCCATCGAGGTTGCGGCCATTAAAGATGGGGTTGAAGCCGGCTTCGGTATCGGTATGGGCTGCGCCGAGTTTGGTGAGCACGACAAAGCGGGTTTCACCGGGTGGAATAGAAATGTCGATGTTTGGTGTGGCAGGGAGTGGGGTTCCGGCACGGAGCAGGTGGGCGGAGGCGACGGGGAGCTGGGGATGGATTCGGACCGAGGCCACTTGGGAGGAGTCGATAATTGCGGGTTCGGTGGGCTTCTTGATGACCCCGTTGTTGTTGATGAGTTCGACGATCCAGCCGGTGTCCGTGCGGTTGATGGCGTATTGGACGGGGTCACCACTGACTGTTACCGGGAGGAGTTCATCACGCAGAGCGAAGAGCCGGGAATTCGAGATTGCCGCAGGACGTCCTGTGTCCGGGTTGGTCCAGGACTTGAGGATTTCGACTTTGCCGGTGCCTTGGAGTCGCTCCAGGTCGGGGCCGAGTTGTGCGGCGTGGCGGGAGAGGAGGAGCAGGCGGCTGCCGGAGCGCAAGGCATGGAAGAGGTGGCTGACGAACTGGGGTTCGAACTCGTGATCGCCGACGAGCAACAGGACAGGGTAGGAGGCCAGGAGATCTTCGCGGGCGTTGGAGAGGATGACATCGAACATTTCGCCGCAGGGGGTTGCGCGCAGGTAGGATGCCTCCGGGTTGGCCGGGTCCGGCCGGGTATGGATGTGATCTGATCCGGGGAAGAGTTGTTGTTGGAACAGATCACGGGTTTCGAGATCGCCGGGGGTATTTTCAAGTATTCCCCAGGGACGGCCCTGGTAGGCGTTGTAGCCGTTGTATTGGTCGAGGACGATGGCCGCGGGCGTGTAGGGGGTGCCGGGATCGTGAGTCTGGATGGTATGGAAGGTTTCGGCTGCGGCGAGGCCGTGTTCCGAGAGTGTCCAGTCAGGGTCCTGCTGCGTGAAGAAGATCGAGATACTGTTTTCGGGGGTGACCATGGCGGCGCCGGCGAACCAGCTATGGAGCCAGAGACGCTGGTAAAAGCTGAGGGAGTGGCCGGCGTCCAGTCCGCGGGCGTAGCGTTCCTCCACGATGCGGAGTGGGCCTTCAGTGGTGCATGAGCCGTGGAACCATGGGCTGACTTGGATGGAGAAGGGGATTTGCCACTGGCGCGAGGCACCGCGGGCAAAGGCGATCTTGGATTGGGTGAAGCCGATGTTCTCACCGAGCTCGAGGCCGATGCCCCGGCTGCCCCATTCGCCGACGTAGGCTTCGTAGTGGGAGTGTCCGGTTACACTGAGCGTGCGTCCACGCATGGCGCGGTGGCGGGTGAGGAAGTAGTCACGAACGATTTCGTAACATTCCCGGCGGGTGGTGGGGGTGGTGTCGTACCCTTTGAGGCCGGATGGTTTCACGAAGTGCCGGTAGGTTTCGAAGTCCTTCCCGAACACATTGCGATGCCATTGTTCGTCGGTGGAGAGGTTGTGGAAATAGTAGCCCCATTCGCCGAGTTGTATGGCGAGGAAAGTGTCCGTTTGGTCCATGAACTGCAGGGCGGCTTCATCGGCATCCGTGAGCTGGGAACGTCCGTATTTGACCTGGAACTCGCCGCCGTAGGGGGGGTAGCCCACGACGGGCCAGTGTATCTGGGAGAAGTATTGGTAGAGTGCGGAGTTGGCAGCCACCGTGGTGGGACCTGGGTCGAAGCCATTGCCGAGCCCTTTGGATTTCATGGTGGCGATGAGCCGTTGGCAGGCTTCGAGATCCGAGGGTGCACCATAGAGCGTGAAGACGCGGTTGGTATGGCCGGGGAGGAGGTGTGGCGTCCATGCCGGGTTCGGTGAGGCCATAAGTTGAGCAGGCGAGTTGGCTGCACAAAGGCTTTGGGTGGGGCACAAAAGCGTGAGCAGGGCCAGGATCGGGACTTGGTGCAGGAAGGAGAGAATCGGGGAGAAAGGCTTCATGGGTCGATACGGTGCATGAATCTGACAGACTGTCCTGTATCGGCAAATCCAGATTTCACCGGCTGGAGTTGCGGGGCCTGGTCACCCGTGGTGTGGCGGGATGTGGCGGCTGCATTTGCAGACCGCGGGTGCCGGGGGAGGCGACAGGACTATTTGCCGGCAGCGAAGTAATCTCGCGTCACCTTGAAAATGACCGGGCTGAGAAGGACAAGGGCGATCAGGTTGGGCAGGGCCATCATTGCGTTCAGCGTGTCGGCCAGCAGCCACATGTAGTCGAGCTTGACCAGGGTGCCGGCGAGGACCGCGACGACCCACGCTATGCGGAATGGAACAATCGCCTTGATCCCGAAAATGTATTCAACACAGCGTTCACCGTAGACTGACCAGCCGAGGATTGTCGTAAAGGCGAATACGGCGAGGGCCACGGCGACCATGGGGCCTCCGAGGCCGGGTAGGGCCAGGTCGAAGGCTGCTTGTGTCAGTGGCGCGCCCTTTAGTTCGGACCCTTCCAATACACCGGAAGTGATGATCACGAGACCGGTGATGGAGCAGATGATGATGGTATCGATGAAAGTGCCCAGCATGCCGATGAGGCCTTGTCGGACGGGATCATTGGTTTGGGCGGCGGCATGGGCGATGGGGGCACTGCCCAGGCCGGCTTCGTTGGAGAAGATGCCTCGGGCTACTCCCTGTCGGATAGCCATCATGAGACCATAGCCGACTGCGCCGCCGCCGACGGCGGCTGGAGCGAAGGCAGACTTGAGAATGAGGAGGAGGGCGGCGGGCACTGCGCTGAGGTTGAGTGTTAGAGCGAAGAGGCCTGCAGCTACATAGCTGATGGCCATGAATGGGACCAGGATGCCGGCCACGTTGGCGATCCGCTTGATTCCGCCGAGTATGACTGCTCCCACCATCACCGTCATGACGAGGCCGCTGGCGAACGGTGGGATGGAAAAGGATTCAGCCATGACGCCGGCCACGGCATTTGACTGAGTGCCGTTGCCGATACCGAATCCGGCGATGGCCCCGAAGAAGGCGAAGGAGGCAGCCAGGACGTTGGCAAACCGGCCGTATCGCGGCGCGAGACCGTTCTTGATGTAATACATCGGACCGCCCACATGATGACCCAAGGCGTCTCGTTCACGGTATTTCACTGCGGCTACCGCTTCCGCGTATTTGGTGGCCAAACCGACGAGTGCGGTCATCCACATCCAGAACATTGCACCGGGGCCGCCGATGACGATGGCTACGGCCACGCCGCCGATGTTTCCGGTGCCGATGGTTGCTGAGAGTGCCGTCATCAGGGCATTGAAGGGGGTGATTTCACCAGCCTCTTCGCTGTTAGCCTGGCGTCCTGACCAGAGCAGTTTGAAGCCTGTTCCGAGCTTGCGGATGGGCATGAACCTGAGGCCGATTGTGAGGAAGATTCCGGTGCCGAGGATCAGGACCAGCATGGGTGGACCCCAAACGATCCCATTGATCCAAGAGGTGAAAGCGCTCAGTTGTTGCATGGTGTTTGCGTTCTTTTCAACCAGTCCGGCTCAGGCTTGTCGCGAGGCGGGAGGTTCGCTGAAAGCAGAAGTAGAGTGAACCGAAAACCCCTTAATTCTTCTCCGGCTTTGGAGTGGGATACGGAAAGTGTATGAGCCGAGGGGTGGCAGCCTGATGCAGCATGAGATACCAGAGGTCCTGGCGGGTTAGCGCCCGGGTGAGAAATGCAGAGCTGGGTGGGCTTTTCCGGGTCACTCCGGGCAGACAGTTGCCACTGAGCGGGGCGGCAGGAAGATGCTGTCCGAGCTTTGATGGCTGGGAGAGAGGTTGTGCGTTTGGTCGGTTGTATAGACCGTGGCGTTTGCGGCGTAGCCGAGGTCGCAGACCTGCTCTTCTGGGGAGAGGTTGGTCAGGACCACCACCGTTTGGTCCTGTGGGGTGCGGTAAGCGGAGGCAAGCACTCCGTCTGTGGCGGACTGTCCGGGTTCGATCTGGCAGCTGACGCGAACAGCCCCCGGCCGGATGAAGCGGGAGTAGTTGCCGAGGGCCCAAAGGAGCTTGCTTTCACGCACCACGCCGTCGTGCCGCAGGCTTCCGGTTTCCGGGCCCATGCGTCCGTTGTCGCCACGGGAACCGTCGTCAAGATAGACGAGGCCGTCCTTGAAGTCGCATTGGGTGATGGCGGTCCACCATTGCCAGGAGCGGGCGTTGGTCAGTGTCAGGTCGTGGTGGATGACGCGGGCCACATAGAGTGCGGTATTCATGCCGAGATCGCGCCGGCCGCCGCTGCGGATTTCATCGTTGCGCTGGAGGATGCAATATTCACTCATCCAGTAACCGAGGTCGGGATTTGCGGCTTGCAGTGCTGCGTACACCTGCTGGCGGTAGGTGACCTGTTTGTCGACTGGCCAGACTGAGTGATAACTGTGGGCGGAGATGGTGTTTTCGACATTGGGGAGGCACCAGATCTTGAAGGGGGAGTCGGGGGAGAAGAAGAACTGGGCCTGGTTATCGCGTCCGTCGCTGGTCATGCCGACCGAATCCATGGCGATAGCGGCGTGTCCAATGGTGCCTGCCTCGCCGATGACGATGTGAGTTGTGAGCTGGCGCTCGAAGAGGTCGTGGGAGAGATACCCCCCGAGGGCGGAGATTTCCTCATTGAGGGCGGGGGAGCCTTCCTGGCCGGTGCCGTCCCATTCCCATTGGGGCTCGTTGACCGGGCTGAGGTAGGCGAATGGAGTGCCGGCCTTGGAGAAATGTTCTATGACATCGACAAGGTAACGCGCGTAGTCCCGTAGTTTTCCGGGGCTGACATTGAGGTGGAGATCACCCTTGGTCGCGTAGCCTTTGCCGTTATTGCTGAGGTGAACGGGGGGTGCGTTGACGAAGGCGAGGAAGCGTTCGGTGCCGCGTTTGCGGGCGGCATTGAGGAACCAGCGTTGGCCTTGGAGTTTTGACCAATCATAAGAACCGTCTGGATTCTGGAAGCATTCGGCGCGGCGCCACGGGTTTTGGATCCCCGATGCGTTGCCTTGCTCAGTGGTGCCTGCTCCGAGGTTGAAACGCCAGAGCGAGAGGCCGATGCCCAGGGGTTGGCCGGTCTGGTTTGTGGCTTGGCTGAACAGGAGGTCGGCGATTTGCTCCCGTTTGGCAAGCGGCCAGTTGCGGCCAACAAACTGGCAGCGCCAGGCGTCCGAGGCTCCGAAGCCATCGATGGTTTGGTGGGTCTTGTTCGGGTTGACGGAGACTTTGATCGGATGGTCCAGGGCGGTGGCCATGAGCTGGCCGGGGACCAAGGAGAAGCAGCCGAGAAAAAGGAACCTGCGGATGACTGTGATTGAAGTCCTCATGAGATTCTCCTGTGGGGGGCTGTGTTTATTTCAAGTGATGCTTTCCAAATTCGATAAAGCGTTCCCAATCGTAGCCGTTGATGGAGTGGCCTCCTTCCCGGGTATGGTAGCCGACGTCGGATTCCATGATGGGTTGGCCGGGTTCCGGCGATTCAGGGGAAGTGAGCCCTTGCTTTCCCAGGAGCGTATACACCTCCGAGGCGTGGTAGGCAGAGAGATACTCTCCGCGCGGGTCGGCCCAGGTGTCGCCGTTGGCGCTGTGGACGTAGACCGGACGGGGGGCGATACAGGCGAGCAGCATGTGCTGGTCAACCGGCAGGTCATCCTCCTGGCCGACGAATTTCCAGGCGTTGCGGCAGAGCCAATAGGGGAATCGCGTGACCATTTTGTCCAGCGTCTCACCAGACTTGCGCCGCCAGAGAGCTGCGCCGGCGCAACCGGACTGGGCCGATACCGCCATGGCGAAGCGCTGGTCCTGTGCGGCGGTCCAGAGGGCTGCCTTGCCGCATTTAGAATGGCCCATGATGGCGATGCGCGCGGCGTCGAGACCGGCATCGGTTTCCAGGTAATCCAGCGCGCGGGACGCTCCCCAGGCCATGGCGCCGAGGACGCCCCATTCACTGGCTTTGGGGAAGCTCTGGTCGGTCCGATAGAAGAGTCGGTGGATACTGCTTTTGAACTCCACTTCGTTGTGCGCCACGAGATCCTGTTGGTAGACAACGACGAAGCCGAATCCAGCCTCGAGGAACCGGCCGAGAGGCCACCCATTGCGGAGGACGTCCGGATAGGTCGGGTGCGCTTCGAATCCTGCTGACCGGGTGTTGTCAAAGCTATGGATCATGAAGGCGGGGGCGGGGGCCGTGGTGTGGTTTGGAATATAAACAAGGACGAGCATCTCGGCGGAACCGTTGATGGTGGAGAATCGGATCGAGATGTCCTTGCGGGTTGCCTTGCCGTTCATGAACCCGGGATCGGTCTGGATGACGGAGTATTGGGTTTCAAGGGCACTGGGCGGTTGGGGAACCGAGCCGTAGATGAGGTGGCTGAAGAGGGAGAGGATTTGGGGGCGCCGGATATTCATCCATTCTTCGGCGGTAGTGACGGGCTTGCCCTCTGCAGTAACGAGGAGTGGCGGGAGCTGGTAGGGGTGGATGAGGTCTTCGTCGTAGTTGACGTCGAAGTCCTGTTCTTTGCTGCCGCCGCCGGGGGGTTCGGGTTTTGGGGGTAGAGCTGCGCCAACCTGGTAGCGCCACTTGCCCGCGAGCGGGACGATGTCGGGTTGTGCCGGGTTGTTTAGGGAGAGGAGCATTTGGTTGGGGCGTCCGTGGATACCGCCGTTGCGCCGATAATCCATGACCAGGACCGTGATGAGATTCGTGCCGGGCTGCAGGAGGCCTGCGGGGATTGTGTATTCGCGCGGGGTATCGTGCTGGTCCGGTCCTGAGGTGCTGCCGACTTGGGTGCCATTGACCCAGGTGATGTCGGCGTCGTCGATGGGGCCGAGGCTCAGCACTGCTGGATGGTCGTTCCAAGCACTGGACAACTCCACGGTCTTGCGAAACCAGACCAGCCCATCCAGTCCGGGAAGGCCGGCTTGCTCCCACTGGGCGGGGAGCTGCATCTCCGGCCAGTCGGTATCGTCAGTTTCAGGACGTGTAAAGGGGCGGCCTTCAGCCAGAGCGGTATCGGCCTTGGCCTGCCATTCTGCGGCGTCATTTTGGAAGACGGCGTAGCGTTCCGCGCGGAGCTGGGATTTTGGATCGCTCTGGCCGTGAGCCAGCGGCGTCAGGCCTGATGTGCCAAGGCAGAGGAAGGAAATGAGGAGAAGAGCCGGCTGGTGCATGCCGACACGGTAAAGGCAGGAGTGTGTCCTGTCAGTACTCTAGCGCATACGATGTCTAACGCAGCCTGTCCTCGCGGACTTCCTGAATATAGGAGACCGCGATGACGGCGCTGCGGATGGTGGTTTGGTCGAGGAGATGGCGCATATCGACAAAGCGCCCGTGATCAACGACGTGGCGCATTTCGACATCCATGTCCCTTTGATCCAGTAGTTCCGGTGCGTCAGAAAAGAAAACGGCGTGATTGTGCAATGATTCGGTCTGTTGGCCTGCATTGGCAGGATTGACGTAAAACATGCGTCGGAGCCGGTCCTGGTCAATGCCGCCCAGGTCTCGAGTCAGGTCGGCACCGGCACCGCAGATGAGGGCGGTGGTGTTTTGGTTGCGTGGGGTTTTGTCGGACTCGAACCAGTCGGCAAAGTTTTCAGGTGCGGTGATGGGGAGACCGTTCGAGGGACGGTTGGAGAGCAGGGGGCTGCGGGTGATTCCGGCCCCGTAGGCATCGGCGATTTCTGCGCGCATGGCGAGGCCGATGACACCGAGGTCATTGGGGTGACGTTGCTTTGCTGTTTCGAATAGAGTCCGGTAGATGTCTCGGATGGTGGCGGGTTGGTCGATGGGCGCTGTGAAGTGAATGAAGTCATTGAAGCCGCCGCGGATGCTGGCGTTGAAAGCCGTCTGGAGCATGACCTTGGTGGAGGCTTTGCGCGGGATCATGTAATCGGGCGTATCGTGTCCATCGGTGGGCAGCCAGACCAGGGTGCCGGCGACCATGATGGCTTCACCGATGACAGGGAGATAGTCTTCTGGAGTGCCGCCCATGGAGCCCGCTCCTAGGGAGTATTCCGTTTCGAAGAACGGTTTTCCGGTGATGGAGTCGGCGGTGACACTGCAATCGAGGATGTTTGCGATGTCGCCGAGGATGTCGATGGTGCCGGTAGAGCTGTCGAGGTGTTGGAAGGTGAACCGGCCGACGGGAGAGTCCAGTTGGAAGGAACTGTCCTGCGCCGGTGCCAAGGCTTCAGTGACAGAAGCGTAGATGGGGATGAGGCCGGTGAGGCCGCTCATTTCGAGGACGCCGTGGCAGAAGGGTTGGAGGCTGCATAGTGCGAGTTCCTGATTTGAAGCGCTTAGCCGCTTTTGTAGTGAGATGATCAGGCGCACTCCGGCCGAGCTGAGGTAGGACATTTCTGCACAGTCCAGGATCAGTCTTTTGGTGTTGTCCAATGGTGTGCTGCCAAGGGTCGATTCGGCTGTGGAGGTGCCGAAGGCGTCCATGCGGCCATGGATACGAACGACGATTGCGTCGCCTTGAGGGAGGAAGGAAAGAGTAAGACTCATCGGATACGACTTGGGTGATGGTGCTGCGCTGACCGCGGCACGCTCCTTGAATGACCGCCGGCAAGTCAAGCGGACTCTTGGTCAATGCGCTTCAGGAATTTGCACGGAATCCTGTCAGCATCGTGACGCGGTTCTGGGGAATTGGTTTCGGGGGAAGTTGACTCCGTCGGGTGTGGTGTGGCATGGAGATCGGCCAGTTCCCATCGAAAGGATTCCAGTGATGCATGAGATGACAAGGCGTCGGTTTTTGTCGAGGTCGGCACAGGGTGCCGTGATCGTTCCGTTTGGGTTGGCCCTGGCCAAGGGGCAGGCTTCCGCCGCAAGTGCAAACGAGAAGGTGCGGGTGGCACTGATCGGGTGTGGCGGCATGGGCAAGGGCGACTTGGATACCTTCTTTCAGAATCCCGAAGTGGAGTGTCCGGTGGTCTGTGATGTGGATGATGGACAAATCGCCGGCGCGGTGGAGTTGGTGGAGAGGCGTCGAGGGGGAAAGCCGGATACAGTGAAGGACTTTCGTCGGGTTTTGGACCGGAAGGATGTGGATGCGGTGATTGTGGCGACGCCGGACCATTGGCATGCGTTGCCGACCGTGATGGCCTGTCAGGCTGGCAAGGATGTGTATGTGGAAAAGCCATTGGCGAAGAGCATTGCTGAGGGGAGGGCCATGGTGACTGCAGGTACGAAGCACAGCCGTGTGGTCCAGATGGGAACCCAGCGCCGGAGCAGTGAGCACATTGCCCAGGCGGTTGACTTTGTCCGGTCCGGTAAGCTCGGTCAGATTGGCATGGTGAGGAGCTGGGCCTATCTTGATTGGGTGGGCGGGGTAGGAAACCCGCCCGATGCCGAATCGCCTGCGGGTGTGGATTACAATATGTGGCTTGGGCCCGCAGAACTGCGGCCGTTCAATCCGAACCGTTTCCACTTTAATTTCCGATGGTTTTGGGATTACGCGGGTGGGTTGATGACTGACTGGGGGGTTCACCTGATCGACGTCCTGCTGATGGGGATGGGGCAGGAACCGCCGAAGGCCGTAATGTCCAGTGGTGGAAAGTACGTGCTGAAGGACAACACGGATACACCCGATACGCAGATCACGGTCTATGAGTTCCCGAGTTACACGTTGGTGTGGGAACACAAGGTGGGCGTCGGCCTCGGGCCTTACGGAAAGGACTGGAGTATCTTGTTTACCGGCACGGAAGGGACCCTGATGGTGAACGACACCGGTTGGGAAATCCTGCGGGAGAAGAAAAGCGACGCTTTTCGGTCCGAGAAGTTTCCCGGCAGCGGCGATCCCCGGCCGGCGCATGTTCGCAACTTTCTCGATTGTATGAACTCAAGAAAGCAGCCCAACCAGAACCTGGTCTCAGGGCATCATGTTTCGACTGTGGCGCACTTGGGAAACATCGCCCTGCGCACGGGACGAAAGCTGCACTGGGATCATGAAAACGAGCAGGTGAAGGATGATCCGGAGGCCAATGCCCTGGTGAAGGCCCAGTATCGTTCTCCCTGGAAGCTCCCCTACATGACCTGATACCTCGCGGTCGGACCACCATGGATCTTGGGGCAGAAAGATGGGGGGTGGCAGGGTGCCTTGTGCTAGCTCGTGGTCCGACCCCGACGGGCTGGTTTTACACTCTGACGATCTGGCTGATATCGATAAGGTGAAGCTGTCGGCCTGCGTTGGTGTGTGGGGAGTCAATGGCCACTGTTTGGCCGTCGGGGCTGGTGCGGGGATGGGTATCGCAGCGCCATTCTCCCTGGTATTGCGGGGGCAGATAGAAGTGACCGAGTTCGACTTTGTGATTGGAAGGGATGTGGTAGAGGTAGGGTTTTTGGAGTCGGGCTTCGCCTTGGGGGTAGGTATCGTTGAGAATCCATTCGTTGTTCGTGTGCGGTACGTAGGTGTTGTGGCCGTTCACGGGCATGGCTTCTTCCCCGACGATTTCGATTTCGCGAGTGTGATCACGAAAGACATAGAACGCGGCCTTGCGACCTTCCGGCTGGGTCCACATGCAGACGTGTTCCGGGTCGCGCCAGATGAAGTGGGATGTGTGGCCGGAGGGATCGAGGATGAAGAGGTCACTGCCGTCAAGGTTGGCGGTGATCATGCGGGTGGTAAATCCTGAGGTAGCGCGGTTCGCTTTCGCGTCCCATTCTCTCCATCGATGGAGGGCGATGAACCTCTTCCCGTCAGGGCTGATGAGCAGGTGATTAAACCAATGATGGACGTTGTGGAGAGCTTTGCCTTGGTGAGGTATGGCAGCGACCTGGGACAAGCTGAGGATGAGCGAGGCTTCGCCGGATTGGAGGTCGACGAGGTAAATGCCTTCATCTTCCGGGGCGGGATTCAGGCTGTGGGGGTCCGCGATGCCGACGTAGCCGTAGCCCGGGCGGAAAACCTGCAGGCGGGAGAAATTGAGGGAGAGGGCGCAGGTGCCTTCAGGACTGAGTGTATAGATGGGGTGAGGGATGGTGCGAAGCTGTCGGGTTTTGGTATTCAGGATGCGGCACACGTGGCGGTTGCTTTCGCGGTCATTCCACAGGACATCGGTGGTGGACTGGGGGATCCATTGCAGCATGCATCCCTGTTGCCATCCCCAGGCGTGGCTGGTTCCCAATTCGATCCATCGGTCATTGTCCGAGGTATCGATCATGCCGATACGGATGGAGTCAGTGGAGCTGGGGGTGCGATGTTCGAAGTTGACCTGATTAGAGAGGACGAAACGGTTGCTTGGATCGAAGGCCTGTTTGTCATAGTAGCCGAACCAATGAAAGGCGGGGCCCCGACTAACGGTGCGGATGGGTGGAAACGTGGGTGTGGCGGCTTTGGTGTGGTGGATGGCCGGCAGGAGGCAACTGGTCGCAAGGGTGCGGAGGGCGGAGCGTCGGGAGATGCGGTTTGGCATGGCGCGGGAGGAGCTGGGGTTAGCGGGTCGTGAGTAACTTGCGGATACCGAGGAGTTGCTGCATTTGATCAGGTTGGAGTGATCCAAGTGGACGGTCTGCCGGGGCCCACTCCAGAGCGATGTCCAAGCTGACCACGCCTTGGGTTTGCATCACAGCGTTGATCCATGTTGCCCATTGATTCGGGGTATAGCGGGTGTCTGGTTGACCCCAGTTTGAGCCGAGGTAAGTGAGTGCGTGCCATTGTGAGCCTTCGAGCCAGCGGGACGTGGGGAGCTGATCGAGCGGTTCATTGAGTTCGCCGGCGGTATAGTCTTCAGTTTGGGTGTGACGGATGACCCGGACCCCGGGATTGAAGGTGACGATTGCATGGGGGTTCCCGTGCCTGGCGGCTTTGGCGTAGAGCTGTGCAACGGACTCATCAAACCGGACGTGATCGTAGGCTCCATCGAACCACCAGCCGCTGACTTTGTCGCCGTAACGGTCGGACCATTCCTGTATTACCGCGGCCCACCGCCTGGCAAAGTCGAGCGTGAGCGGCTGGTCTGCGGGGCCTTCGGGCAGACCGAAGGCGCGCTGGGCGGCGGGGTCGCGATTGGGTGCCTGACAGGGGAGGTAAAGGAGGAGGCGGATGCCTCGAGGTTGGAGCGCGGCATACAGGTGGAGGGGGAGGTCGCGAGTGGAACAGCGAGCGCCGGCTGAATAGCCGGTCTGTTCATCGTAAGTGGTGTTTGGCGAGATGAAGTAGCCCGAGTTTTGGCCAAGGGTGATGATGAAGTATTGCGCGCCGGACTCATGAATTTCCCGGGCAAGGCGATCGACATCGAAATCATTGAGCTGTTCCAGCTGCTGCTTGTTGGAGGGGAGACAATGCATGAATAGCCCGTAGCCCGCTTGGGAGAACCAGTCGGTGTCCGGGTTTTGATTGCCGGCAATCGCGACAGACTGGAGCAAGGCACAGGGAAGCAGGAGGCGGAGTAACTGGTTCATGGTAACGGGGTGAGAATGGGTTCCGTGGCTGGTTTCGGCAAGATTGGCATGATGCTGGTGGTCCGACGCCGGGGGGGCGAGCGCACGAAGAGTTGGGGGTTGGTGCTGAGGGGGTTACGTATAGATTGTCTGTCCCTTAGTAGAGTGTGGAGTAATGCTGGTGCTGTTTAGTGGCTTGGTGCATTATGGCCATTAATTGCATTCCGTGTGATGAGGTGGCCTATGAAGACAGCTTTGATGCGCTTTTTGAGTGGTGTGTGGTTGTTGATTCTGGGGGCGGGTGCGTGGGGTGGGGAGGATGGCGGCAGGATGACGTGGTGGATGGATGCGCGATTCGGGATGTTCATTCACTGGGGGCCGGTGTCGCTGAAGGGGACAGAGATTGGGTGGTCGAGGGGCGGGGAGCGTCGGGGTTACGGGTCCCGGGGAAGCGAGGTTCCGGTGGAGGTGTATGACCATTTGTATCGGGAGTTTAATCCGGAGGGGTTTGATGCGAGGGCGTGGGTGGGGGTGGCCCGGGCGGCGGGGATGAAGTATGTGGTGTTTACGAGTCGGCATCATGACGGTTTCAGCATGTTTGACACGCGGGCGAGCGAGTATCGGATTACGAGTGAGGAGAGTCCGTTTGGTCGGGATATGGTGAAGGAGTTGTCGGAGGCGTGTCATGAGGCGGGGATGCGGTTTGGGGTGTATTATTCGCAGCCGGACTGGCATCACGCGGATGCATTCACGGAGGAGGGGCATGATCGGTATCTGGCTTATTTGAAGCAGCAGGTGACGGAGCTGTGCACGAACTGCGGGAGGCTGGATGTGTTTTGGTTTGATGGTTTGGGGAAGCGGGCGGAGGAGTATGACGGTGCGGGTTTGGTGGAGATTATTCGGCGGTTGCAGCCTGGGATTGTGATTAATGACCGGACGGGATTGCCGGAGGATCATGATACGCCGGAGCAGCGGGTGGGGCAGTATCAGGATGATCGGCCCTGGGAATCGTGCATTACCATTTGTCGGCAGTGGGCATGGAAGCCGGGGGATGAGATGAAGTCATTGGAGGAGTGTTTGCAGACCTTGGTGCGGTGTGCGGGGGGGGATGGGAACCTGTTGTTTAATGTGGGGCCGATGCCGGATGGGCGTATTGAGCCTCGGCAGGTGGAGCGGTTGGTTGAGATGGGGGAGTGGCTAGGTCGGTACGGGGAGAGTGTATATGGGACCCGGGGCGGGCCATGGAAGCCAACGGGGACGCTGGCCAGCACACGTCGGGGATCGGTGGCGTATGTGCATTTGCTGGAGTCGGGGCAGGGACGGGTGGAGTTGCCGGACCTTGGAGTAGGGGTGAGGTCGGCGGTCCTGCTGGGTGGAGGAAAGGTGGGGGTGGAGCAGCGGGATGGGAAGCTGATATTGGAGGTGGATCCGGGGTTGATGGATCCGATCGATACCGTTGTGCGGATCGAGTTTGAGGCGTCCGTGATGGGGGTTGCTGCGGTGTCGGTGGTGCCGATTGTAGAGGCGAGGGCATCGAATGTGTATCAGGAGCATGTGACCGATTTTGGGCCGGGGCAGGCCTTGGATGGGGATCCGGCCACGCGATGGGCGACGGATAGTGGCACCCTGAGTGCTTGGATCGAATGGAATATGGGGAAGGAAGTTGAGGTGGGGCGGGTGCGGATTCAGGAGGCGTAT
>JBMTVN010000053.1:0-18166 GCA_049451415.1 Limisphaerales bacterium | reverse complement strand
AGTAGCAGGAGGTTCTGTTCGGTGCAAAGTTGGCGGAGGCCGATGAGATAATCAGGCTGGGCCATGGTGATGCCGCCTTCTCCCTGGATACCTTCGATCAGGACGGCTGCGGTTGCGGGGGTGATGGCTTGGCGGATGGCTTCGAGGTTGTTGTAGGGCACGTGGGTGAAGCCTGGGATGATGGGGGCGAAGCCTTGTTTGATCTTATCCTGTCCGGTGGCGGCAATTCCACCGAGCGTGCGGCCGTGGAAAGAGTTGAGGGCAGTGATGACCTCGAAACGTCCTGATTCCTGGCCGAAGCGTCGGGCGAGTTTGTACAGGCCTTCATTGGCTTCGGCGCCGCTATTGCAGAAGAACATCTTGCCTGGGGCGAGGTGTTGCACGAGGCGTTGGGCGAGGCGGCCTTGGGGCTCCTGGTAGTAGAGGTTGGAGACGTGGATCAACTGGCGGGCCTGGGCGGCGATCGTATCGGCGATTTCCGGGTGGGCATGCCCGAGGCAGCAGACCGCGATACCGCTGCCGAGGTCCAGGTAGCGTCGGTTATTCACGTCCCAGACTTCGCAGCCCTGCCCGCGGGTGAGGGCGATTTCGAAGCGGCCGTAGGTGGGGAGGACGTAGTGGTTGAACAGTTCCCGTACGGATTCGTAGGAGGTGGTCACGGTGTGGTCTTGGGATTGAGTTGGGGGTGGGGTTAGAGGGCTACTTCGGTGCCGATGCCGGCATCGGTAAAGATCTCGAGCAGGACGGAGTGATTGGTGCGTCCATCGACGAGGGAGACTTTGTCGACACCGGCGCGGAGGGCAGCGACGGCGCTATCGACTTTGGGGATCATGCCTTTATCGATGATGCCGGCGTTTTTGAGTTGGTCGACCTCGGCGGTGCGGAGGTAGGGGATGACCGTGTCGAGGTTTTGGGGATCGCGCATCAGGCCGGGGACATCGCTCATGAAGACGAGGCGGCGTGCGCGGAGGGCGATGGCGGCCTGGGCGGCGGCGACATCGGCATTACAGTTATAGATTTTGCCATCGATACCCCGTGCGGTGGGGCTGACGACGGGGGTGACTCCGTTTTCGATGCAATCGATGAGGGGTTTGGTATTGACCCCGATGACTTCGCCGACGAAGCCGAGGTCGAGGGGTTTGCCTTCATTATCTTCCCGCTGGATTTTGCGGCAGGTGAAGATATCGGTGCCGGAGAAGCCGCGTGCTTCCCCACCGAGAGAATTGATCATGCGGACGATTTCCGGGTTAATTTCGCGGGACAGGACCTGTTCCACGACCTCGACGGTGGGTTCATCGGTGACGCGTTGACCTTGGACGAAGCGGGCTTGGAGGCCGGCCTTTTCCATGGCCCGGGTGATGGCCTTGCCGCCGCCGTGGACGACCACGGGATTGATTTCGACGGCTTCGAGGAAGACGATATCGCGGGCCACGCCTGAGCGGATGGACGGGTCATTGGAGTCCATGAAGCTGCCTCCGTATTTTACTACGAAAGTGGCGCCGCTGTATTTTTGGATGTAGGGGAGCGCTTCTAGCAGCGTTTCGGCTTTGGCGATCAGGCTCTGCATGGGGGGTGATGAAAACTGGGTTTAGTCCGGGAGGCAATGGTGTTTTGGCAGGAAGCACTTGAGCGATTGGGGTAAGGCACTTCATGGTGGGGGGCATGCGAGTGAATTTGGCTGAGACATTTCTGGATAAGCTGGGCATTGAAAAGCTACCTGGGCTGGGGCCTGAGGCGCGGTCGGGCAGGTTGTCGGTGGAGGAGGTGGAAGCCCTGGTGCAGGCTTTTTGTGGGGAGCATGGGATTGGTGGGGAGAAGGCTGATTGCCTGAGGTCGGCCGGGTTGCTTTGGCATGACTATCTGGATGAGAGCCACAGTATTTCGCAGGGCATTGAGACCGCTGACGGGAGTTTTCTGCATGGGGTTATGCATCGGAGGGAGCCGGATTACTGGAATGCGGGGTATTGGTTCAAGCGGGTGGGGCATCACCCGACTTACGAGCGGATTGGGGAATTGGTGATGGATTTGTATGAGGATGAGGGCTGGGAGGATTGGGCGGGAGGGTTGGCTTGTGACGGGGAGTGGGATCCTTTTGTGATGCTGAAGCTGTGTGAGGAGGCTTTGGAGGAAGGGGATGAGGAGCGGGAGGTTGCGTTGCGGCGTATTCAGCACCTGGAATTTCAGGGGTGGCTGGAGGGGTTGTTGGGGTAGGGGGGGCGCGGAGCGCAGAGCGGCAAGCGGGAAGAGGTAAGCGCTGAGGGCGGTTGGCGGTTGGCGGTTGGCGGTTGGCGGTAAGGGCAGAGCGCAGCCTGTCCTTCGAAGCTCAAAGAGCGAAGGAGGAAGCGTAGCGGGGTAGGCGTGGTTCGATCCCGATTTCGATTTCGGTACGCTGCGATGCAGCGCTGGCTGTTCTGAAACTCCGAAACCCGGAAACTCTGGGCGCGTCGCGCTGAGGGCGGCCTGTCCGCCATAGTCTGAAGGACGGCGGCGGAAAGGCTTTTGTGGCGCGCGGAGCGGCGCCGCAGGGAGAGAGGAGAGGGGCGCAGCGTCCGAACCCCTGACTCCTGACTCCTGACTCCTGACCTTTGACCTTTGACCTTTGACCTTTGGTTTTCCTCCTTCGCTCCAAGAGCTACGGCGGACAGGCTGGCTTCTGGGGGTTGCGGTTGGGGTGATGTACTTTGGCATTGCCTGTGGGAGGTCGGTTGCTAGCTTCTGGGGATCCACGAACTTGCGAAGACTGGCTGGGGCGCGCATCGGGTGTTATGCGGCTGAGTGGCTGGTCGGGTTTGGGGGTGCCAGAGATTTTTTGCCATGAGCGAGACCCGCAACAACTATCCGAAACTTCATAACGCGATGTGGCCCGGTTTGGTGGGCAAGGGGAGTCCCGGGGCGGAGCCCTGCATTGATTTGGACACCATGTTAAACATGACGGCCAAGGCGGAGGTGGACGGGGTTCGTTTTGATGGGGTGGACATTTTTCTGTTTGATCCGCATGTCAGCATAGATGCTACGGAGAGCCAGCTGAAGCGTTTGGCGGCGAAGGTGGCGAAGAAGAAGCTGGTGGTGGGTTCGGTGGTGGCGCCGATTTGGCCTCCGACCGGGGGTGGGTCAGCGATGGGGAACGAGGAGGAGCGCAAGAAGTTTGTTGAGCAGGTGAGGAAGGGGTGTCGGATTGCGAAGGTTTTGCGGGAGCAGGGAGTGAGGCCGTATGGGGTGGTGCGGATTGACTCGGCCTGTGGGGTGACGGAATGGGACAAGGACCCGAAGGGGAACACGAAGCGGATTATTGAGACTTTCAAGGAAGCGGCGAAGGTGGCGAAGGACCATGGTGAGCGGCTGGCTGCGGAGGGGGAGATTTGCTGGGGTGGCATGCACAGCTGGAAGTATATGCTGCAGGTTCTGGAGGGGGTGGGGATGCCGAAGGTGCTGGGTTTTCAGGCGGACATGGCGCACACGCTTTTGTATGTGCTGGGAGAGAATGCCCAGGAGCATCGGATTGTGCCCAAGCGCTTTAACTGGGAGCCGGACAAGTTTCATGCGGCGATGCAGAAGCTGACGGATGCGCTGCGGCCGTGGACGATTGATTTTCATGTGGCGCAGAATGACGCGACGGTGAAGGGGACAGGAACGCATGAGAAGACGGGCAAGCACTGCATGGCGACGGATCCTAACGGGAAGCTGAACATTGCGCGGGATGCGGGTTATTGGCTGCGGGACGGGAAGGGCAAGGTTCAGCGGAAGATCAAGCATATCTGCTGGGACGGCTGTATGTTCCCGAACTCGGTGATGGAGAGCCAGCAGACGTGGAATGACATTTTGGCGGCGATGATTCAGGTGAGGGACAACCACGGCTGGTGTGCCTGAGTGTTGCGTATCGACTGCAGCGATTGATTTCGAGGTTGAAGACTATGAAGAAACTGAATGTAGGTATGATTGGCTACGGCTTCATGGGCCGTACGCACAGCAATGCTTTCCGTAAAGTGGGCAACTTTTTCAATCTGCCGTATGAGGTGGTATTGAAGGGGGTGGCTGCGCGGAACGGTGAGAAGGTGCAGGCATTTGCCAAGCAATGGGGTTATGAGAGCTGCACGACGGACTGGCGGGAGCTGATTGCGCGCGACGACATTGATCTGATCGACATTTGTGCGCCGAACGACGTGCACGCGGAGATGGCGATTGCGGCGGCGAAGGCCGGCAAGATGATCATGTGCGAGAAGCCTTTGTCCCGCACTGGGCCGGAGGGCTTAAAGATGGTGAAGGCGATTGAGAAGGCCGGGGTGCCGAACATGGTTTGGTACAACTATCGTCGGGTGCCGGCGGTGACCTTGGCGAAGCAGCTGATTGATGAGGGCAAGCTGGGGAAGATCTTCCATTACCGGGCGAAGTTTCTGCAGGACTGGACGATCAGTCCGGAGCTGCCGCAAGGGGGAGCTGGTCTTTGGCGACTGGACTCCAAGGTGGCCGGCAGCGGGGTGACGGGGGATTTGCTGGCGCACTGCATTGACACGGCCTTGTGGTTGAACGGCGACATGAGCCAGGTGAGTGCGATGACCGAGACATTTATCAAGGAGCGCAAGCACACGGAGTCCGGCAAGGTGCAGAAGGTGGACATTGATGACGCCTGTGCGTTCATGGCGCGCTTTGACAATGGTTCGTTGGCGACTTTTGAGTCGACGCGGTATGCGCGCGGGCACAAGGCGCTTTACACCTTTGAGATCAACGGGGAGCACGCATCGATCTTCTGGGATTTGCATGACCTGCATCGGCTCCAGTATTTCGACCACCGCGACAAGGGGTCGACCAGGGGCTGGCGTTCTATTCATGTGACGGATGGCGATCATCCCTACATGGGGAACTGGTGGGTGCCGGGCCTGCAGATTGGCTATGAGCACAGCTTTGTGCATCAGGTGGCGGACTTCCTGACCGCGGTTGGGAAGAAGAAAGTGGCGGGGCCGACTTTCCGGGATGCCTTGAGCACGCAGTATGTTTGTGATGCCGTTTTGAAGTCGGCAAAGACGCTGAGGTGGGAGAAGGTGAAGAAGGCCTGATTGGGTGAAGTTATTCTTGGGATTGGCGTTGGACTGATCCCGGTGAGATGTTGTCCGGTCCGGGAGCTGTTGAGGCACCGGGCCGGACTTTTTAATTGCCCGCGATTTATTCTGCGGGTGTGGTTATGCGCGATAGGGAATGGAGAGATGACTGAAGCGAGGTCAGAGACGGTGGTGTTGCATCCCTTGGTGGGGCGGGATGTGCTTCACTATCGGGTCGAGGGGGTCTTGGGGCAGGGGGGGATGGGTGTGGTGTATCGTGCGAGTGACACGAAGCTGCAGCGCCCGGTTGCGTTGAAGCTGCTGCCTGGGGAGTGGACGCTGGACGAGGAGCGGCGGAGGCGATTTTTGAGGGAGGCGCGAGCGGCGGCGAGGGTCATTCATCCGGTGATCGCGCAGGTTTATGATGTGGATGAGTTTGAGGGGGCGACTTTCATAGCGATGGAGTGGGTGGATGGGAGGACTGTGAGGGATTTGGTGCGGGCCAAGGAGTTGGATTTACTGGGGAGCATTGATATTGCGGTGCAGGTGGCGGAGGGGCTGGCGAAGGCGCATGACATGGGGATTGTGCATCGGGACATCAAGCCGGCGAACGTGATGATGACGAAGGATGGTCACGTGAAGGTGTTGGATTTTGGTTTGGCGAAGCAGGTTGGGGACACGGGGGTGGGAACGGATTTGACGATGGTGACGCAGACGGCGACGGGGCAGGTGATGGGGACGGCGGCCTACATGAGTCCGGAGCAGGTGAAGGGGTTGCCGGTGGACGGTCGGAGCGACATTTTTTCCCTGGGGGTGATGCTGTTTGAGATGGCGACGGGGGAGTTACCTTTTGAGCGGGCGACGGCAATGGAGACCATGCAGGCTGTGGCTTTTGACGACACGCCTTCGGTGCATCGGTATCGTCAGGATTTGCCGCCGGGGTTGCAGCGGATTGTGGCGCGTTGTTTGCAGAAGCGGGCTCAGGACCGTTACGGGGATGCGCGGCAGCTGGCGCAGGATTTGAGAGTATTGCGGCGGGACACGGAGTCAGGTATCCGGCGTTTGCCCTGGTGGAGGGAGTGGACGCTTGATGCGTGGGATCGGGTTTCGCACTTGCGGGCATCGCAGGTGGTTTGGATGGGAGTGGTGGGGGTGGCCCTGGCGGTTTTGCTGTATCCGATGTTTTCGAATGCCAGCTTGGGGGGCGTATGGTTTTTCATGCTGTTGGCGTTGCTCTTGTTCCGATATGTGCGGAACCGTCCACAGCGGATGCTGGAGTTGTTTGTGCGGCGGGTTTCCAAGATCCCGGAGGTGCACATGATTGTCGCGCAGGAGCATCGACTGATGGTGGTGGTGGACCGTGCGCCGGGGCAGCTTTATGGTCGGATCAGCCAGCAATTAAACCTCTGCAACCGGAAGTTGTTTTTTGGCCGGCCCATGGAGGTGACGGTGCGGCATGACCTTGGGGCTGCGGATGTTGAGGGGCTGATGAACGGTCCGGGCGTGCAGTATGTGAGGCACTAGATTCGGGAGAGAGAAGCGTAAGGTGGGGGAGATGGGAGATGGGATATGGGATATCGGATATCGGATATCGGAGATGGGAGATCGGATATGGGATATGGGAGATGGGGGTGGGTTGTTGGTTTGGGTTCCGGGGGTTGGGATGTGTTTTTCTAGGGCTGGGGATCAGGCGCGGGGGCGCCAGTCGGTAGGGATATCGAGTTGGTTTTGAAGTTCTGTGCTGATGAAGCGTTGGATTTCGCGGGATTGGTCCTGGGAGGGTTGGAGACGGTGGTGCAGTTCCGGATTCGGTTCGAGGAGGTGTTGGCAGATCGATCGGCTGCCTGGGGAGATGGGGGCGACGCTGAGGTCGGGAGTTTGGCCCAGCCATTGCAGGAGTTGCAGTTCGAGAGCGGCGATATGGAGTGTATGGGGGGGAGCGTTGCTGGTGGTGTGGAGGAACTGTCTGAGGATTTCGAAGAGGCCGGGGAGGGGGGTGTCGGTTTCAGTCACGCGTTCGATGAGCCTGGTGGCGTAGGCAGCCTGTGCGAGGGCGGTGTAGCTTTGGCGAAGCTTGGAGAAAGTTTCCTGGAGCGTGACTTCCTTCAGGGTGTGCAGAGTGCCCTGTCGGCTTGGGGTGAAGGTGATTGAGGCAATGAAGTAGAGGTCGAGACGTCCCCGGAGGGGGGATTTGGGGCGGGTGGCGCCGCGGGCGAGTGTGGCGATGCGTCCCTGGTCCCGGGTTAGCCATCTTACAATGAGGCTGGTTTCGGAGAATGGGTGTGTGCGCAGGAGGATACCCTGGGCGGAATCTTGCATGGTGTGTGTGGGGGGCTATTCCCGGGGTTGGGGCGGAGCCTTTGGGGGTGAGGTTTCCGAGCCCATGCGTTGGTGGACTGCGGCGGTGATGAACTCGGTTGCGTCCTTGACCTCCTGGGGTTCCTCGGGCGGCACGGAGAGGCCGGGGTGACGTTTTTTGCGGGCGATGGTGGTGGCGTGTTCCGGAGGGACGGAGCCCAGGCTGATGAGAAACTTGATGCCTTCGGCGACGGAGATGTCGAGGTAGGTGAGTTCGTTCTCGGGCACGAGCACGAGGAATCCGGTGGTTGGGTTGGGTGTGGTGGGGAGGAAGACACTGAGTACCTTGGGGCCTGAATCGGTTTGTTGGGGGGCGTCTCCTTCACCGGTGACGAATCCCACTGAATGGAGGCCAGGGCGGGGGAACTCGACGAGCACGACCTTTTGGAAGGCGGACTTTTTATTGGAAGAGAAGGCGGCGTTGACCTGTTTGATGGTGCTGTAGATTTTGTTGAGCATGGGGATGCTCAGGAGGATGTAATCAAGGGCCTGGAAGAGTTTGCGTCCGATGTAGTAGCGGGTGAGTCGGCCTATGAGGCTGACCATGAGGAAGCCGACGAGGAGGGCGAGCAGTTTCCAGTTCCAGAGCAGCGGGCCGGTTCCGGGGCCATTGGGGCCTTCGGCGTGGGTGATGCGTTTGGGGATAAAGAACAGGAGGGTATCGGTGAGGCCGGAGACCGTGCCGAAGACCCACACGGCGACAATGAGCGTGACCACGATGGGCATGATCACGGCGAGGCCGGTAAAGAAATTGGTCTGCCAGCGAGCGACGGTCCCTTTGAGCATGGGGGAAAATGTAATCCGGGAGAGAGTCGGTGCCAAGTGGATCAAGCGGTTGCAAGGTCATGTTTGCGTTGGCTTTCCCGGGTCGGTCATTGGGCTTGATGTCCGGAAATTGACGGGAGTGGGTAGAGGGGGGAGGGGCGAAGAATCACGAAACCGGGGGTGGCTTTTTGTGGGTGGCTGGGTGGATGGGCTTGCCAGCGGGGTGTTGCAGCGGTAGGCAGATGGGGTTTCCGGGCTGAAGGTGACTTTCATTCCCGGGGAGTTTGAAGATGCCTGCAAAGAAGAAACAAGCCGGGGGGGGAGCCCCATTGGTCCTGGTATTCGGGGAGGAGAGCGTTTTGGTGCGGGCTCGTGCCAGGGCGTTGTTTGACGAGTGGAGCGAAGAGTTGGGGGGGATGGATCATGAGCGTCTGGATGCCTCGGCGTCGAACACTGGCGAGGCTTTGCGGGTTCTGGGGCGGTTGCGTGAGGCGCTGCAGACACTCCCTTTCTTTGGCTCGGGCAAGGTGGTGTGGTTCGAGGGGTGCAGTTTTCTGGGGGATGAGCGGACTGCGTTGGCGAAGCCTGTTGTGGAGGCCTTGGGCGAGTTCGCCGTGGAGTTGGCGAATTTTCGCTGGGAAGGGGTGCGGTTGATTATCAGTGCCGGGAAAGTGGACAAGCGCCGCGTTTTTTTCAAAACGCTTTCGAAGCTTGGGTCGGTGGAGGAGCAGGAGGGGCTTTCGGCTTCCATGCGTGACTGGGAGGGGAGGGCGGAAAGTCTGGTGCATCGGCGTGCGGGGGAAGCGGGGAAGCGGTTTGCTCCTGATGCCGTGGCGGTTCTGGTGGGGTCGGTGGGGCCGAATCTGGGACAGTTATTCAGCGAGGTGGACAAGGTTGCCACATATGTCGGCCAGCGGGAGCAGGTCACGGCCAAGGATGTGAGGGATGTGGCGGTTCACAACAAGCAGGCGCGGGCATTTGCCTTGGGAGATGCCCTGGGTGAGCGTGACCTGGCAGGCCTGCTGCGGGCTCTGGACGAGGAGTTGTGGGAGGCG
This sequence comes from Limisphaerales bacterium, assembly GCA_049451415.1. Lineage (GTDB taxonomy): Bacteria > Verrucomicrobiota > Verrucomicrobiia > Limisphaerales > JAHDYP01 > JBMTVN01. Next base: position 8,955 of record JBMTVN010000053.1, on the reverse strand, counting down.
CGGGGGGAGCGCAGCGGCGGGGAAATAGGTCTGCTTTACGGTTTGATTTCCAAGGTACGGGTGATGCTTTTGGCGAAGGAGATGGTCGGGGAGGGGTGGATTCGGAGCACGGGAGACTACTATCGGTTCAAGTCGGAGTTCGAGGCACTGCCGGAGGCGCGCTTCGCCTCGGACAGGCGTTACAATCCGCGGCTCATGAATGCTTTTGTCGTATTTCGGGCTGCGCAGCAGGCTCGCAACTACACTCGGGAGGAGTTGGTCTGGTCGCTGGAAAGGCTGATGGAATGCGGGAGGAGCCTGATGTCGAGCAGCCTGGACGAGTCGGTTGTTTTGCAGCAGGCCTTGGTGGAGATCTGCGACCGGTCACCGAAGGGGTTGCGGTGGTGATTTTCAGGTTGCGTTCTGGTGCGGGGCATCGGTTTGCGGGGGATAGACCGGGCATGGGTGCTCTGGTCCTCCTTTCCGGCTCTCCTGCGTGCCGCGGAGGCAGTTCTTATCGCTTTTGGCATTGACCGACCTCCTCGCATAGCGGAAAAAGAGCCGCCAAAAATCCCTCAGAAAAACAAGTCTGTGGCTGCACGTGACGATTATTTAATTGATACCCTGGTAGACATGGGCCTGGTCGCCGATGGCGAGCTGGCTGCGGCCAGGGAAGATGCTGACCGAAGTGGTGAAGGCGTGATTGACACGCTGGTGAGCCGGGGTGTTTTGACGCCGGCGAACGTGGCGCAAGCCAAGGCCGCTCAGTTTGGCGTGGAATTTGTAGAGGTGGGCGAGCTTCGGATCTCCGATGACGTCTTGAAGGCTGTGCCGCGGCATATCGCCAAGAAGTATGGCGTGGTGCCGATTGCACTCTTTGAGAACACGGTGACTGTCGCGTTGGGCGATCCGTCGGATCTGGAGACTCTGGACAGCCTCAGGATGTTGCTGAACATGGACGTGGAGCCGCGGGTGGCCAGTCCGGACGACATCGAGGGGGCGATTAACCGGTATTACGGTTCCAAGGGTGACGAGTCGGCCGTTAGCAAGATGATCCAGGACATCACCGAGGGTGAGATCCAGATCTCGACCCTGGCGGAGGTTCAGGCGGTTGACGACGGTTCTGTGGTGGATGCGGATGCGCCGATCATCAAGCTGGTGAACTCGGTGATTGTTGACGCATTTAAGATGCGGGCGTCGGACATTCACTTGGAGCCCTTGGGCAAGAAGTTCCGGCTGCGTTACCGGATTGACGGCATGCTGCATGAGATGAAGAGCCCGCCGAAGAGGCTGCAGGCTTCCATGATCAGCAGGCTGAAGATCATGTCCAACATGTCGATCTCGGAGAAGCGCATCCCGCAGGACGGTCGTATCCAGTCCAACGTGGGGACAAGGATGATTGACCTGCGTGTTTCCTGTCTTCCGACGAACCATGGCGAGAGCATCGTCATGCGTATTCTCGACAAGGAGGGGTTGAAGCTGGGCTTGGGCGAGTTGGGTTTCTTCACGGACGACCAGCAGACATTTGAGCGAATGATTGGATTGCCGGACGGCATCCTGCTGGTGACCGGGCCGACAGGTTCGGGCAAGACGACTACGCTTTACGCGGTGCTCAACTACATTAACCGGCCTGACCGCAAGATTATCACGGTGGAGGATCCCGTTGAGTATCAGATGAGCGGCATCAATCAGGTTCAGGTGCACGAGACGGTCGGGCTGACCTTTGGTGCTGCGTTGCGTTCCATGCTGCGTCAGGCGCCCAACGTGATCATGCTTGGTGAAATTCGTGATTTGGAGACTGCGACGATTGCCATCAACGCTTCACTGACGGGTCACTTGGTGTTTTCGACGCTGCACACGAACGATGCGCCCAGTGCCGTGACTCGCTTGATTGACATCGGTGTTGCACCGTTCCTTGTGGCATCTTCGTCCCGTATGTTGATGGCGCAGCGGTTGGTGAGGAAGATCTGCAAGCGCTGCACTGCGCCATATACTCCGACGGACAGTGAAATGAAGGCCCTGGCGATTCCGGAGGAGAAGCTGGCTGAGTCGACGGTGCGGAAGGGCAAGGGTTGTGCCGACTGTAACAAGACAGGTCATCGCGGACGCTTCGGCATCTTCGAGATGTTTGTGATTGATGACGAGGTCAGGAAACTGATTTACGAGAAGGTGCCAGCTTCGGTGTTGCGGAGTCGGGCGAGGGAAATCGGGATGAGAACCTTGCGCGAGGACGGAGCCCGGAAGGTGTTGGCGGGGATGACGACTGCAGACGAGGTGATCAGGGCAACTATTTCGGATGCGGAATGATTTCTAGTGAGTTGAAGTCTGCTGGGCTGTCCAAGGATTAAAGTTAGCGGGGAAATAAGAAAGCGACTGGTATGTCATATTCGATGTCAGATTTGCTGCAGCTCGTGGTGACTGAGGGTGCTGCAGACTTGCACATCCGGGTGGGTGTTCCGCCGGTGATCCGGCTCCATGGTGTGCTGCACCGGGTTGAAGGACCCGCGCTTACGCCCGACGATACGGAAGAATTGATGCGGTCCATTACCTCGGAGGATCACATTCAGCAGGTGCGGGAGAAGGGGTCGGTGGACTTTGGATTTGCCTTTGGTGAGGCGGCGCGTTTCCGGGTGAGTGTATTTAAAGAGAAGGGGCAGTTCGCGATTGTCTCCCGTCAGATCCCGAGCAAGTTGCTGACCATGGAGCAAATTGGGATTCCGGCATCGACCAAGGAGCTCCTTTACAAGCCCAGGGGGTTGATTTTGGTGACGGGTCCCACGGGTAGCGGGAAGACCACGACTTTGGCCTCGATGATCAACATCATCAATGAGGAGCGGGATGATGCCCATATCATCACGATTGAGGATCCCATTGAGTATTATCACCGGCACAAGAAGGCGGTGATCACGCAGCGTGAAGTGAACGTGGACGTGCCAAATTTTGCTGAGGCGCTGCGTCGAGCGTTGCGTCAGGATCCTGACGTGATTCTGGTGGGGGAAATGCGTGACTTGGAGACGATTGATGCTGCGGTTACCGCGGCTGAGACGGGTCACTTGGTGTTCGGAACTCTGCATACCACCGGGGCGGCCAAGACGATCGACCGTTTGGTCAACGCCTTTCCCACGAACCAGCAGGAGCAGATTCGTATCCAGCTGTCCACGGTGTTACAGTCTGTGATCTCCCAGATCCTACTGCCGCGTTCTGACAAGCCGGGTCGCGTGGCTGCCTTTGAGATCATGATCAATACGCCGTCTATTGCGGCGCTAATTCGTGACAACAAGACTTTCCGTATCAACTCGGACATTCAGACCGGTGCGAAGTATGGAATGGTGACGCTGGATGGCTTTCTCTTGGACAAGTATATGGAGGGATTGATTTCCGAGCAGGAAGTGCTGACCAAGGCACAGGATCCTGCGACGGTGATGTTGAAGCTTCAGGACATCCAGGCCGGGCGTTCGCGGGAAGAGGTTTTGGGTAACGATTAAGAACTTGAGTTAGCGCTAGGATTTTTTGACATGTCTGCCACCAGCCATCCCCTGCTTGCGCTGCTGCAGGAGCAAGCTTTGCTTGACGACATGCAGCTAGAGGAAGTCTGGCAGGAGCATAACCGGACGGGAACTTCGGTTTATCAGATTCTGCAGGACAACCAGTTACTGGACAGTGCCACGATTTTGCAGGTGATGGCGGATCATCTGCATACCGAGGTGGTTGAGATTCAGGATTCAGAGCTGACGAAGGAGGTTTTGGAGTCGATACCCTCGACGGACTGCCGGATGCACAACTGCCTGCCTGTGGCGGTCTATGGCACTACAGTGCGGGTGGCATTTGCGGATGCCATGAACCCGGCGACCATTGACGAGCTGTCCTACAAGACCGGCAAGGAGATTCAAGTGGTGGTGGCCGATCCCGGGACGATTGAGGCTGCGATCAACAAGCATTTTGGCGGGGAGGAGAGCATGGGGGAGAGCATGGGGGATGTGCTCAAGGAGTTGGGTGAGGACACCGACCTCAGCAAGGAGATGGCGGAGGTGGTGGCAGGGACGGAGGTGAACCTCGAGAACCTGGCCAACGAGACTCCGATCATTAAATTCGTCAACCTGGTCTTGATGCAGGCGGTCTCAGACCGGGCGAGCGATATTCACTTTGAGCCTTTTGAGGACGAGTTCAAGATCCGCTACCGTATGGACGGCGCGCTGTATGAGATGGCGCCTCCACCCAAGCATCTGGCTGTGCCGGTGACATCGCGTATCAAGGTCATGGCGAACCTGGATATTGCGGAGCGGCGTTTGCCCCAGGACGGCCGTATCAGTTTAAACTTGGCGGGCAAGCCTATTGACCTTCGTGTTTCGACATTGCCGACCCAATTTGGGGAATCGGTGGTGCTTCGTGTTCTGGACCGCTCGGCGGTGAGCATGGATTTGGAGAACCTGGGTTTTCCGGATTTCCTCTACAATTACATGCTGGAGGTGATTCAGCAGCCGAACGGGATTGTGATTGTCACGGGACCGACTGGTTGCGGCAAGACCACGACCCTTTACTCAGCGTTGCGGCGGCTGAACACGATTGACACCAAGCTGCTGACGGCCGAGGACCCTGTTGAGTATGACATTGAGGGGGTGATGCAGGTCGCAATCCACGAGAATGTTGGTATGACCTTTGCCAAGGCCCTGAGGTCGTTTTTGCGTCAGGATCCCGACGTGATCATGGTGGGGGAGATGCGTGACCTGGAGACGGCGCAGATTGGCATTCAGGCTTCCTTGACGGGCCATCTTGTGCTGACCACGCTGCACACCAATGACGCGCCCGGTGCGGTTACCCGCTTGGTGGACATGGGGTCAGAGCCATTCCTAATTTCATCGAGTTTGCTGTGTGTGTTGGCGCAGCGGTTGGTGAGGACGGTGTGCAAGAATTGCCGCACACCGTTTGAGCCGACCGAGAACCAGCTGTCGCTGTTGAATCTTTCGCCCCACGATGTGGGGGACAAGGTGTTTTATTACGGGCGAGGGTGCGGCACCTGCAATGACAGCGGTTACAAGGGGCGGAAGGGGATTTACGAGTTGTTGCCGATCAGCGAGCAGATTCGGGAGCTGATCAACCAGCGGGCACCGACCGTGGTGTTGCGTCAGAAGGCGGTGGAACTTGGAATGGTGACCTTGCGCGAAGACGGTCTGCGAGGCATCTTCGAGGGTGACACCACGATTGAGGAAGTTTTGAAGTACACCTAGCCTGCCGATTTAGGAGAGCCGACATATGCCAAAGTATAATTATGTGGCCATGGATTCCCGTGGGAAGGAGACCAAGGGAACCTTGGAGGTGGGCAACCAGAACGAGGCGATTAACCGGCTCAAGGAGATGGGGTTTTTCCCGACGAAGGTGGTAGAAGCCGATCGGGGGAAGGCTAAGGGTGGGCAGAAGAAGGGGAAGGCGCCGGCTGCTGGCGGGAAAGGTGGCAAGGGGGGGATGGGGAGCATCAACATCCCGCTTCCCAAAATCAAGATTCCCGGGCTGGGCGGCAAGGTGAAGCCGAAGGTGCTGACCACGTTCACGCGTCAGCTGGCGACGCTGGTGGATGCGGGTTTGCCTTTGTTACGCGGGTTGAGGGTTTTGGAGAAGCAGGAGAAGAATCCGACCCTGAAGCGGATTATTGGGGAGCTGGCGGTTTCGATTGAGGGCGGCAGTACGTTTTCCGAAGGGTTGGCACAGCATCCAAAGGTATTTAACCGGTTGTTTGTGAACATGGTTAAGGCGGGTGAGCTCGGTGGCGTGCTGGAAGTTGTGCTCAATCGTCTGGCGGAGTTCATGGAGAAGGCCCAGAAGATCAAGGGCAAGGTGGTTTCCGCAATGTTTTATCCTGCTGCGGTCATTACCGTGGCGGTGGCCATCCTTACCATTCTGCTGGTTTTTGTTATTCCCAAGTTCGAGATGATTTTTGCGGACATGCTCGATGGGAAGCCGATGCCTGGTTTCACGGTCTTTGTGCTGAGCATTAGTCGTGTCGTGGCCCAGCATGCCCTGGAGACCTTGGGTGGAGTCATTGTTATCGTGATTTTGGGCAAACTGGCGACCAAAACCAAACTGGGGAGGAAGCTATTTGACAAGCTGAAATTGACTTTTCCCTTGTTGGGGCCGGTGGTGCATAAGGTTGCGATTTCGAGGTTTACGCGTACCTTGGGGACTTTGGTTAGCAGTGGTGTTCCGATTCTGCAAGCGTTGACCATTGTGAAGGAGACCTCGGGCAATGTGATTATTGGGAACGCCGTGTCGGCCGTGCATGAGAGCGTCAAGGAGGGTGAGACTATCACTACTCCGCTGGACGCTTCCCGGGTATTTCCGCCCATGGTGATTAGTATGGTGGACGTGGGTGAGCAGACGGGTGCGTTGCCTGAGATGTTGTTGAAGATTGCCGACACCTACGACGAAGAGGTGGACAACGCGGTGGCGGCTATGACCTCCTTGCTGGAGCCGATCATGATCGTGTTTTTGGCCGTGGTCGTGGGTAGTATCGTTATTGCCTTGTTCATGCCCTTGATCAGCTTGATCGATCAGTTGGGATCTGAGGGTGGTGGTGGTGGTGACTGATAGGCTGGTTTTTCGGCGGGGGCAGCGGCCACAGGGTCGCTGCCCCCGTTTTTTGCGCAAGGTGGATGGGGGGCAAGTGATCGTGGGTTGACAAGATTTCGGCTTGTCTGTAAATACAATGTAATCACAATGCATGGGCGAATGATTTACAGAACCGTGGCCCATGGAGTTTGATTGGAACAACACGCCATTCGAATGGAACGGAAGTCTGACACCGCGAGATGTGGAGGAATCCTTCGAGGATCCGTTTGCGGTTCGGTTGCTGCCGGACTCCTCGAGGTTTTCCGTTCAGGCGAGATTTTTCAATCTGGGCAGATCGGCGAGTGGCTTGGGCGTATTTTCGGTCTACCGGACGAACGGCAAGCAGATACGGGTGATTTGCGCCCGACCCTTCGATTCGGAGGAACAGTTCTTTTACCAGCGGAAGTTCAACCAGACATTGTCCGGGTAGAGGGCATGGGGGTGGGGGTGTTATGAACACCTTTACTCACTGGGACGAGGTGCCTTTATTCGATGGCGAGGACTCTGAGGCGGCGTTTTGGATGGAGAACCGTCCCGGTTTGCGCTTGATGGAGTCGTGCATGGTTTCGGCCAGTGAATCGACGGAATCGGTGACCATCACGCTGCGGATGGATCCGCGTATGTTGTCGCGGGTGAAGCGTTTAGCGCGGTCGAGGTATTTGAATTATCAGAGCATGATGAAGCAGTGGCTCAGCGAGAGGCTGGAGCATGAGTTACGGGACCGTTAACAGTTGGCAGAGATCATGAATGGCATAGAAGGCAATCGAAGTGGCGGTGGTGGTCGGTCGAGACTGGCGTTTACCCTTACCGAGCTGATGGTGGTGATTGCGGTGATCATCCTGCTGGCGGCGATTACCGTGGGCGGGGTGACGCGTGCCATGGGGAAGGGGAAGGAAACCCGGATTCGGGCAGAGCTAACGCAGCTGATCACGGCGATCGAGTCCTACAAGGAAGACATTGGGTCTTATCCGCCTGACAATCCGCTGAATCCCGCCCAGCCGCCGTTGTTTTACGAGTTGTCTGGCGTGGTGGTGGACAACCAGACGGCGGAGTTCCGGGCGCGAGGTGGTGGTGAGGTTTTGCGGGCGGACCGGGTGCCGGCCTATTTTGGGGTGGAGGGTTTTCAAAACGCCACGATGGAGCAGGATAGAGTGAAGAGCTTTGTCAATTTCAGGGCTGAGCAGTACGAGGAGATCGGCGCGCCCGGGGATGATGTTGAGGTGTTGGTGGTGCCGGCCCCCTGGCCGCGGGCGGCGGCGGTGCAGCCGATTCCTGGCAAGCCGGGGGTGAATCCATGGCGTTACCGGAATCCGGACAACCGCATGGCGACCAACAATCCCGGTGGATTTGAATTGTGGGCGGAGTATGTGGACGGGAAGGATGTCCGGATCATCAGCAACTGGCGATCGGACTCCTACGTGGTGGGGCAACTGGTGAAGTAGACAGTGGTTATGATCACGCAGCAGAGCACAGGGGTTGGATCTGCATCACGGAGCCTGGCTATTGAGCCGTGGGTTTCGGGTCGGGTGCACCCTGTTGAGCTGCGGCGTTTGGGGGAAGCCGACTGGACGGGCAGGGTGTCTGGTTGTGCTGGGGGAGCCGGGTATCGGCGGCGGGGCAAGAGGGGCAATTTTTCTGGAGGCCGGTTCAGTGCGGGCGTATTGGGGCTGGATCGAGCCCCGCGTTTTTTCTTATGAAGACACTCATGCAACACAAGCGTGGATTTACTCTGATTGAGCTGCTGGTAGTGATTGCCATCATTGCCATTTTGGCTGGGCTGTTACTGCCGGCCTTGGCTGCAGTGAAAAACAAGGCCAAGCGGGCGCGGGCGCAGGTAGAATTGACGGACATCATTACTGCGATCACGCAATACGAGAGTGATTACAACCGGATGCCGGCGGGGAAGATTGTCCGCCAGGTGGCGAGCGACAATGATTTCACCTTTGGAACCTATCATTTTACGGGTCAGGGGTACAATCAGTTGACGCGGTTTGGGAAGCCTGCTTTGGGGCCGGAATCGATGCTGGTGCCCATTTACACGCAGGGGCTGGCGCCGGACTATCGGAACAGCAATTCGGAGCTGATGTTTATTCTTACTGCGACGGACGAGTGGCGTGGGCAGCCCACCGTGAACCGCGATCACGGGTTGAATCCGAAACGGAATGTTTACCTGGACGTTCAGCGCAAGGACACCACGACTGTTGGTGGAATGGGACCGGACGGGATCTATCGCGATCCCTGGGGGAATCCTTACATTGTGTCGCTGGATTACAACGGGGACGGCAAGGTGCGGGATGCTTTCTACATGTTGCCCAGCGTGTCTGCACAGAAGAGCGATCCCAACGCGGGTTACAACGGCCTTACTTACAACCGGGA
>JBMTVN010000052.1:0-18253 GCA_049451415.1 Limisphaerales bacterium | reverse complement strand
CTCCAGCTCACCCACGGATCCAAACCCACCAGCCAGCCAGACAACGCCGCCGCCACAACCAACGATCCCTCAAACAAAACCGCAGGTAGAAAGAAACGGCTCATCCCACCCCTCCTCAACCCGCAGGATTCATCGCCGCCAACACCCCGCACAATGCCTCCAATCGAGGCAACGCACACCCCGCAGCCTTTGCTCGCCGCAACGGCTCCAGGAAGACACTCTCCACCTCCAACGCCTTCCCCTGCTGATAATCCAGCAGTGTCGACGCCAGATACGCCCCCATCTCGCGCGTGCGGCTCACCTGCTCCTCCGCAAAGGCCTGCTCAATCTCATAACCCTGCGACCGCGCCCCCAACAAGACCTCCCCCATCAGCTCACGCACCAATCCCTCCCATCGAGCGTCCGCCAACAGCCGGTCAGTCGGCCATACATCCCCCAGCTCCACCCCGGGCGTCAATACACCCGATTGAACCGCATCCCATCCCGCAGCCGCCGCCACCCCCAGCCCGTTGAATGGAATGTTCCAAACCAGCTTCTCCCAATGAGCCCTGCCCAAATCCTCCGTCACCCGGCACGGCACCCCCGCCCGCCGCAAACACTCTGCCAACCGCTCCGTCCGTTCCATCGCCGGCCGACCATGCTCACCCAGCACAATCAATCCGTGCGCCATATGGGAAATCACCCCAGGAGCAATCCGGTTCAAACACACAAAACATAACCCCCCCAGCACACGCTCAGCACCCACCACCGCAGCCACCTGCTCCTCATCACCCAACCCGTTCTCCAAACTCACCACCACCGTCTCCTCCCCCATCAACGGCGGCAATACTTCCGACAAAATCCCGTTCGCCGTCGTCTTCAACGCAACCCACACCACGTCCACCGGACCCACCTCATCCGCCTCCCGCGCAGCATACGGCCAGACCGTAAAATCCCCATCCACACTCTCCACACGAATCCCATCCCGCTCCACCACCTTATAGTCCGACCGCAACAAACAATGCACCTCATGCCCGGCACGACACAGCCGCGCCCCATAATAACTCCCCACCGCCCCGCAACCCACAATCGCCATCTTCATCGTAAAAAAGAAAAAGGCACCCCGACATCGCCAGAGTGCCTCGCTATATCCAAAAGCCCCTTATTCGTCGCCCAGAATCGCGTCCTTGCAGGCCTTCGCCACACGGAACTTCAACACCCGCTTCGCCGGAATCTCAATCGATTCGCCAGTCGCAGGATTGCGCCCCGTGCGCGCCGCACGATTCACCAGCACCAGCTTGCCAATGCCAGGCAACGTAAACGTGCTCTTCGCATTGTCATAGGCCATCTGGGCCAATGCATCCAAAAGATCCGTCGCCTGTTTCTTCGTCACCCCAACCTGCTCGGCCAAGGAAGCCGCAATCTGGGTCTTGCTCAATGGTTTCGACATAAAATAGTCCTACGTTAAATGTTGTCTGCGGAGGTAGCTCAGGGAACCTATCCTTAGGCGAATTAACGCCATACACCCCACCCGCGCAAGGCAAAAGTCTCCAGCAAATCCACGCCCGCAACGTTCCCCGCACAACCCCACAAGCTTGACACAACCCGCCTTTCCAACAACATCACCGCAATGGATCAACTCTCCTTCCTGAAGAGCGAATTCCAATACCGCATCGTACGAAAACTGTTCGAGGGCGGCATGGGCATCGTCTACGAAGCCGAACAACTCGGTGCTTCAAACTTCATCAAACGCGTCGCCATCAAAGTCATCCGCGAAAACTTCGCCCGACAAAAACTGTTCCTCGAAAACTTCGTGGGCGAAGCCCGCCTCGTCGCCGACCTCATCCATACCAACATCGTCCAGACCTACCACTTCGGAACCTCCGAAAGCCTCTACTACATCGTCATGGAATATGTCCGTGGCGTGAACCTCGAGCAGTTCAGTAAACGCCTCACCGAAAACGGCCGCGTCCTCCCGCTCGAACTCGCCGTCTTCATCGTCAGCCGCATCGCCCGCGGCCTCGCCTACGCCCACAGCAAAACCGACCGCGAAGGCAATACCCTCAATATCGTCCACCGCGACGTCAGCTTCAAAAACATCATGATCGCCTTCGAGGGCGATGTGAAACTCACCGACTTCGGCATCGCCAAAGCCCGCGGGTTCCTCCAGGACCAGGAAGGCGAAGTCGTCGCCGGCAAAGCCGATTACATGAGCCCCGAACAGGCCAATTTCCAGATCACCGACAAACGCTCCGACCTCTTCTCCGCGGGCATCGTCCTCGGACACCTGCTCCTCGGTTACAATATCTTCAAAGGCGCCACCTCCGATGAATCACGCGACCGCGTGATGACCCTCGACCTTCCCGACTTCCGCGAGCTCGACCAGCGAATCGATGAACGGCTCAACGCCATCCTGCAACGCACCCTCGCCCGGAATCCCGACGATCGCTACGCCTCCGCCGACGACCTCCTCTACGACCTCGAGCACTACATCTACAACCGCGGCTACGGCCCCACCAACGAGACTCTCGGCAAGTTCATTCGCGAGCTCTTTACCATCCCTCCGGGAGGCGCCTCCTACGAAGCCCTCGGAACCGGCTTCTCCCTCAACCCCGCCGCCGCTGGCTCCAGGAAATAAACCGCCCCATCACCCCCATGAGTAAAACACCCAAAGGCGCCCGAAAAAAAAAGCAGGACAAAAACACCGTCACCCTCGGACTCATCCAGACACGGTGCACCGAGGATACCCGCGATAATCTCAACCGAACCCTCAAAGCCACGCGCGATGCCGCACGCAACGGAGCCCAAATCATCTGCACCCAGGAACTCTTCCGCTCCCAATACTTCTGCCAAAGCGAAGACTACGAAAACTTCAACCTAGCCGAACCCATCCCCGGCCCCTCCACCCAGGCCTTCCAGAAAATCGCCCGCCAATACGGCACCGTCATCGTCGCCTCGCTCTTCGAGAAACGTGCCCCAGGCCTCTACCATAATACCGCCGCCATCATCGATGCCGATGGATCCCTCCTCGGGACCTATCGCAAAATGCATATCCCCGACGACCCTCTCTACTACGAGAAATTCTACTTTACCCCGGGAGACCTCGGCTTCCGCGCCTGGTCCACCCGCTTCGGCCGCATCGGCGTCCTCATCTGCTGGGACCAATGGTACCCCGAAGCCGCGCGCCTCACCGCCCTCCAGGGCGCCCAAATCCTCTTCTACCCCACCGCCATCGGCTGGCACCCCGCCGAGAAGGACGCCCACGGCGAAAAACAACACCAGGCCTGGGAAACCATCCAGCGCGCCCACGCCGTCGCCAATGGCTGCTACGTCGCCGCCGTAAACCGCATCGGACACGAAACCCCCGTCGGCGGCGATGGAATCCAGTTCTGGGGCCAATCCTTCGTCGCCGGAACCTCCGGCGAAATCCTCCAGAAAGCCTCACACAATCAGGAGGAAACCCTCCTCGTCCCCGTCGACCTCAAGGCCTCCGATACCACCCGCACCCACTGGCCCTTCCTCCGTGACCGGCGTATCGATGCCTACCAGGATATCACCCGCCGCCTCATCGACTAGCACCACCAGCACCATGCCCCCACGCGTCACCACACGCATCCGACGCGCAGAAACCGAAACCGACTGGAAACGCTGTACCCCCGTCCTGCTCGAGCTGCGATCCAACCTCACCGCCACTGAATGCCTCCGCCGTGTCCGGCTCCAAACCGAAAACGGCTACCACCTCGTCGCTCTCGAACGAGACAATCAAGTCCTCGCCGCAGCCGGCTACCGGGTCCTCCATAGCCTCAAATGGGGCAAATACCTCTACGTCGACGACCTGGTCACGCTGCCCGATCACCGCAACCAGGGCCTCGGCGATCGCCTCCTCAAATGGCTCACGCGCGAGGCCAGGAAACTCCACTGCGAACAAATCCACCTCGATAGCGGCGTCCAACGCCACGCCGCCCACGGTTTCTACCTCAAAAACCGCCTCCATATCATCGCCTATCATTTCGCCCAAACGCTGTCGTGAAACCCCTCTGCTGGATCACCGGAGCCGCCGGACTCATCGGCCACCAACTCCTCTCCTCCGCCCCCACGCTCGCCCCACACCTCACCCCGCGTCCGCTCACCCGCCAGGACGTCGACCTCACCCGCTTCGACGCCGTCACCCGGCTCTTCCTCCAGGAATCCCCCGGGATCATCATCCACTGCGCCGCCATGAGCCGCAGCCCCGCTTGCCAGGACAATCCCGCCGCCGCCCAACTCGCCAATACTCAGGTCACCCGACACCTCGCCCAACTCGCCCGGGATATCCCCTTCTACTTCTTCTCAACCGACCTCATTTTCGACGGCCAACAGGGCCATTACACCGAGGCCCACCCCACCCGCCCACTGCTCGTCTACGGCCAGACCAAAAACGACGCCGAACACTCCGTCCGTTCCAACCCCAACCACACCATCATCCGCACCTCCCTCAACGCCGGCACCTCCCCCTCCGGTAAAAGTTCGTTCTCAGAAAACCTCATCCTCGCCTGGAAAAGCGGCCAAACACCCAAACTGTTCACCGACGAATTCCGCACTCCCATCGACGCCTCCGTCACCGCCCGCGCCACCTGGGAACTCGTCCGTCAACAAGCCACCGGCACCTACCACCTCGCCGGATCGGAACGCCTCTCCCGCTTCGAGATCGGCCAGGTTATCGCCGCCACCCAAACCCATCTCCACTGCCCCATCCAGCCCGCCTCAATCCATGATTTCGCCGGCAGCCCCCGCCCCGCGGACACCTCACTCAACTGCTCCAAAATCCAAAAACTCCTCTCCTTTCCCCTGCCCTCCTTCCGTCAGTGGCAGCCATGATACCCCACCCACCCCATCCCTACCGCGGACGCATCGCACCCTCCCCCACCGGCTACCTCCACCTCGGTCACGCCCGCACCTTCTGGATCGCACAACAACGCTGCCAACAACACCACGGCACTCTCCTCCTCCGTAACGAAGACCTCGACCACCAACGCTGCCAACCCCAGTTCGTCGAAGCCATGTTCGAAGACCTCAAATGGCTCGGCCTCCAATGGCAGGAAGGCCCCGACATCGGCGGCCCCCACGCCAGCTACCACCAAAGCCAACGCCTCCACCTCTACGAGCAAACCTTCCACCAACTCCAACAGCTCAACCTCGTCTACCCCTGCACCTGCTCCCGCCGCGATATCCTCAACTCCCTCTCCGCACCCCACACCACCGACGAGGAACCCCTCTACCCCGGAACCTGCCGCCCCGACCATACCCCCACCCAAACCAACAAACCCGTCCGAGGCTGGCGCTTCAAAGTCCCCCACCTCCAACCTGTCCGCGTCAACGACGCCCACCTCGGACCACAGGAGTTCATCGCCGGAAAAGACTTCGGCGATTTCCTAGTCTGGCGACACGACCATATCCCTTCCTACCAGCTCGCCGTCACCACCGATGACCACGCCATGGGAATCACCGAAGTCGTGCGCGGCGAAGATCTCCTCCTCTCCACCGCACGCCAAATCCTCCTCTACCAGGCCCTCCAATGGCCCATCCCCCACTTCTACCACTGCCCCCTCATGACCGATGAACACGGCGTCCGCCTCGCCAAACGCAACGACGCCCTCAGCCTCCGCACTCTCCGGCTCCAAGGAAATCTCCCCACCCAAATCACCTCCTCCTGGTCCAACCAAACCTAAATCAGCCTGTCCGCCATAGCCTTGGCGAAGGCGGAAAGCCAGGAACCTCGAACCTATATCCAATATCCCATATCCCATATCCCATATCCCCTCCCTCACGCGAAGCGCTTGTCCCCCAGCTCCCAGCTACTAGCTCCTAACTTCCCTACCGGAGGCCCCAGCGGGACGCGCAAACCGCGCCTCCCGCTTCTCCGCAAAAGCCCGCATGCCTTCCTTCGCATCAGGCAACGCAAAACACCGGATGTAGGCCTCCGTATCCGCCCGATGCGTCAACTTCGGCAAAGCCCCCTCATCCGCATGCACCAACCGCTTGGTCTCGCGCAAGGCCTCTGCCGGCATCCGCAGCAAAGCCGACGCCAGATCCCGGGCCCGACGCTCCAGCATCGCCCCGGGCACAACCTCATTCACCAACCCCCAATCCAACGCCGTGTTCGCCGAGATCCCCTCCCCAAACAAACACATCTGCAACGCACGTGCCTTGCCCACCAGGGCCGTCAACTGCGCCACCCCATATCCCGGAGGCCAACCCAACCGGATCTCCGGCATCCCAAGCCGCGCCGCCGTCGAGGCCAACCGCACATCACACGCATTCGCCAGCACACAACCAGCACCCATCGCCACCCCGTTCACCACCGCCACCATCACCTGCGGCAGCCTCTCAAATGCCAGATACACGTTCGCCTGGCGCAAACTCAGCCGGCGCGCTTCATCCACACTCAATGAAGGCAGCTCCTTGACGTCATCCCCCGCGCTGAACGCATCCCCTTCACCCGTCACCAAAACCACCCGCACGGTCTCCCCTGCCCCCGACAACCACCCGGCCAAACGCTCCAAGTCACCCGTCATCTCCACGTTGATTGCATTCAACTGACCCGGCCGGTTCAGTCGCACCTCGGCCACACCCCCAGCAACCTCCACCTGCAAACTTCGAAACTCCGGCAGCTCCCGCGCAACCTCCCCGCCAGCAATAGCCGCCACCCCGTCATCCCGACGCAGCTTCGACAAGTTCTCCAACAATTTCCCCACCCGAATCACGGCCCTGCGATGGGTCCCCCGCCCCAACTCCCGCTCGCCGGCAAAGGCCTGCACGGCAAAACTCACGCGCCTCCCCTCCACCGCCGTCACCCGTGCCACACCACGCACGGTCTCCCCCAATAACGCCGGCGCCAAATGCTCCACCCGCACCTCCGCCCCCACACTCTCCTCCCCCTCTTCCAAATATGGCCGCAACGCCTCGCGCGCCGCCCGCTCCATCAGCATAATCATGTTCGGCGTCGAAAACACCGTCGCCTCCACCACCCCACCCAACGTAATCGTCATCCCGGGATCCACCACCCAAACCAGCTCACCCACCTGCCCAACCTCCAGTCCAGATTTCATAGGCCCAGACCCTACCAAGCCCTAACTTCCCGACAAGCCCTACCCGCCAGACTGGCCAGATCCCGGTCAACACGCTAAACCCTTTCCGCCATGCACCGCATTGTCCTCTCCTTGATCCCCCTCATCGGCCTCACCTCGCTCAGCCTCCACGCAGCCACGACCGCCAACCTCCAGCCCGACCTCGCCATCCCCGACTCCACCCCTCTCAACGCCATCCAGGTCATCGGCAGCCACAACAGCTACAAACTCCTCCCCGCCCCTGAGGTGGAAAAGATGATCGCTGCCGTCGCCCCCGCCGCCGCCAAGGAACTCCACTACGAACACGAACCCCTCCCCGACCAGCTCAACCGCGGACTACGCAACCTTGAAATTGATGTCCTCTACGACCCCGAAGGCGGCCGCTACGCCAATCCACTCGCCCTGAAGCTCCTCAGCAGTCAACACCCCCCGTTCGACCGCACCCCCATGCTCTCCCCGGGCTACAAGGTTCTCCACGCCCCCGATATCGATTTCCGCTCCCACCACGCCACGTTCGCCGACTGCCTCCAAACCCTCAAGGCCTGGTCAGAACAAAACCCCCAACACGCCCCGGTCTTCATCACCATGAATATCAAGGAAGACAAGGCTTACGTCCCCGGAGGCGTCAATGCCCTCCCATTCACCGAAACCGCCGCTCTCGACCTCAACCAGGAAATCCTAACCCACCTCGGCCCCAAACACCTGCTCAGCCCCGCCCAGGCACAAGCCAATGCCAGCTCCCTCAACCAGGCCATCACCCAAAACCAATGGCCCTCCCTCCGACAAACCCGCGGCAAGTTCATCTTCATCCTCGATGCCGGAACCCCCACCCTGAACACCTACTCCCAAGCCGTACCCCCCTCAAACCGCGTCGCCTTCTCCAGCTATCCCCCGGGCCACCCCGACTCCGCTTTCCTCATCCTCAATAACCCCATCAGCTCCTCCAACGAAATCAAGACCCTCGCCGCCCAAGGCTACATCATCCGCACCCGCGCCGACAGCGGCACCCACGAAGCCCGCCAAAATAACACTGCCCGACGGGATACCGCCCTCCAATCCAGCGCCCATATCATCACCACGGATTACTACCCCGGCCGCAACCTCTTCACCAATTCCTACTCGGTCGCCTTCCCCAACCAAACCTTCATCCGGCTCCACCCCTCCACCCCCTGAACCCCTCGCCCGGGACGCCTGACCTACGCAGCTCGCAAGGCGAATGCGGGCGTCACGGAAACGCTGCTACACCCATAGCACGGCAAATCGGACGCTTGGAAGGGCGAGGCAGACGAGCCCTCCGCAAGATGCTTCACCCGGATTCAACCTCTCCTGCGGCAAGCCGGCAGCCGCTCCTCCGGCGGAACGATCACTCGCTTCAGGAGCGTCCAGACTGCGCCCCCCCCAGTCCATGATTCCCGCTTGCCGCTGCGCCCCCGCTGGTCCAATGTCCGCCACCACGTCGTCTGTCCCCCCATGCAGCCCGCACAACCCGTCCAACCCTTGCGATGTTTGCGACTGTCCAAAAAGATCTGACCGCCGGTTTTATTGTCTCGCTCGTCGCCCTGCCTCTATGCGTGGGAATCGCCCTCGCCTCAGGAGTCTCACCCGTTGCCGGCGTCTTGTCCGGCATCCTCGGGGGAATCCTCGTGGGCCTGCTCAGCGGCTCCCACACCAGCGTTACCGGACCCGCCGCAGGCCTCACCGCAGTCGTCGCCGCCCAGATCACCCAGCTCGGCAGCTTCGAGGCCTTCCTCGTCGCCGTCACACTCGCCGGCCTCATCCAAATTGCCCTCGGCACCTGCCGCGCCGGATCCATCGCCTCTTTCTTCCCGCTCAGCGTCATCAAAGGCCTCCTCACCGCCATCGGCCTCATCCTCATCCTAAAACAAATCCCCCCGCTCCTCGGCCACAATGCCGGGCCGCTTGGTGAAAAGTCATTCTTTCAAGCCCACGGAACCAGCACTCTCAACGACCTGCTCTCCGCCCTCCTGCACCTCCACCCGGGCGTCACGATCATCGGGATCGCCTCAGTCGTGCTCCTGCTCGCCTGGGACAATATCCCGCCACTCAAGGTCTCAGCCATCCCGGCCCCGGTGGTGGTGCTCCTCGGCTCCATCACGCTCAGCCTTGTCTTCCCTCATATCAGCCCGGCTCTCGCCCTCAATCCACACCACTTCGTCACCATCCCCAACAACAGCGGACCCGTCGACTTCCTCCAACAATCCCTCACCTCCCCGGATTGGTCCATGCTCCATAACCCTACAGTCTATTTCTCGGCCCTCACGATCGCCCTCGCCGCCTCCCTCGAAACCCTGCTCAACATCGAGGCCATGGATAAACTCGACCCCCAACAACGCCTCACCCCCCCCAACCGCGAACTCCTGGCCCAAGGCGTCGGCAATATCACCGCCGGCCTGCTCGGCGCCCTCCCCATGACCAGTGTCATCGCCCGCTCCACGGTCAGCCTCCAAGCACGTGCCACCACCAAATTGAGTACCATCACCCACGGCATCCTCCTCCTCGCCGCCGCCTCCCTCCTCCCCCAAATCCTCAACCTCCTGCCCCTCGCCGCCATCGCCGCCATCCTCATCGCCGCAGGCCTCAAGCTCGCCAACCCCAGACTCCTCAAACAAATGTGGCGCGAAGGCCATACCCAGTTCATCCCCTTCATCACCACCACTGTCGCCATCGTCACCACCGCCCTCATGATCGGTGCCCTCATCGGCCTCGCCACCGCCATCGGTTTCATCCTCCATAGCAACATCCGCCGCCCACTCCGCTGCGCCATCGAAAAACACGTCGGCGGCGAGGTCATCCATATCACTCTCGCCAACCAAATGAGCTTCCTCAGCCGCGCCTCCCTCGAACGCTCGCTGCGCAGCACACCCCCGGGAGGCCATGTCCTCCTCAACGCAGAGAATACAGACTACATCGACGCCGATGTCCTCGACCTCATCACTGACTTCCGCGATACCACCAGCAAAGCCCTCGGCTTCACGCTCAGTTTCAAAGGTTTCTCCGGACGTTACCCCCAGCTCGAGGACACCATCCAGTTTACCGACTACACCAGCCGGGAAGTCCAAACCTCCCTGACCCCGCCCCGCGTCCTCCAGCTGCTCCAGGAAGGCAACCAGCGCTTCCTCCAGAACCAACCCCTCTCCCGTGACCATCACCGCGTCAAGGACGCCACCTCGGCCGGCCAGTTCCCCATGGCCGCTGTCCTCGGCTGCTGCGACTCCCGCGCCCCTGCCGAGGTGATCTTCGACCTCGGCCTGGGCGATGTCTTCTCCGCCCGCGTCGCCGGAAACATCGCCACCACCGAACTCCTCGGTAGTATCGAATACGCCTGTGCTGTCGTCGGCTCCAAACTCGTGGTCGTCCTCGGCCATACCCACTGCGGCGCCATCAACGCCGCCATTGACCTCCTCGCCACCACTCGCAAAGCCAGCGAAGCCACCCCCTGCGACAACCTCGACGGGCTCGTTTCCGAAGTCCAGAAATCCATGGACCGATCCCGACTCAAACGCCCCGACCAATGGTCCGCACCCTCCGAAAAAGCCGCCTATGCCGATGAAATGTCCCGCCGCAATGTCGTGCGCACCATCCAGAACATCCTCCAACGCAGCCGTTCTCTGAAACACCTCGTCGAGACCAACCAAATCGCCATCGTCGGTGCCATCTACGACGTCACCTCCGGCAACGTCGACTTCTTCCAAACCCCCAACTCCAGCAAACTCCCCCTGCCCATCCCTACCCTCCCCTAAGCCCTCAAAACACGAAGATCACAAACAAATCCCCTCCCCCCATCTTTCCGCCGGCAATTTTTCTGCCCCTCAGGTCTTTTTGCCTGCCCAATCCTTTTGCCCCAAAGCCCGTCTTCGAAGAACCACCAGCCCCACGGTTTAGCATTTCCAGAACCCCCTGCTTCTGCTCCAATTGACCGCACAACCCCGCGTCAGGCCTGCAGCATGAACTCCCTTTACATATCCCTTTTAGTCACCACGACCTCCATCCTCCTCCTTGCCCCGCCCGTTGTCTCCGCCGGGATCCAACTTTCCCACCAGGGCCAGGCACAAGCCGATATCCTTGTTGCTCCGGATGCCACCGCCCCCGAATACCATGCCGCCAGCGAACTCGCCCGCTTCCTTCACGCAATCAGCGGCGCCACTTTCAACGTTACCACCAACGGCACTCCAGACTCCTCCAAACCCAACCACCTCCTCGTGGGCCCCACCGCCGCACGCCTCGCCGACGAGAACTTCTCCCTCGCTGACCTCGGCACCGATGGCATCGTCATCCAAACCACAGGAAACCAACTGATCCTTGCCGGACAAGGCACCCGCGGCACGCTCTACGCCGTCTACTCCTTCCTCGAGGACCAGCTCGGCTGCCGCTGGTGGACCTCGTCCGCCTCCACCATCCCCCAAAATCCATCCATCAGCGTCGAGCCACTGAACATTCGATATACCCCTCCACTGGAATATCGTGAACCATTCTGGTTCGACGCCCATGACGCCGACTGGGCCGTCCGCAACAAAAGCAATGGCAACTCGGTCCGCTGCGACGAGACCCGGGGCGGCAAGCAGATCTACGAAGGCTTCGTCCATACGTTCAACAGCCTCATTCCCCCGGCTGAATACTTCGAGCAACACCCCGAGTGGTTCAGTGAAATCAACGGCAAACGCACTGCCGACCACTCCCAGCTCTGTCTCAGCAACCCTGAACTCCTCAAGGAGCTTACCCAAAACCTCACGAGCCGACTCCGCGCCAACCCCGCCGCCACCATCGCGTCCGTCTCCCAAAATGACTGGTTCGGCTACTGCACCTGCGAAGCCTGTAAAGCCATCGATGCCGAGGAAGGCTCACCCGCCGGATCCATGCTCCGCTTCGTCAACGCTGTCGCAACCGCCATCGAACCGGAATTCCCCCACATCGCGATCAGCACGCTCGCCTACCAATACACCCGCAAACCACCGCGCCTCACCCGACCCCGCCACAACGTCATCGTCCAGCTCTGCAGCATCGAGTGCTCCTTCAGCGTCCCGCTCAGCCATGAACGCAATCAGGACTTCCGTGACGACATCATTGGCTGGTCCAGGATCAGTAACCGCCTCTATATCTGGGACTATGTCACCAACTTCCGCCACCACCTCCTCCCCCATCCCAACCTCCGCGTCCTGGGCCCCAATGTCCGCTTCTTCGTGAATCACAACGTCAAAGGGATCTTCGAACAGGGCGCCTACACCACGAACGGCGCAGAAATGGCAGAGCTCCGCGCCTGGGTCCTCGCCAAACTTCTCTGGAACCCTTCCCTCGATCCCGACGCCCTCATCCAGGAGTTCCTGCAAGGCTACTTCGGCCCCGCCGCCCAACCCATCCAAGCCTACCTGACCCTCATCCACGACGACGCCGCTGCCGCCGATGACAAGCTCGGCTGCTTCGCCGACATCGCCGCCTCCCCCGTCCGCGTCAGCTGGCCCACCAACGATAAGTCCAAATTCCTCACGCTCACCTCCATGACCCGTGCCCTTGAACTCCTCAATCAGGCCGAGCAATCCGTCCGCAGCCAGCCCGAACTGCTCTTCCGCGTCCAATGCGCCAGACTCCCCGTCCAATATGCCTTCATGATGTGCTGGTCGCCCTGGCGCAAGGAAGCCGCAGAATCCAACCAGCCCTGGCCCATGCCCAACACCATCCAGCAGGCCTACGATGAATTCATCGCCATCGCCAAACGCAACCACATCACCCGCCTGGACGAATGGAACGATGGCTTCGGCAACCTGAATAAAGCGATCGAAGCCGCCACACCCGAGTAGCCCCCCCATCTTACCCCCCACGTGCCAAGCCATGAAAACCCGCATGGCCTTGAGCCCCCCACGCAAAGGCCCTTGACCTTCGGGACATCTAGCGCAACCTTCGCAAGCTGAAAACCTGCCTCTGGGAACCAGCCATCAAGGGAAGAACCGCAACCGTGACCCAAAACAACTCCTTCAATCTCCAAAGAGACCTCATCGCCGGTCTCGTCGTTTTCCTCGTCGCCCTCCCCCTCTGCCTCGGAGTCGCCCTCGCCTCCAACGCACCCCCCATTGCCGGCATCCTCGCCGGCATCGTCGGCGGCATCCTCGTAGGACTCATCAGTGGATCCCATACCAGTGTCAGCGGCCCCGCCGCAGGCCTCACTGCCGTGGTCGCGGCCCAAATCGCCTCCCTCGGCAGCTTCCAGGCCTTCCTCGCCGCCGTCGTCATCGCCGGCATCATCCAAGTCGGCATGGGCATCTTCCGCGCCGGTATCATCGCCAATTTCTTCCCCCTCAGCGTCATCAAAGGCCTCCTCGCCGCCATCGGCGTCATCCTCATCCTAAAACAAATCCCCCACCTCCTCGGGCACGATACCGATCCCATGGGTGAAAAGTCCTTCCAACAAGCCGACGGCGAAAACACCTTCTCGGAACTGCTCTCCGCCGCCCTCGACCTCCACCCCGGTGCCATCATCGTCGGCGTCGTCTCCATCGCCATCATCCTCCTCTGGGACAAGATCAAGGCCCTGAAACAATCCCCCATCCCAGCCCCGCTGGTCGTCGTCCTCGGAGGCATCGGGTTCACCTACCTCTTCCGGGCCGTCGGCGACCCGCTCCTCATCGAACCCTCCCACCTCGTCGCCGTCCCCATCACCGACGGCGCAACAGATTTCCTCAAAACCTCCCTCTCCAGCCCCGACTGGAGCATCCTGAACAACTCAGCAATCTACATCGCCGCCTTCACCATCGCCATCGTCGCCTCCCTCGAAACCCTCCTCAACCTGGAAGCCGTCGATAAACTCGACCCCAAACAACGTCTCTCCCCACCTAACCGGGAACTCATCGCCCAAGGCGTGGGCAACATCACCTGCGGACTCATCGGCGCACTCCCCGTCACCAGCGTCATCGTCCGCTCTTCCGTCAATATCAACGCCAGGGCAGAATCCAAACTCAGCGCCGTCTGGCATGGCATCCTTCTCCTCGTCTGTGTCATGCTCATGCCCACGCTCCTCAACCAGATCCCCCTCGCTGCACTCGCCGCCATCCTCCTGATGACCGGCCTCAAACTCGCCAGCCCCAAACTCATCAAACAAATGTGGAGTGAAGGCAAAAACCAGTTCCTCCCCTTCATCTTCACCATCATCGCCATCGTCTTCACCGACCTCCTCATCGGCGTCATCATCGGCCTCAATATCGCCATCGGCTTCATCCTGCACAGCAATATGCGCCGACCTCTCCGCCGTATCAGTGAAAAACACATCGGCGGCGATGTCATGCACCTCGTACTCGCCAACCAGGTCAGCTTCCTCAGCCGCGCCGCCCTCGAACGCACCCTGCGCAGCACCCCGCGTGGCGGTCACATCCTCATCGATGCCGAGAACACCGACTACATCGATGCCGATGTCGTCGACCTCATCACCGACTTCCGCGATACCACCAGCAAAGCACTTGGGGTCAAAGTCAGCTTCAAAGGGTTCAAGCAACGGTATCCACAACTCCAGGACACCATCCAGTTCGTCGATTACTCCAACCGCGAACTGCAAACCGCCCTCACCCCCGGCCAAGTCCTCCAGATCCTCCAGGAAGGCAACGAACGCTTCCTCAACAATCAACTCCTCTCCCGCGATCATCACCGCGTCAAGGATGCCACCTCCAGCGGCCAGTTCCCCATCGCCGCCATCCTCGGCTGCAGCGACTCACGCGCCCCAGCCGAGGTCATCTTCGACCTCGGCCTCGGCGACCTCTTCAGCGCCCGCGTCGCCGGCAACGTCGCCACCACGGAACTCCTCGGCAGTATCGAATACGCCTGCTCCGTCGTCGGCTCAAAACTCGTGGTCGTCCTCGGCCATACCCATTGCGGTGCCGTCAATGCCGCCATCGACCTCCTGGCCTCCTCCCAGAAAGCCAGCGAAGCCACCGCCTGCGCCAACCTCGACGGCCTCGTCCATGAAGTCCAGCAATCCATGGATACCTCCCGCCTCAAGAAAAAGGAGCAGTGGTCCTCCCCCACCGAACGCAATACCTACGCCGATGAAATGGCCCGGCGCAACGTCATCCGCACCATACGCGTCATGCGCGAACGCAGCTACACCCTGAACAGAATGGTCGATGAAGGCCGGATCGCCATCGTCGGCGCCGTCTACAACGTCGGCACCGGCAAGGTCGACTTCTTCCAAACCAAAGCCTCCAGCACCACCGAGCTTCCCATACCTTCCCTCGAGGAACCCACCCCCGCCTGATCCCGGCTCTGCTTGATCCTTGGCACCACCCACTGGCGCCACTAGGCTCGGCTTTCCGATGCCGAGAAACCAACCACGCTGCTGCCAGAGCCACCCGCCCTCCAGCCAATGGATGGACCGGCTGCGGCAACAGGCCGGACGCGTCACCAGCTCGCGACGCGCCGTCCTCGAGGCCCTCGTACGCCTCGCCCGCCCCAGCACCCCCAAGGAAATCGCCGCAGCAGTCCAGGATGCCAACTGTGACCTCGCCACAGTCTATCGCTCCATGAAGCTGTTCGAATCCATGGGACTCGTCCACCGCATCGATCTCTCCGATGGAGCAAGCCGCTTCGAACTGGCGGATGACAATACCCAAGGCCACCACCACCACCACCTCATTTGCCGCCAGTGCGAGCGCATCATAAAACTCGACGACTGCATCCTCGACGAACTCCAGCAGACGCTGCATCTCCAATACGGCTTCACCCAGATCCAGCACCGCCTCGAGTTCTTCGGCACCTGTCCGGACTGCCTGAAAACTTCCCGGACACCGCGTGGCAAATAGCCCCCCGCCCCCCCGCCTCATCGGGAACGACTTTTGCCTTGCAGAGGTTCAAGGCCTCTTGCTTAATGCGAACAAGTTGCAACAAGAGCGAAAAAGGCAACGCGGCGCAAAACCGCTCACTCCTCCCTGCAGAACTCAAGGGAGCGCCCTCTGGCATCTGGCTGCCCTCCTCGCTCTCGGCGCCTTTCTGGTCGTTACCCTGCTCTCCTGGTCCCCGCAACTCCACGAACTGTTCCACGACCATGATGAACCAGGCACCAGTCACGAGTGTGCTGTCTCCCTGCTCGCGCATGGCCAAATCGCGCTCCACTCATCCGAAGCCCCCCTCTCCCTTCCACCAGTAACGGACTACAACCCTCCCCCCGCAGGTTGGTTCACTCCCGCAGTGAACGACCTCCGCCTCACCCCGGGCCGCGCACCTCCGCAGGCCTGAGGCCGGCCGCCTTCCCATCGGAACGACCGCGGTCCAAACCAACACCGCACTGTTCCGCCCCCGGGCTCCAACCGGAGCACAATCCAACCTCCAGATATCCATCCCTCAGGCAACCCGCTGTTCGCCTGATACCTGAAACAGCCAACCCTATGTGTACCGCCCCCCAAAGGCCGCGCCCCAACGCGTTCACGCTCATCGAGCTGCTCGTCGTCATCGCCATCATCGCCATCCTCGCCGGACTCCTCCTGCCCGCCCTGGCCAAAGCCAAGGCAAAGGCCCGCCAAGCCTCCTGCCTGAGCAACCTCCGCCAGATCGGCATCGCATTCCGCATGTATGTCGATGACAGCTCCGGCTACGGCCCAACCACAACCCACGGCACAACAACCAACGCCTCCTGGATCTATCAGCTCGCCGATAACCTCGGAAACGTGGACCGCATTCGCCTCTGCCCCGCCGACCCAAAACTGAACCAGCGCCTCACCAACGGCGCCTCCAGCTACACGCTCAATGAATACACCGCCGTCGACCTCGTGGACCCCTTCGGCACAATTCTGGAAAGCTACCGCCGTATCGACCTCCTGCCCAGCCCCTCGGAAACCATGGTCCTCTTTGAAATATCCGACGCCGTCGGCACCAGCCCTTACAACGACCACACCCACTCGCGAAAATGGCACCAGGGCTGGGACAACGTCACCGCCGACATCCAGCCCAACCGACATGGCTCCGGCGCCAATTACCTCTTCGCGGACGGACACGTCCAACTCATCCCGCAAGCACAACTGCGAAAAATGATCGAAGCCTCAAACAATTTTGCCAAGCCACCCCGTTAAAACAGCCGGGGCGCAAACCTTAGACTTTGCGGTGTGGCGCGCAGGACAGGCCAACCTCCGGGGTCCGGCAAGACAGTCCGGAGACCACGCCTTGCCCGCTCACAACGCGCCACACCGCCCGCAGAAAACAATAAACCCAACAACCCAACAAGCCTGATGAGACACTCACAACTCATACACCCATCCATCCAAAAACTCACCGCAGCCCTGTCACTGCTGGCCGGCAGCCTCTACCTTCAAGCTCAAGTCGCCGAACCACCCACCCTCACCCATGATCACGCGGATATCGGCATCGCCTTCGCCGAAGGCAGCTGGGACCTGCACGTCCACGACGGCGCCTCAGATACAGAATACGAGCCGTCCGCAGTCTGGCTGGAAGTTGGCCCCCATGCCCTGAACCCCATCCCGGACTCTCCCGCCTTCGCCTTCCTCGGCGAACCGGAAACACCCTCCTGGATCCTCCCCGAAACCGACAACCATGACCTGCTCTTCCTCGGCCTCGGAACCGAAGAAATCGAACCCGGGACCTTCCAGGACGACTCCGTCACGCTCACCCTCCTGAACCTCACCGGCCCCGGCTATTTCGCACTCTACCAAACCGACCCCTTCGGAAACCCCGTCGTCCGTATGAACTCAGCCAACGGTATCACTGAAGAGGATCACATTCAGCTCGCAACCGGCGGTCACGTTCACGCCAACTGGGCCTTCTCCGCACCCGGCCAATACCGCATCACTCTCCAGGCTTCCGCAACCCTCGCCGCAGATGGACAACCCACAACCAGCGATGCTGCCGAATACCTGTTCACTGTCAGTGACCAGCCAGTCCTGACAATCACCCCCAAGGACAACGCAACCTTTTCTGTCAGCTGGATGTCATTGCCCGGCCATAATTACCAACTACAAACCCTCCTAAATCTCGGCGACCACTCTTGGATCAACCTCACTGAGAACCCAATAACAGGCACAGGCCGGCTGCTGTCCTTCGATGTGAGCCGCAGCCCGGCAACCCGGTTCCTGCGACTCGAGGTTCAAGAAGCCGGCAACGAAAGCCCAGCCCCGTAATCCCCCCGACAACCAGCCAAACCGCGGCGGGGCGGCAGCATGACC
>JBMTVN010000051.1:0-18520 GCA_049451415.1 Limisphaerales bacterium | reverse complement strand
ATACCAATAATAACGACGTTTTACATAAATCCCGCGAACCTAGGTGCTGAACCCAAGAAGATCAAGCCCGCCATTGCCACCTCCCCTCCCCGTAACCAAACCCCAAAACCAGTCGTCAGCCCCTCCCCAATGGACCCCGGCCGTACCAAATCCCAGCGCCCCAGTGTTGCAAAACCACCCCGCCCCGCGCAGCGACGCCCTCGGATTTGCACGCCCTGCCAATCCATCACCCTCACCACAGACTTCGGCCTCATCGACAGCTGCGTCGGTACCCTCAAAGCCGTCATCGCCCGGATCTCCCCGAAAACCACCACGATCGACCTCTCCCACAATATCCCCCCAGGCGATATCCACGCCGCCGGCTTCACTCTCCTCACCTCATCCCCCTACTGCCCGCCCAACACCATCCACGTCGCCGTCGTCGACCCCGGCGTTGGCAGCCAACGCGCCGCACTCGTCATCAAAACCAAGGACGCCCTCTACATCGGTCCCGATAACGGACTCCTATCCCTCGCCATCGGAACTCAAACCATCCTCGAATGCCGCCGCATCGAAAACCGCCAACTCTGCCTGCCCCAAGTCAGCGCCACCTTCCATGGCCGCGACATCTTCGCGCCCATCGCCGCCCACCTGGCCCAGGGAACACCCCTCAGCCGCGTCGGCCCCAAACACCCCAACCCCATCCAGCTTTCCTGGCCCAAACCCCAGCAACACAAGTCCCAATGGACCGGCGAAATCCTCCATATCGACCGCTTCGGCAATGCCATCACCAACCTCCCCGCCCACCTTGCCTCAGCCCCGCTCAAAATCCGCCTCCACCATAAACGGGGCCGCACCATACCCATCCACCCATGCTATAACAGCGTCGCCCCCAACCAACCCGTCGCCGTCCCCGGATCCAGCGGCTTCATCGAAATCGCCATCAACCAAGGCTCGGCCGCCCAACAACTCCAACTCACCCGCTCCACCCCAGTCCACCTCTACTCCAGAAAATGATAAGTTCACCCTCGCCCAGGTAGGGGCACAGTCCCCTGTGCCCGCAAATCATTACACCCCCCAAACCATGAACCAACCCCCAACCTCTGCCATCCACAGCACCGCGCAGCGCCCATCCCCTAACTCCCTGCTCCCGCACGCCGCAAGCCCGCAAACCTCGAACCGTTAACCCATATCCCATATCCCCTATCCCCAACCAATAACCCTTAACCAATAACTCCCCCCCCATGCCCCTCAACCTCGCCTACGGCCGACATCACCTCCCCCTCACCCTCACCCACCCCAACGTGACGGTGATCCAACCACGCCACAGCGCCGGTTTACCCGACGAAAAAACCGCCATCTTCAACGCCCTCGAACATCCCATCGACAGCCCGCCCCTTCGTGATTGGATCAAGCCCGGTTCCAAAGTCTGCATCACGTTTAGCGACATCACCCGCGCCACCCCCAACGACCGCCTCATCCCCTGGTTGCTCGAGTACCTGCATGACATTCCTCCCGACCACATCACACTCATCAACCAGCTCGGCACCCATCGACCCAACACCCACGCCGAACTCGAAACTCTCCTCACCCCCGAAGTAGTCCGACGCTACCACGTCCTCAACCACGAACCGGAAAACCCCGATGCACTCGTCCAACTCGGCACCACTGGCGACGGCACACCCGCACTCCTCAACCGTCACCTCGTCGAGGCTGATGTCCGCATCATCACCGGCTTCATCGAACCCCACTTCTTCGCCGGATTCAGCGGCGGCCCCAAAGGCATCGTTCCCGGATGCGGCGGACTCCATACCATCATGAGCAACCACGGCACCCGGAATATCAGCCACCCCAACGCCACCTTCGGTATCACTCACGGCAATCCACTCTGGGAGGAACTCCACGACATCGCCCAACGCCCAGGCCCCAGCTTCCTCCTCAACGTCACCCTCAATGACCAGCGCGCCATCACCGGCGTCTTCGCCGGCAACCTCCTCTCCGCCCATCAACAGGGAACCGCCTTCGTCAAAGACTCCGCCATGCAGGCCGTCCCCCACCCCTACGACATCGTCATTACCAGCAACAGCGGCTACCCCCTGGACCTCAACCTCTACCAGGGCGTCAAAGGCCTCAGCGCCGCCGCACGAATCGTCCGCCCCGGAGGACTCCTCATCCTCGCTTGCGAATGCAGTGAAGGCATCCCCGCCAATAGCCCCTTCGACCAACTCCTCCGCTCCAACCCCGATCCCCATGCCCTCCTCCACCGCCTCGCCCAACCCGGACACCACTTCCCCGAACAATGGCAGGCCCAGATCCTCGCTCAAATCCAACAACACGCCCGCGTCATGATCCATAGCACCCTCACCCCGGAATCCCTTCACTCCATCCACCTCACCCCCTGCCAAAACATCGAATCCACCGTCCACCAGGAACTCCAACAACTCGGCCCCAATGCCCAAATCGCCGTCCTCCCCTACGGCCCCCTCACCATCCCCTACATCGCAAACTAATCCCCTGACACAGGAAGACACCCCAGTGACACGCACGACTCCTGACAACAAACCCTCTCAGGTAGGGGCGCGCCGCCTCGCGACCGCCGATTCACTTCAATAACCCCGCACCCATCAGCAGTACAACTGGATTTCGCGCAGCGAAATCCAAACCGCCACCCGTCGCCCCTCAGCGCTTGCCGCTTACTCCTTACCACTTTGCGCTCAGCCCTCAGCGCTATGCGCTTACCGCTTGGCCCTCAGCGTCTCCACCAACCGACCCGGATACTCCCGCGCCCGTTGCACCGCACGAGGATCCACCACCGGCAACGCCTGAATCTCATCCCTCCTCGATGCGGCCTTCGCACCCAGGGCATCCAGCGCATTCAACGCGGCCACAGCCACATACGCCCCGCTCCGCTCCGCATCCGCACACACCAAAAGCACATCCAACGCACGCTCCAAGTCCGCATCCTCCCCATACCGACCCAACGCCTCAGCCGCCACCACCCTCACATGCAACGACTCATCCTCCAAAGCCCGCCGCATCTCCCCCTTCGCCCGACCCAACCCCGCCTCTCCCCGCATCAATACCCCCATAGCCCCCCAAAAACGCACTGCACTATCCGCCGCACCCAACGCACCCACCAACGAAGGTATATCCTCCACCCCCCGTCCCGCCGCCACCTCCGCCATCGCCAGCACCTCCTCCATCGGATAACTCACCCCATCCCGCGCCATCCCATACGGCGACCCGCCCCCCGCCCGCGCATGAATCTCACCCTCCGGCAAAAAGCCCACATCCCGGATCGATAACAAATGCTCCCGGTTCGCCCCGCGCATCCGCTCCAAAACCTCCCCATGCTCAGCCGACCCCGCCAGATTCACCACCTCATCCGGATCCGCCACCAAGTCATACAACTCCTCAGGCTCCTTCAATAACCAGAACCGCGACTGCGCCGGATTCAACTCACCCGCATCAAACATCTCCTTCCAAACCCGCGTCGTCGGTGTCTGAAACATATAGCCCACATGCTGCCCCAAAGGCCGATGCAGATAATAGTTCCGCACATACACATACCGACCGTCCGTCACTGACCGCACCAGATCCGGCCGCTCATCCATCCGCCCCCGTAACCCGTAGTTGTATTCCCGTGCCCCCACCGCATGCGGACCCAAAAACGCCTGCCCCTGCATGAACTCCGGCGGCTTAACCCCCGCCAAGCTCAACACCGTCGGACCCAAATCCACAAACGCCACCATCCGCTGCGACTCACCCCCGCTCACATAACCCGGCCCCGCCAACTCACGCCACGCCGGCGGCACATACACAATCAACGGAACCCGCAACCCCGAGTCCATCGCACAACGCTTGCTCCGTGGCATCCCTGAACCATGATCCCCGTAGTAAAAAACAATCGTATCCCCCGCCAACCCCGCCTCCTCCAACTCCCGCAAAACCCCTCCCGCCTGCACGTCCATCTCCGTCATCTTGTCGTAATACTGCGCCCAATCCTCCCGCACCTCAGGCCGGTCCGGATGATACAACGGAACCCTCACCCCCGCCGGATCATGCACACGCTCATGCGGACGCTTCCGGATCTGGCTCTCATGCGTGGTCGTGAAATTAAACACCGCAAAAAACGGCTGACCCTCCGCCCGATCCCGATAGTGCGCCCGACCCGAAGACTCATCCCACAACTTGCCCGACCGCGTCAGGTTGTAGTCCTCCTTGCTGTTGTTTGAACAATAATACCCCCGCTCCCGCAATAGCTGCGGATACATCGCAAACCCCTCCGGCAAACGAGTCTGACTGCGCATATGCTCCGCCCCGGTCGAACTCGGATACATCCCCGAAATCAAAGCCGTCCTCGCCGGAGCACACACCGGAGCCGTGCTCCATGCGTTCCGATACAACATCCCGCGCCTCCCCAGCACATCCAGATTCGGCGTCACCGCATACCCGTCCCCATAACACCCCAGCGCCGGCCCATTGTCCTCACTGGTAATCCACAGAATATTCGGCCGCTCCGCCCCCATTACCCACCCCGCCAAAAACACCCCCGCACACCCCAACAACCACCGCCCAAAACCCCACAGCCGATCCCCAACAAAACTCGCTTGTACGAATTCCTGAGACATGTGTCCCTCTTATCCGTCCCCCACGCCGCCAACGCCAAGCCAAAAGCGCCTCTCAAAAATCGCGCAAAAGGTCGGAAAAGCGCCTCAAAAGCCACCATCGACTTCCTGGAATCCCCTAACCTGCAACCCCCATATCCCACAAAAAGCTGGAAACCCGTACGGATTTTTGGCGCACGTGGGCCGATAATCTGCAGCCCTTGTGCGACCAGTTGACCTCTGCTACGTTCTCCATCTCGTTTAACTGCTAACAAAAAACTGAACCTGATATGGCACACGAATTACCCGCACTTCCCTACGCCAAGGAAGCTCTCGAACCCCACATCGACACGATGACCATGGAGATCCACCATGGCAAACATCACAATGCCTATGTGACCAACCTCAACAAGGCTATCGCCGGCAACGCCGACCTGGAAGCGAAGTCCTTGGAAGCCCTGATCAGTGACCTCGCCTCTGTCCCGGAAAACATCCGCGGCGCAGTCCGCAATAACGGTGGCGGCCACTGGAACCACTCCCTCTTCTGGAAGCTCCTCGCCCCCAATGCAGGTGGAACCCCGACCGGCGCCCTGGCCGATGCCATCAACGCGGCCTTTGGCACTTTCGATGAGTTCAAGGCCAAGTTCGAGGCTGCCGGCGCTGGCCGATTCGGCAGCGGCTGGGTTTGGTTGCTCGCCTCCGGCGGGAATGTCTCCATCGCCTCCACCCCCAACCAGGACAACCCCCTCATGGGCAAAGCCATCTCCGGTTGCGAAGGCACTCCCATCCTCGGTATCGATGTTTGGGAACATGCCTATTACCTCAAATACCAGAACCGCCGTCCCGACTACCTCAAAGCGGTCTGGGACGTGGTGAACTGGACGGAGGTCAGCAACCTTTTCGCCGCCGCGAAATAGCCAGGCACCCTCTTCACTCAAAAGCCGACAGTTTGCACTGTCGGCTTTTTTATATCCTCACCCCCCGCTTCCCGCTTGGGTCTCAGGCCAGGTCACAAAAATTTCGCAGCAACTGCAACCCGGTCTTCTGGCTCTTCTCCGGATGAAACTGAGTTGCGAAAGTCTGCCCCTTCCAGACTGCCGAGGCGAAATTCACTCCGTACTCTGTCCGACCGGCCACGATGGCCTCATCGGCTGGTTGCGGGTGAAAGCTGTGCACGAAGTAGAAATGGCTGCCCGAGGGGATGCCCTTGAACAAAGGACAATCAGGCTGCACCACGTCCACCTGATTCCAGCCGATCTGGGGAACCTTCAAGCCCGGTTGGTCAGGAAAGCGCACTACACTCCCGCCGAAAACCTCCAAACCGGCGGCGCAACTGTTAAATTCCTGGCTGCGCTCAAACAAAGCCTGATAGCCCACGCATATACCCAGAAACGGCCGGCCACTCGCGATGAACTCCTTTACGCTCTGCATCAGTTCCTGCCGCTTGAGCGCATTCATGCAATCGTCGAAAGCCCCAACCCCCGGCAATACCATCGCCGCAGCCGATCCCACTCCCTCAGGCGTTTTAAAGACCTCCACCTGCACACCCAAATACAGGAGCGCCTTGTGAACACTCCTCAAATTGCCCGCCCCGTAATCGATCAACGCAATCACGCTGCGGAGGTTAGCAGCCGCCCGACCACAGGCAAGCCGAGGCATATCAGAATCAAACACTACTCCCCGTGATCCCGTCTTCTATCCGCTGTCCCCCGAACCGCCCATTCTCTGTCGTGCTCAACTCCCGCAGCTGCCTGAACGCAGCGGCCTTCACCAAAGTCTCCTCGTATTCCGCTACCGGATCTGAGTCTGCCACAATCCCGGCGCCGGCATGGTAATAGGCCATCCCATCCCTCACCAGCGCTACCCGGATGGCAACGGAGAGCTGGCTCTCCCGGTTGAACCCCAGATAGCCCAAGGCCCCCGTATACGGACCCCGGCTTACCGGCTCCAGCTCGTCAATAATCTGCATCGCCCTGATCTTCGGCGCCCCCGTAATGCTCCCTCCCGGAAAGCACGCCGCCAGTGCCTGGAAATGCGAAACATCCGGCCGAAGCTGCCCCTCCACGGTCGACACCAGATGCTGCACCTGCGCATACCGCTCCAACCGCAGCAAATCCGGCACACGCACCGTGCCGTAATCACAAACTCTTCCCAGATCATTCCGCAGCAGGTCTGTGATCATGAGCAACTCAGCGCGCTCCTTCTCGCTTGCCTGCAGCTCATAGCTCAACTGCGCGTCCCGCACAGGATCTGCATCCCTCGGGCGGGTCCCCTTGATCGGCCGGGTCTCCACCCTGCCCCCGTTCATCAGCAGGAACAATTCCGGCGAAGACGATGCCAGCCCATAGTCCCCAAAATCCATCCATGCCGAAAAGGGTGCAGGCGACAGGCTGCTCAATTGCCGATACAACTCCCACGAATCTGCATGCCAGGGCCGACTCATCCGATGCGACAGGTTCACCTGATAAATATCCCCTGACCGGATGTGGGACTGCGCGGCAACTACGGCCCGCAGAAAACTATCTCGCGTCATGGACCCCGCACACGCCATCTCCCCCCGCAATGGCTCGACCTTGTCCTTCACCTGATCTCCGGGTCCTCCCTCAGGCACCGGAGTTTCCAGCAACCTCAGCCAACGCGCTGCCTGCTCCTGCTCAGCCCGGGCCGCCCTCGATCCATCAGGCCGAATCCCCGTCGCCACCACCAATACCACCCCCTCCGCGTGATCAAACACCACCAGGCTGTCGTAAAAGCCCAGATCACAGTCCGGCAACGCCAGATCATGCGCCGCCCGCCGCCCCACGGTCGGCTCCAGGAAGCCCTTCAAATCATACCCCCAGCTTCCAAAACACCCTCCCAAGGGAAAGGGAACATCTACCGTATCCCCCATCTCATACCGCGCCACCAAAGTCGCCAATGACAGCCACGGATCTCCATACTGCTGAATCCGCCTCCCCTCACACTCCAAACGACACTGCGCACCCCAACTACGAAACGACAAAAACGGCCAGCCCGTCACCAGCGAATACCTCCCCTTGTGGGAAGTCCCACTTTGACTCCGCAACAGCACTGCCCGCGCCCCCGAGGGGATCAAACCCACCAGGGTCTCGGGCGTATGAACCGTGGCGACGCGTCGAATCATGGATTCGGCACAACCGTAATCTCCATCGGCAACTCCACCCGCAATGCCCGCCCGGGCGCAACCAGCATGTTGGTCACCCGATACGGCAAACCCACCTCACGCTTTCCCACCGGCTCCATCGAGGTCACCTGCACCTTCGCCACGACGGTCTTCAGCGGCGGCAGGGTCAGGGACGCCGGAAAAATCACCCCCTCCACCTCACCATCCCGCTCCAGCTGATACTCAATCTCCGATTCGTTGTGAATCTGCACCAGCACGCTCCCCGTCGATCTGAACTCCGCGGCAGGATTGATCATCTTCACGGAACCTTCGAAAATCGGGGCCAGAAAGCGTTCCTCACCCAGTAACCGGTGGTCGGCATAAACCGCGGTCCGACGATCCCTCAGCGCCTCATGGATGGATTCCGCCGTGCGCTCCCGTGCAAAGACCATTGTCAGCGGGCGATGGTCCCCCTCATGAACGTGGTAATCCAAATTGACCGGCGCATGCACGTCCGAGTTGCTCATCAACGTCAGCTTCCGCTCCATTGCCCAGGCAAACGCCTCCGGGTAGACCTCCCGGCTGTTGGCGACCTCAATTCCACGCAGGATCCCCTTTTCCACCAGCTCAGTGTGCTCGTCATACCAGCGCATTTTGCCATCCTCCTTCAACTGCGCGTCCCAGCCCGGATGATTCCAAAATACGAACGCCCCCTGCCTCTGGGCTGCGCTTAGAGCTTCACGCCAATCCTCCACATCCAACGCGTCCGAGTCCTCCAAAAAGATCGCGTTCAAATGCCCCGGGGGCATTGATCGGGTTACCTCCGACCCATGAATCACAATCACGTTCAACGCCTCCCCCTCGGGACGCGCAATCTCATAGGCCCGATTATGATTGGTCGGCAGGTCCTCCTTGTGTGGCTGGTATTCAATGTGATCGGTGATCGCAACCGCATCCAGCCCCTCTCGCCAGGCCTCCTCCGAGCGCACCGACGGCCACACACTCCCATCAGAAAAAACGGTGTGAATATGAAAGTCACACTTCAACGTCAAGTAACCCGGAATGTCAGGAATCCGCACCGGGGTCCGGGCCCGCACCACCCGTTCATGCCCCCATGCTGGCGTCGCCATCATTCCCGCCAACAACACCGCAGAAAACCAGCGCTGAACAATAAGCTTCATGATGAACCCAACCCTAGTCAGGCCTCCCGGTCGCGGCAAGGACTCTCCCTAACCCGCAGCACAGCTCGACCGGCACCCGCCTGACCGCCACCACCAGCCAGTCAGTATTCCGCGAGCATCCGCTTCAGCTTGGACGCTGATTTCATCGGCCCCACTAAAGCAAGGCTCATCCGGTCCGCCCGACAATACTCCCGCATCACCAGACTCACCTCCGCCGGGGTCACCTGTGACACCCTCCGCCGCACCGCCGCCTCCGTCGAAACCCGGTCATATCCCGTCAATTGCTCCCCCACCCAGTTCATGCGGTTCTCCGTGTTTTCCAAACTCAAGTCCATCTGCCCCAGAACATAATCCCGCGCCCGCTCAAACTCAGCCCGCCCGGGAGGCCTCGACGCCAACCGCTTCAACTCTCCCAGCACCAACTCCAGCGCCTTCCCTACGTTCCGAGCATCCAGACCCGCTGACATCGCAAACAACCCCGTGTCGGCGTAGTGACTCAGCGAACTGTAAATACTGTAAGCCATCCCGTGCTTTTCCCGGACCACCTGAAATAACCGCGAACTCATATTCTCCCCTAGAATCGCGTTCGCCAAACGCAGCGCAAACCGACGCGAATCAAACCGGGAACACACCCGCAACCCCAAGACCAGCTGGGTCTGCTCCACATCCTTCGGCTGCAATACCACGCGCGGCCCATCCTGCCTCTCCTGCACCGGAGCAAAGGCCTGCCTTCCACCCTCCTGCAATCCCCGCAAATAACGCCGCGCCAACCGGACCAGGCGGTCGTGCGAAACCTGGCCCGCCGCCACTAACACAGTCGAACCTGCATTGAAAAACCGGCGCTGAAATTCAATCAAGTCACTGCGCCGCAAGGATTGCACCGACGCCACACTCCCCGTCAGTGAACGCCCCAGCGGCTGGTCAGGCCAGATCGCCGCATTCAGCAACTCCTGCACATGCTGATGCGGCTGGTCCAGATACATCGATATCTCCTCCTGTATCACACCCCGCTCCCGCTCCAGCTCCCCCGCAGCAAAACGCGACCCCAACAACATGTCACTCAGGACATCCAGCAACAACTCCAGCTGGTCATGCCGCGCACGGGCATAAAAACACGTGCTCTCCTCACCAGTAAACGCATTGAGATACCCCCCAACACCTTCCACCGCCTGCGAAATCTGCGACGCATTCCGCTTCCTCGTCCCCTTGAACAACATGTGCTCAATGAAATGACACACCCCGTTCACCTCTGCTGACTCGTGCCTGCCACCAGTCGCCAGCCATAATCCCAAACTCACACTCGCCCGACCCGGCATAAAAACCGAGGCCACCGTCAAGCCCGACGGTAAACGCGTGACGCGCACTCCCTTAGCGCGGCTCATGCGAAAGCCTTGGAAATCCCTTGCGGCGGCCCGACTCTCCGCTGGTAATCCAGGATCAACTCCAGCGCCTCGTCCACACTGTCAGTCAAGGTCGCCAACTCGATGTCACCCTTGCTGATATACCCCGCCCCCTCCAAATCCGTCCGCATCCATTTCAATAATCCCCTCCAATACTTCTTCCCAAACATGATCATCGGGAACTTCGTCAACCGATGCGTCTGAACCAGCGTCATCACTTCAAAAAAC
The DNA here is from genome assembly GCA_049451415.1 of Limisphaerales bacterium. Lineage (GTDB taxonomy): Bacteria > Verrucomicrobiota > Verrucomicrobiia > Limisphaerales > JAHDYP01 > JBMTVN01. Next base: position 8,004 of record JBMTVN010000051.1, on the reverse strand, counting down.
TCATCCAACGTCCCAAACCCGCCCGGCATGAACACAAAACCCAGGCTGTACTTCGCGAAACACACCTTGCGCGCAAAGAAATAGTGGAAATTGATCGGCACATTCGCATACGGATTCGGCTTCTGCTCAAACGGCAGCTCAATGTTCAAGCCCACCGACTTCCCCTTCCCCACTGCAGCCCCACGATTCGCCGCCGCCATGATCCCCGGCCCTCCCCCGGTAATCACACCCATGCCGTGCTTCGCCAACCCCTTCGCCAACTCCATCGTCGCCTTGTAATACCGGTCCCCGGCCTTGGTCCGCGCCGAACCAAACACCGTCACCGCCGGCCCCACATTCGACATCATCTCAAATGAATCCACAAACTCCGCCATAATACGGAAAATGCGCCACGGATCCTCACGCGTGAAACCAGGGTTCTGCTCGCTCATGGTCCGGGACGCTATCACCCCCCGCCATGCATTGCCAACGGCGAAACGAGCGCTCCCTCTCCAAGAAAAAGCGGGCCCGGAACATCACGCTCCAGGCCCGCCGAGGAACCAAACCAACACTCACAAAACCATCAGGAACAACCCAGGCTTTCGCCGCAGTTCAGGCACTTGAAACAGGCCCCGTTCCGCACCGCCACATGGCCGCAGTTCGGACAAGTCGGCGCATCCTGCATGAAGTGCGCCACTGACTCCGTCAGGCTGCCGGGAGTCTTCACTCCACCCGCACGCCCCGCGCCGTTCCCGTCCTTCACCGCCTCCACCCTCTTCTTCAACAAGATGGTCGTCTCCTCATCGGCCAAGGCCAGCTCAGGCACCGGGCGATTCAGTTTTTTTTTGACCTCTTCCATGAGGCCGGGAATCGCCAGCTCAGGCTGGTTGCGGCTCAAACCACTCGCTTCCCGATACCCGTCAATAAACTGGATCGCCAACCAACGGAATACATAGTCGATGATCGAGGAAGCACTCCTGATCTCCGGGTTCTTTGTGAAACCCGAGGGCTCAAACCGCTGGTGCGCAAACTTTTTCACCAACGCGTCCAACGGCACGCCATACTGCAAAGCCATGCTCGTCAATGTCCCAATCGCATCCATCAAACCACCAATGGTCGAACCCTCCTTCGCCATCGTGATGAACATCTCACCCGGTTGACCATCCTCAAACAGCCCCACAGTCAAATAACCCTCGTGACCCGCAATATCGAACTTGTGAGTCACCGATGAGCGCGTGTCCGGCAACCGACGCCGCAACGGCTGGCCACTCTCACCCTCTAGCCGCTTCACTTCGCTCTCCAAGGTGGCAATCCGGTTCTGCAGAGCACCCGCCTCCGACCCCACAGCAGCTTCCTTGGTCTCCTTGCCCTTGCCACCCTTGCTCGTGTTCAAAGGCTGCGACCGCTTTGATCCATCACGGTAAATCGCGACGCACTTCAAGCCCATCCGCCAGGCCTCAACGTAGGTGTTCTTGATCTCTTCCACCGTGCTCTCTTGCGGCATGTTCACGGTCTTCGAAATCGCCCCGCTGATAAACGGCTGCGCCGCCGCCATCATCTGCAAATGCGCCAAATAATGAATGCTCCGCTTGCCACGATAGGGCTTGAACGCACAGTCAAAGACCGCCAGATGCTCGGACCGCAACCCGCTCTTCACTTCCTGCCCCTCGTCCTCCACATCCTCAATCGTGTCGTACTTCTCAATGTGCGCCACAATCCGGCCGATCTCCGCCTGGCTGTAATCCAGACGACGCAACGCATCCGGAACCGTCCGGTTCACAATCTTCAGCATCCCGCCACCCGCCAGCAGCTTGTACTTCACTAGCGCAATGTCCGGCTCCACCCCCGTCGTGTCGCAGTCCATCAGGAATGCAATCGTCCCCGTCGGCGCCAATACCGTCACCTGCGCGTTGCGATAACCGCTCTTGCGCCCCCCAACCAAAGCGTGCTCCCAGCAAACCCGCGCCTCGTCCTTCAAATAGTTGAATTCCTCCGACGGATGAATGTCCTCCACCGCCGCACGGTGGTTCTCCACCACCTCCAGCATCGAATCCACATTGTCCCGGCCGTCAGGCTTGCTCACATGCGAACAACGCGCATCCCGATACCCCGCGAATGCACCCTTGATATCAGCCAACCGCGCAGACTGCTCATAAGCATGCCCCGTCATAATCGACGTGATCGCCCCCGCCAAAGCCCGTCCCTCGTCCGAATCATACGGCAGGCCGTAGCTCATCACCAACGAACCCAGGTTCGCATACCCCAAACCCAAGGTCCGGAAAATGTGCGAGTTCTCCGCAATCATCTGCGTGGGATAGCTCGCGTTATCCACCAGAATCTCCTGCGCCGTGATGTAAATCCGCACCGCAGCCTTGAACCGCTCGGCGTTGAACCGGCCATCCGCTTCCTTGAACTTCATCAAGTTCAACGACGCCAGGTTACAGGCCGTGTTGTTGATAAACACATACTCCGAACACGGATTCGTCGAGTGAATCGGCTCCGTCCCCTTGCAGGTGTGCCACTTCTGAATCGCTCCATCAAACTGCAAACCGGGATCCCCGCACACCCACGTCCCCTCCGCAATCTTGTCCAATAACCCCCCGGCTTGCTTCTTCTCCAACGGCCGGCCCGAGGTCACGCTCCGTGTCCACCACTCGCGACCATCCACCGCCGCCTGCATAAACTCGTCACTCACCCGAACCGACAGGTTCTCGTTCTGATACATGACGCTGCCATACGCCTCGCCATTGTAGGAACCGTCATACCCCTGCTCAATCAACGCCCAAGCCTTGCGCTCCTCCCTCTGCTTCGCATCAATAAATTCCTCAATGTCACCATGCCAGTCGCGCAAGGTGTTCATCTTCGCCGCCCGACGCGTCTTGCCACCGGACTTCACCACGTTCGCCACCTGATCGTACACCTTGAGGAACGACAACGGACCGCTCGGACGCCCGCCACCACTCAACTTCTCCTTGCTCGACCGGATCGGACTCAAATCACTCCCCGTCCCGGATCCATACTTGAACAGCATGGCTTCCGCATGCGCCAGCTGCATGATCGATTCCATGTTGTCGTCCACCGACTGGATGAAGCACGCACTCCCCTGCGGATATTCATACTGCGTGCCCGCACGCTTCGCCTGCTTGGTCTTCGGATCCCAATGCCAGTTCCCCGGCGCCGAGTTCTTGCCAACCCCATACTGGTGATACAACCCCACATTGAACCAAACCGGGGAGTTGAACGCCCCATACTGGTTCACACACAACCACGTCAGCTCCTGCTCGAATACCTTCCCGTCCGCCTTGCTGAAATAACCGTCCGCCACCCCCCAATCCGCAATCGTCCGGCAAACCCGCCGAATCAACTGCTTCACCGAAGTCTCACGCTCCGATGTGTTCTGCTCCCCGTAAAAATACTTCGAGACCACCACCTTGGTCGCCAAAACCGACCACGACTTGGGCACCTCCACGTTCTCCTGTTTGAAAATCACCTTGCCCGAGTCGTCAGTGATCTCAGCCGTCCGCTGATCCCACTCAATCTGGTCGAACGGATCCACCTGCGGTGAGCTAAAGACACGCTCCACTTTGAGTGTCTTGGATTTCGAGGCCTGGCGGCGTCCACCAAGGGCACGACCACCACGGTTGCGGGCACTACCGCCCTTCGCGGACGAGGACGTCATAACAGGTTCACGGGCATCAATCATGGCAACAACAAGGGGCTGGACTGCAAATTCTCTAAACTCAACACTTTACGGCCAAAACGACTGGGACGTTTGGGCCGTTAGGCCCCACCAATGGGGGCGATTTCGAAAAATAGCCCAATATGTTGTGGGGACAAGCCCTTTTTGAGGAATTGTTACTTCAACGAAAACGTGGCCGGTTTTCGGACATTTTACCCCGGCAGAATCCACCTCACCACCCGCCGGCCCAACCCGAAAACCACCTCCGGGATCCCAAAAAGCCCTACAACCGAAAACTACCTCCCGGCTACCTCCGGCATCGGCCAAAGCGACCTCCAATAACGCTGCTCAACCTCATAAAAATCAACAGGTTCCGATCCATCCTGCCCGGCCCCTAATACCCCATACCGACGCATCTCGCGGAACCACTCCGGACGGGGCTGAAATCCCGGCATGTCAAAACGCCGGTTCACCTCCAGATAATCCCGACCCGCCTCACACATCGCCAAAAGCGCCTGATAACCAGGATCTTGCCGATCCAGGAATACCGGTTTCCCCGCCGCCTCCGTGCACCGCCCCCAGCCGCCGTCCGATTTCGACAAGGGTGCCAGCAGAATCAGGGACCTCTCAGGCCGGCTCAGGTTAAACACGTTGTGCCGACTCGTATTCAAACGCGGATCCCGCATGTCCGGCTGCCAAAACGAAACACCCCGCTCGTCCGACAAACCCAGCGGCAATAACCGACCCGGCTCCTCATGGCACCCCATGCACCGCTCCGCCATCACCGCCGCACCCGCCCGCGTAGTTGGCCAATCCGTATCGACCCCCACTTGCTGGTTCTCCGCATACCCCCCGATCATCCCGGTCCCCAAAGCCGCATAGGTCCCGGGATACGCCGCCCCCGTCTCAATCCATAAGCGCAAAATCCGCTCCTGCTGCTCCGTCGCGCGCACCCCGTAATGCTCCCCATTCAAATACCCCAATAACCGGCTCGCCGAGGATCCCAGCGTCCTGGGCGCATAGTTGCTCACCGCCTGGTTCCGCCCGTCCGAAAACAACCCCGCCACGGTCAAGGTGTAGTAACTGTGGCTGAACATCGGCCCGCGATCCCCCGCAAGTACCAGACGGGCGGCCGCCGGCCCACCCCTCCCCGTCTCCTCATACCCGTGACAATCCACACACAACGCATCCAGGACCGGTTGCACATCCCTCGGAAAATCAATCACATCCGGAACTCCCTCCACCGGCTCCACCACGCTCGCCCCACGCCGCGCCGCCAGCGATGTCGCCAACGCCATCGTATGCTCCGGCGTCCGCGTCCTCTGCTCATGACATCCCACACAACTCGTCGTCTCCCCGGGCATCACGGTCAGAAAACTCTGCATCCGCTTCACGGCCAAATCCCGCTCGTCCAACGCCACAAAAAAGAAACTCCGCATCGCCGGCAATTCCATCAGTGCCGAACCATCCTTCTCCACCGGCACCGTCCCCACAATCCGCTCCAAGGTAAACGTCCCCGAATAACTGATCGGATCCATGCCCCCCGTGTAATGAATCGGCATCGGCAACGTCTCCAAAACCAGCAGCTTCTTGATCTCACCACGCTTCACCCCCTCCATGTTCCGGCCATCATAAATGTTCGCCAACATCAACGTCCCCGTCGGCTCACCCAAGTCCACCCGGTCCACCAAGACCGGCTCCCGACGCCGCCCCGCCACCGGCCGCGGCTCATGACACTGCAACCCCTTCTCCCGATCCTCCCGGGGCAACACCAGCAACTCCTCCACCCGACCCGACCCATCCATCGCCACCAACGCCCCCCCACGCGCCGCTAAAACGAGATCCTCGCTCAAGGCCCAGGGATCCCGAAAATCACTGCCCTCCGCAATCCGCACCGACCCCGCTGGATCATCCGGACCCAACGACGGATCCACTACCGTAATCACCCCCGCATGCTCAATCTGCCCATGCCCGGGCGAAAAACTCGCCACCACCTTCCCTGTCCCCGGAATCGGCTTCGCATCAATCATCGTCACCCCCGGATGCATGTTCCCGTAATACACCATCTGACCCGTGCCATCAGGATTCGCCGTCCACAAATGATGGAAGTTCACCTGGCTCCGATCCACATACTCCCACCGCGTATATAAAATTCTCCCGTCCGGCAAAGGCCAGGGCGTGTTGTCATGCTCGTTGTTGCTCGAAATCGCCCGCACCCCCGACCCGTCCGGCCCGCACCGATGCAACACCGCCACCTGCGTCAGCCAGCAGTTCACCCACCGCTTGCACCGGCTCGATACAAAAACAATATCCCCGTTCGGCAAATAGCTCGGTTCAATGTCGTCAAAGACCCCCTCAGTGAGTTGCTTCAACCCCGAACCGTCCAGATTCACCTCGTAAAGCAGGTAGTTCTCCGAACCCCCACGCCGATACGAAAACAAGACCTTCGTCCCTTCATAATTCAGCTGCGGATCCCTCACCCCTCCACGGGGATCATCCAGTATCACCACCAACTCCCCCTTCACTACATCCCATCGATACAACTTCCCACCTTCACGCCATGCCTTCCGCCCCACATCCTCAGCATAATAACCGAAGTTCGCATACCAATGCCCGTCCGTGTCGTTCAACCGCCGCGCCGCAAAAACCAACTGCCCCACCTCACCCGCCAGCCGATCCCGTAAGACCCCTCCACAAACCCCCTGCCCGAATCCAAACATCCACACCAGCCACAACCACCACACCGGCCGCATCCAGTCCTTAACTCGGTCTCGCTCTCTCATGGCTCTCAAAGGGTTAAAAGATACGCCTCCAAATCACTCAGCTCCGACTCGCTCAAACCACTCGTCACGCCGTGCGCATCCCCGGCATTCCTCTCCCTCAACACCTCCCTCAATGTCACCGCTGACCCGTCATGCAAATACGGCGCAGTCCTCCAGACCTCCACCAGTGTAGGCGTGAAAAACACGTCCCCCTCCCCATCCAACCCACCCCGCGTCCCCACATCGTGCGCACCCAGGTCCGAATACAACTCCCCCGGATGACAAACAGCACACCCCACACCCGCCGACTCAAACAACTCCCGCCCCCTCCGCGCCGAAACGGATAATTCGCCCCCCTCCAAATAAGGACTCGGCACCGGACGCAAGGACTTCAAATACACATCCATCGCCTCCGCCACCGCCTCGGACTGCACGGTAAATAAAATGTGCCGAATCCCCGCACGCACCGCCTCCTCCGCCGTCGGCCGCACCCCCAGACTCATCGCCGGCCCCATCCGGTGCGAATACAACAAACTCCGGTTGTTCTTCGGATTACCGATCCCGTCATTCAGTAAATCCCAGTTCAAGGCATCCATCCGCCCCTCCCCCGGATGACAACTCGCACAACTCTGCCACCCCTGAAAACACAATCGCGCATCGTGAAAATACAACTCCCCCAAACGCTCCTCCGACATCTCCACATCCTCCGATAATTCCACCGTCTTGACCCCATTCCGCAAGCCCCCCAAATCGATCACCGACAACGTATCGCCGAAATAATTCGCCGAAGCCGCCCTCCCCCCGGCCACCACCACCGCCCGCGGCCCCAGCCCGCTGTTCCCCAAGGCAACCCGATCCCTCAGCCCCACCAGAAACGCCAGGTCGTTCGGCACATCACGCCGACATCGCGATACAGTCCGGTAATCGCTTGCAGCCCCCGCTGGCACTTCCTCCGGCAGGGCCTCCAGCTTTGCAACCAATCCCCGCACGTCCACCACACTCAAGTCATGCGTCCCCGCATGCGCCACCACCAGCACGCCTCCATCCCCCGACCACGCCACACCCCATGGATTCGCCGCCCCACGATCCACCGTGTCCAGTAACACCGTGTTTAAAACGGTCATCGACGCCAAATCAATCAGGGTCATCGCATTGGTATTCATCCACCCACGCTCCACCTGCGTCGTCGGCAACAGAAACCTCGAGACCAAATGCGTCACCACAGCCCACCTCCCGTCAGGCGAAATCCCCACCGCATTCAAGTACCCGCTCCCATTCGGCAGCCGCAAGGTCTTCACCACCCGCCCCTCCACCGCACCCACCACACTCACCCCGGCCGCCGCCGCCACCCCGTCCGAACGACCGTTGTGAAGCAGGTTCGCCACCAACAGCCACCTGCCGTCCCCCGTCAACGCCATCGCCACCGGCTCCCGCTCCACCCCCACCACACGCAATACCTCCCCGCTCCCCAAATCCACCTCCACAACCTCGTTCCTGAACCGACGCGCCACCCAAACACTCCCCCCTCCCTCCACCACCACCGGCGCCATCGCGCGCCCTTCGGCCCCCTCCGTCGCGGTGGGC
>JBMTVN010000050.1:0-18574 GCA_049451415.1 Limisphaerales bacterium | reverse complement strand
TCAAAGACCCCCAACTCTTCACCCTCAGGGACCTCAAAAAAGATGCCTTCGGGTAAGGCACCGGAGCCGAGTCTGGATTCGATATTTCCACCCCCATGAGGATCACGTCCGCCATCGACTTTCTGAGCGAGGCAAGTTGAGCGGCTTCATGGCTCGGCTTATGGTAGACACCATGACAAAATCGTCCGCCGCAAATCGTGCGGGAGAAGTAGTCAGGCACAAACCGAAATGGCAGCGATGGAGTTTTGTCGTGATGCTCATGTTGCTTGGTTACGCCCTGTTGGGCTTTTGGGGTATTCCTCTCCTCGTTGGGTGGATAGTACCCGCGCAGGTCAGGGAGCATCTGGACCGGGATGCCACCATGGGCAAAGTACGCTTCAATCCTTTCACCTTTGTGTTTGAGCTCCGGGACCTGGAGATTAAGGACCCCGATGGATCACCGCTTCTGACCTGGGACCGGTTCCGATTGGATTTTGAATTTACCTCTGTGTTCCACGGACCCTGGCACGTTCGTGAACTCCTTCTGGAAACTCCCTCATTCAGGGCGCGGATCAATCAGGACTACCGGTTCAACTTCTCCGATCTCATCGACAAGTATGGGACCACGGCTGATGAACCGGCACAGACCAACTCACCTTCGCAACCCTTACCGGCATTGGTCATCGATTCCATTACGGTAACCAATCTGGCTGCAAGTTACGCTGACCTGACCACGAGCCAGCCATTCAGTGTGGAGGCCTCACCGATCAACCTCCTTGTGCGTGACTTCCGGACTGCAACCGGGCACACCAACAGATTCAGCCTGCAGGGGAGTACGGACATCGGCATGCAGTTCCAGGTAGAGGGAGAAACGCTTCTGGCTCCGCCGGAAGTAACCAGTCGGATAGGCGTCACGGAACTCACCCTAAACAGTCTGGAGGCGTTTTATTCGGATTATCTGGAACTCAAGGTCCGCGACGGCAAGGTTGATCTGGCCACCGAGGTTCACCTGAAGTTTGGCGATGAGGAACAGATCGCGCAGGTGCACAACACTCTCCTCAGTCTGCGGAACCTGAGAGTCGGATTGCCTGACAATGCGACCAATCTGGTCGAGCTGGACCAGCTCACCGTTCAGGCTCCGTTTGCCGACGCATGGAAACGTGATGCGCAAGTTGGGAGTATTGCCCTGGACGGCGTGCGGCTGAACATTCATCGCCGTGCCGATCACAGTCTTGAACTGGTGGAGGCAGCCCATCCAAAGCAGACCGACAAGCAGGTTCCGGCCACGGTTGCTTTGACATTCAACGCCGTATCCAATATCGCCTCGTTATTCAGCGGCAACACGAACGTCGGGCTGGCCCGCCTCGATCACCTGGTTTTGACCAACAGCAGTTTTGCCCTCCTGGACGAGGCCCCGGGGATTCCCGTCCAAGTGAGGCTTTCAGGCCTGTTTGCCGAAGCGGAGCATATTTCTACTGCAGCGGACGCAACACCAACCGCCCATGTGGCCTTTGACTGGCAAACCAACGGGACATTCCAGTTAATGGCCAACGCCCGGATCACCCCCCCCTCGCTGGAACTGGAGGTTGATCTTAAGGATTGGGATCTCTCGGTCGCCGATGCCTACCTGTCCCAGTTCGCCAACGTTCAACTGGAACAGAGCATCTTGAATTTCAACGGCCGCGCCTCCCTGCAAGTGCCGCAGGACACAGAACCCGAAGGCCGGTTTAAGGGCAGGTTGGGCATCCACCAGTTCAAGACGAGCCACGGCTCGGACAGTGCAAATCTGCTCCATTGGGATGACTTCACTGTAGAGGGTATTGAAGTCGGCCTTCAGCCCCTGGCGATCAACATCGATACGATTTCCCTGGCTGCACCAGAAGTCTGGGGGGTAATCCAGACCAACGGTACCGTTAATCTGCTGACGGCGGCGAATCTGACCAACGCCGTAATCACCACGAAGACCACCACCCTCACTTCAGATTCGCCAGAGGAGGTTCAGGCGAAAGCGGAGCAAGTCACCGGTGCCACTTCAGAGCCTTCCCAAGCCGCACTGCCTCCAGTCCGGATCGGCGGCATCCTCGTCACGAATGCGATTCTGTATCTCAGTGACAAGTTCAGTCAGCCCGACGCCCATCTCACCGTGAACCCCTTGAATCTCTGGATCACGCACCTGGATTCAGCCGACATGCAGAGCATGGACATTTCAGGTTCAGGCTCCCTTGAACCCGCCGGCACATTCATTCTGACGGCCATCGTGCGTCCGCTGGACTGCACAAACGCAACAACGCTCAAGCTCACGACGGAAGGCATTGACCTGAGTCCGACAGAACCCTACGTGCAGCGTTTTCTGGGTTACGAACTCGACCGCGGCACGCTCACTACCGATCTGGATTACCGGATCAGCAACCGGCAACTGAACGGCCAGAATCTAGTCACGCTGAGTCAGCTCACCCTGGGAGAGGCCGTCGAAAGCCCGGACGCCATCAAGGCACCGATCAAGCTGGGAATCAAAGTGCTGCAGGACCGTCAAGGCCGCATCCAGCTGGAAGTTCCCGTGGCAGGAAGCCTGGACGACCCTCAATTCGACATTGGAAAGGTGATCAGTGGTGCCTTTGCAAATATCTTCACCAAAGTCCTGACCTCTCCATTTAGTGTCCTGGGCGGGTTGCTGGGCGAGGGCGAATCGGATGACTTGGAGCGTGTGGCTTTTGCTGCCGGCAGTGCTGAGATCGACAAGGCTGGCATGAGGCGTTTAGGCAAGCTTGAGAAGGTCCTTTACGAGCGTCCGACCCTGGGCCTCGACCTGCTCGCCCTGGTGGATCCGGCTGCAGACAGGGCGGTGCTGCGTGAATTGCGGCTGAATGAACAACTCTTTGAACTGCGCACTTCCGGCGGGCAAACGAACGCGGTGCTGTCGACCGATGAGGAAGCCACGCTTGTCGCGGATGCCTATCGTCGCCTCCATGGGCTGGATATCCCGGAAGCGGAGCCACTCCCAACCGCCCTGCCGGCAGTTCCCGAGCCGACCGTTGCTGAACCTGAAACACCGGCACCAAGAACCCGCATCCGATTATCCCAGAACCTGCGTGGCGGAGAACGCATGATGCAGCGTCGGCTCAGCAGCAGCACCTCCTCCGGGATACCCCCGACTGAGAACACAGAACCGTTGGTGGAAATGCCTCCTTCACAGGAACCCGCCCAGCTGATACCCGAACCGGCACAACCTGAGTTGCCTCCCGTGCCGGTCATGCGCCAATCGTTGCTGGAGGCGATTACGGTCCCGGACGATGCACTGGCAGAGTTGGGCAGGCAGCGAATCGATGCGGTGCGCAAGGCACTCCTGCAGGGGGGGACCATTGAACCCGATCGAATCAGCCTCAAAACACTTTCCGGACCGGCCCCTTCAGGAGTGGAGGTGCGCTTCAGCTTGCAGTAGCTGGACGGAGGATACCCACTATGAACGTCCGAGGCTCTCCCCTTGCTCCCATGCAGACAACCGGGTGGCATTTGGCCTTGAGTCGCGAACTCGCGCTATGCTTCCCTCCTGACAATCTTTACTATTACCGACCAGCACTCGGCCTAATGGGGTGCGTAACGTCTTAGCAACCATGTATTCTCCCGTTTCCAACACCATACCTGCACCGGCAGGGACCAAGGCACGCCCCCGCCACACCCGCGCCTTCACCCTGATCGAACTTCTGGTGGTCATCGCCATCATCGCCATCCTGGCGGGCATGCTCTTGCCTGCGCTGGCGAAGGCAAAGACCAAGGCTCATGGGATCGCCTGCGTAAACAATCTCAAGCAACTGCAGTTGGTCTGGCAGTTTTACGCCGACGACAACCAGGACCGCGTCGTGTCCTCTGGGTACACCAGTCCTGTCGAGGACACCGCCTGGGTGGACGGATGGCTCGACTTCAACCCTGGCAACCCGGACAACACGAATACTGTCGCCCTGCGCAATCCGGAGCGTTCCAAGTATGCCCAGTATCTTCAGGATGTGGGCGTTTACAAATGCCCTGCCGACCGCAGCAACATCCGCGGCATACCGCGGGTCAGGAGTATGGGCATGAGCCAGGCCTTCGCCGGCCCTGGCGACTGGCTCGACCCGGCCGGCTTTGGAGTCAATGGCAGCTCGAAAAAATACCGCACCTTCTTCAAGTCCAGCGAGATGGTGGACCCGGGTCCTTCCATGACCTATGTCCTGCTGGATGAACATCCTGACAGCATCAATGCGGGTGGTTTTGCCAACATGATGGTCGAATCCGCTGGGTCCGCCCGCATCATCGATTTCCCGGCCAGTTACCATAATGGTGCCGCCGGCATCTCTTTCGCCGATGGCCATGCCGAAATCCGCAAGTGGGTTGATCAGCGGACCCAGCCGCCGGCCCGTTACAACAATGAACTTCAGCTGAACGTGGCATCCCCGAACAACCGGGATATGATCTGGCTCTCTGAACGCACGTCCAGCTTGCGGGCCCCTTAGCACGGCAACCCTTGAATCTTCCGACGCAGCAGGCCAGAGTCGGCCGTGGCTTCACTTCGGGCCTATCTGGTCCTGCTAGCGCTCCTGCCTCCTGCATGCCTCTGCGCAGATGACCCAAGCCCAGGGTTGTCACGCCCAACGCTGGATACGTGGTCGGCTCCCTACCGCAACTGGCATTACTGGCCGGATCACGTGATCCCCGCCGAACCCGATATCCCGGGTTATCCGGCGTTTCGCAATACCGACGTCCCCTGTGTTTACCAGCTGCCTGGAGCCACCAACCGCTACTTCATGAGCTATATCGCGTTCGATGGCCATGGCTACAACTCCTTCACTGCGGAGAGCACGAACCTGCTCGAGTGGACGAACCATAGGCTCGCCATGGGCTTCGGACCACCGGATACCTTTGACCATGGCGGGCGAGTCATCGGCGCGTATCTTTATGACTCCTATGATGTCCGGGCACTACGGCTTCTGAAGCGATATGAGGATCGTTACTGGACGTTGTATGGCGCGTACCCGAGGCAAGGAGGATATGAGCTCCGTCCCGGTTACGAAGGGCTCGCGCAAAGCCTCAACGGCCTGACATGGGAACGCGCCCAGGATGCCCCGACCCTTTCAGTTTTTGACACTGACTGTGCCTCTTGGGAGAGCGACTGCATCTACCAGCCCTGGCTCCTCGAGCACAAAGGCCGCTTCTTCAATTTCTACAATGCGGCCAATGGCAACAGGGAGCAGACCGGACTGGCCTTCTCCCATAACCTGCGCAATTGGATCCGCTACCCTGCCAACCCCGTCATTCACAACCAACCGGATGGCTTCGACGCCCAGTTCGCCTCGGACCCAAAGGTGTATCGCGACGGCGATCACTGGACGATGTTCTACTTTGGAGTGGGGCACGGCGGCGCACACATCATGGTTGCGTTCTCCCGCGACCTTGTGCACTGGACGCCGCATCCGGATCCGCTTTACAAGGCCGGGGGCCACCCGGAAGGCCTGGACAACACTTACGCGCACAAGACCTCACTGATTTACCACGCACCAACCGATACCTTTTACCTGTACTACTGTGCTGTAGGAAACCGCGGCCGTGGCATCGGACTCCTCACCAGCAAACCCCTGAAATGAAATTCTACTGCTTACCGCTGCTGGCGCTAGCCAGCTGTCTGGCGAATGTCACCTCAACTTCAGCCAGCGAGCTGGTTATTCCCGCCTACACAGCCTACACCCTGCCCGACCCAAACGGTGCACGCATCTCTGAACGGAATGGCCTGACCCGGTGGACCGATCCTGATCTAACCGTGAACTGGTACGGCCTCTTCCGTGAGACCGGGACGCTTCGCGCCGGAATCACACTGAGCCTGCCAGAGGGCTCCACATCCATGCTGAGCCTCGCAGTCAACGGCCAAACCAACCGCTTCAGCGCAACCGGGAAAGGCACAGGGAACCCGGTCACAGTTGAATGCGGCGAGTTTTCACTGACGTCGACTGGATACCATAGAATCACCCTGTCCTCCCTGAACCCGCAAGGCACCAACCCGGGCGGCATCACCCTGCTCCACCTGTCCGGACCGGCGACTGAAAACGCCCACTTCAACCTTAAGGAGCGCCGCAACGCAGCCTCGGTCCACCTGATGTATCCCGCACCTGAGGACACCGAGATTGCGGCCTTCTACTGCGAGGTCACGGCTCTCGCTGACCCCACCGCCACTTTCTACATGGCCTGCGGCTGGCACCGCGGCTATTTCGGAATGCAAGTGAACAGCCCTTCTGAGCGTCGCATCATCTTCTCCGTCTGGGACAGCGGCAATGAGGCGGTCGATCGGGACAAGGTCGCCGCCGAAAACCGGGTTCGGCTTCTCGCCAAGGGGGACGGCGTCTATTCGGGAGACTTTGGCAACGAGGGAACTGGGGGCCACAGCCACCTGAAATACCCGTGGAAAACCGGTGAAACCCAGAAGTTCCTCGTCACCGCAAAACCCACCAACCAGACGTTTACCGCCTTCTCGGGATACTACTTTCATCCAGACTCACATCAATGGATGTTGATTTCCTCCTGGCTGGCTCCAAAGGAGGGCGGCTACCTGAAGCGGCCTCACAGCTTCAGCGAGAATTTCTGGGGCAGCAACGGTCACCTCCCGCGCAAGGCCCGTTACGGCAACCAGTGGATTCTTACCAGCAAAGGTGAATGGATCGAACTCACCACCGCGAAATTCAGCCACGACCCAACGGGACGCGAGGATCGTCTCGACCGGCACATGGGCGTTGAGGAAGGCCAGTTCTTCCTGCAACACGGCGGCTTCCTCGACGGCTTCGTTGACTACGGCACGCCCTTCGACCGCCCGGCCACCGGACAACACCCCGATGTGGAATCCCTCCCCGCCCGTCACCCATGATCGGGACCGAGGTATCCGACACCACCGTTTGCCTACCGGATCCACTGACGCCAAAGACGGTCGGACAACGGCGAGGTCCATGTCTCGAAATGGCCTGAGAAAATGGACACCACCAGGTTGTTGGCGATCTCACCAATCCAGCGGCCGGAGGAATCTGCGTGAACGCCATGGCACCTCCCTGTTCTCCAAAGGGGCTGCCCGCGTAATTGCCAATCATCTTATTCTGTGTGACCTGCACCGGCACCATCACATTTATGGTTGCCATCATATACAGGCCTCCCCCCATCCCGCCTGCCAAGGAAGGCTGCCCGGCGATTTTGTTGAGTAAGTCGTTATTCCTCACTGCGGCACCCCGATAGGCGGACAAGTGGAGCCCGCCCACCCTGTTTCGCAACTTCCCCTCATCTCGGGGCTTTATGTCCGAAGCCGCCACGCCTAGGTTACTGCAATGCAACGCCGGTTGTTTATTCCGTTGTTTTGTATTTTGGCTTTCAACGGCCCTGTAATGCAGGCCGCCATCCTGGAACTAGCCGGAGTTACCGTGACTCCGCACGTGCGCGCAGAATCCATGCGCTATCGTGCTGATCCCGGCCCCGACTTGTCAGCCCGGGTAGAACTCTTCATCCGCAACACCTCACCCGTCCCGGTCAGCATCCCCCCCGATCTTGAACTGCGTTTTGACGGGAAGACCCCGTCCGAACTCTTGGAACAAGGGCAATGGGCCTGGCACGATACGCCGGACTGTTGGCCGGACCAGCCAGTTAAACTCCAGCCGGATGCAATCACGGTATGGACTTTCAACGGCGCATCGAATGACTGGGCACCGGGAACCCGCCATCAACTCACCATCGGTGAAAAGGAGGATCCCCTGCTCTCCACCGACTTTGACCTTGCCCCACCGCAGGTGTGGCTTTCAGCCACCAGCTTCACGCCCGACAGGGGAGGAAAGCGTTCACTGGTCTACCACATCGCCAACACCTCGGATCGGGAGGTGCAGCCACAGGCCTGTATGGTTTACCTGTCCCCAAGCCCAAACACCCCGCGTTCGCTGACACTAAAGGGAATCTGGCCATCGGATCCTCGCCCCGGAAAGATCGCCGCCATTCCTCCGAATGACCGCGGCTGGGGCCAAATCCCGGCTGAAATGCTGTCAGCAAACAACGCCATCGAACCCTCCACCCACATCTGCCTGCAGTTTGTGCTGGCACCCCAAGGTCCGCAGCATGGCGATAACCAGCCAAGATCGCTTTGGGCAGGATTCCGGCTTCGCCCGGAGAACTTCGATATCAGCGGAGGCTGGGTGGCGGATAACCTGAACGGACGCCAGACCCTCACCATGGAGCCCTATCTCAAGACGCTGAAATGGCTTCACCTGAACACAGCCCATATCGCAGAGGTCTCGGGATACACGGACAGTGAGGACCTCTATTCCAAATACCCACTGAAATATTTCAACAAGCTCCAACCCTTCGATCGTTACGACACACCCGAGATTCTCCCCCGGATTCATGGGGTCGAGTTTCTCGGCGAACCCCAATACGGAGGAGGCCGTCCCGTGCCTCCACAGGAAGTCTTCCGCGAGCTCCAGCCCTATAAAACCACCCGTCTTCCCACCACGGTCACCCATAGCGAAGAACGCATCTGGAGGCACTACGCCGGCCTGTCGGACTTTGCCCACTACGATGCCTACCGGGTCTCCGCCCCCGCCGCAGACAGCTGGCGAGCCTATGACCGCTGGGGGGACAAGCGCATCCGCTGGGGGGCACCCCTTGAAACCATCGGCGATATGACACGATCGCTCCGGGAGATGTATCGCCCGTCTTCAGTGGCCTACTGGTCCCAGGGCGCCCATGAAGGATGGGATTCTTATGGCGGAAGACGACGCACGTCCCCTACCCCGGATGAGCTGAGAATGCAGGCCTACCATGCACTCGCCAGCCGCGTCACCTCACTCTACTGGTTCAATCTGAGCCTGAAATCTCTTCTAAAATTCCCCGACCTCCTGGCCCCTATCCAGCAGGTCAACCGGGAGATCCGCCTGCTCGAGACGTTCTACCTTCAGGGCGATGCCACCAGCTACCAGCAGACAACGAATAGCCAAAGCCCGGATTGGGACCTGTCCGTCATCAGCGCACCCGAAGGCTCCTTGCTTTTCGCACTCGATCTGGATTATCGGCCTGATCCTGCGGAGAAGGTGTTTCAATTCAATGAACCCAGACCCTGCCAATTCGATTTCCCCCTGCCAGCCTACAACCGCGATTACATAGACGTCTTCCGGGTCGATGGCCTGGGAATATACGACGTCGAACACGAAGCCACTAAGGCAGGAGTCCGGATTCACGATACCAGGAACCTCGTCGGCCTCTACGTCGCCACACCAGACACAAAACTGCGCACACTTCTCCAGGCGCGTCTCAACCAACTGATTGCCGAAGAGCAGAATATCGGTTTTGACCCGTCCGCCAACGCCTCCGATCTCAGCTTGCTCAAGAGCCTGCTCGAACCCTAAACCCCGTCATCATGATGATACAAAGCCCGGCACACCTGCTCGCCGTCGGACTGTCCTTGCTTGCCCAAGTCGCTGTCGCAGCAGCACCCTCCCCGGGCACGTACTCCAACCCCATCATCACGGGTAACCTGGCCGACCCCACCGTCATCCGCCACCAGGAAGTCTTCTATCTCTACGCAACCGGCGAAGTCGACGGCGACAACGGCACCCGCGTCTATACATCGAGCAATCTCGTGGACTGGACAGCGGGTCCGGTAGTCTTCCGCCCCGGCGAACCTCACGTTTGGGCACCGGATGTCTGGCGCGACCCCGTATCGGGAACATTCTACCTCTATTACACCGTTAGCGAGACGGTGGGCGTAGCCCGGTCCACCAGCCCCCTCGGCCCCTTCGAAATCGTCCGCAAGTTCCATGACCGGGCGATTGATGCGCATTTGTTCCGCGACGACGACGGCAGCCTTTATCTCTATTAAGTCCAGTTCCCGGGATTCCGCATCTCCGTCCAGCGCATGAAATCGCCCACCGAACCGGACGGCGAGCCAACCGTCATCCTGCGCCCCGAATCCGATTGGGAAATCCGCGCGGGCCGTGTGACCGAAGGACCCTGGATCATCAAACGCAACCAAACATACTACCTTCTTTACAGCGGCTCGGGCGCCAATACGCCCGACTACGCGGTCGGCTATGCCACCTCATCCAGCCCAACCGGCCCCTTCACGCGGTCACCAGACAACCCAATCGTCCATCGATCCAGCCAGATCTTCGGGCCCGGCCATGGCTGTGCAGTCCAGGATGATGCCGGACAATGGTGGCATGTGTATCACCAAAAAAGAAATGACCGGGTGGAATGGGACCGTTTCATCTGCCTCGATCCATTGGTATTCGCGGAGGATGGCGCGCTCACCGGATCCACCAGCCGGGGAACACCGCAGCCAGGCCCGGCAGTTCATTAGCCCCCCACGGCGTCACTGCCGAACTACTTGACGCACTACCTTCCCTGGATTGAACTTGTCGCACACATCGAAACGCATATGAGCCAACCCATGTCCCGACGCACTGCAATCGGCCGGGTCGCTGCCGGCGCTGTCGCCGCTACGGCCGCCACCCTTACAGAAACCTCCAACGCTGCCACAGCCGCCGGGCTCAAAGGCAACATCAACCATTCCGCCTGCAAATGGTGCTACGGGGGAATCCCCCTCGAAGACTTCTGCAAAGCAGCCAAGGATATCGGCCTCACCGCCATCGACCTGCTGGAGATCCCCGACTTCCCTCTCCTCAAAAAGTATGACCTGACCTGCGCCATGGTCAGCGGCGTGCCAGGCGGAATCACCCAGGGCCTCAACCGCAAGGCCAACCACGACAAGATCGTCGCCTTCTACGAGGATGCGGCACCCAAGGTCGCCAACGCCGGACACAAGAACATCATCTGCTTCTCCGGAAACCGTGCCGGAATATCCGACGAACAAGGCCTGGAAGTCTGCGCCGAGGGGCTGAAACGCATCATGCCCATCTGCGAAAAATACAACGTCGTCGCTGTCATGGAGCTGCTCAACAGCAAGATCGACCACGCCGACTACCAGTGCGACCACACCAATTGGGGCGTGGAACTCTGCAAACGAGTCGGGTCAGACCACTTCAAACTGCTTTATGACATCTACCACATGCAGATCATGGAAGGAGATGTCATCCGCACTATCCTCGGCGACAAGGACAAGGGCATCGAAGCGGCCGCACCCTATATCGCCCACTACCACACCGGCGGCGTCCCCGGACGCAATGAAATCGATGTCACGCAGGAGCTCTACTACCCCTCCATCATGCAGGCCATCGTCAGGTCCGGCTACAAGGGCTTCGTCGCCCAGGAGTTTATTCCGAAACGGGATCCACTGAAGTCCCTGCGGGAAGCGGTGCATCTTTGCGACGTGTAGTCGCTCCCAGGTCCGCCAGTTGCTCCCGCAGCTGGCGGATCTCCTCCTGTTGTTCCTTGACCAGCTGGTAGAGTCCCTGGATAGCCGCAAGGGCCACCCCGTCCGCATCCACTGTGGCGATGGTCCGGTCACCCTGCCCCAGGGAGAACGCCTCGCTGAAATCCTGGGCAGTGGGTCCGATGTGACGCACAGCTTCGCCCTCTCCCCGGTATCGCCAGCTCTGCACCGGCATCCGGTCCACCCGGTCCAAAACCCAGGCCGGATCTACTTCACTGAATCCCGTCTTGGCTTCGCGATCGCTCAAGGTGGACCATGAGCCGCTCCCCGCTGCCAAGGTCACCCCGGACAGAGGCGCACCTGCACCATCCACTGCCGATACCAGGCGCACCCCTCCCGTCGCCCGCACCGCCATTTCGTTGGCGGCAGCCGAGGAAAAACTGTAGGGCAGGCTGTCGGACCAGACGAATGCACCCGGGTGTGCTGCTTCAGCCAACCGACCCGCCGCGTAGCCATGGGCACCCGATACAAAGTTGCTGATGCCTCCGGGAATGACTGCACCCTCAGAGTTCGGCCCGATGTAGTTGGCCAGTCCACCCCCAATGACCGAGTGCGGCGAACCGGTGTCGATTTCATTGCTCTTCCCGCCACTGATGGTGGAACGCCTGGAGTTGCCGTAAATGACATTGTTGCCGCCCCCGGCAATGGTGCCGGTAATTGAACCGTCCTCCACCCGGTTCTGTCCCCCTCCACTGATGGTCGAAAACTGGCTGAAGGTACCGACATAGTTCTCTACGCCTCCGCCCACCGTGCTGTAGTACGAAAGCACCTGGTTCGTCCACCCGCCGCTGACCGTGGAAAAATAACTGTTTGCTCCAATGGTGTGGTTCAACCCGCCGGCAATGACCCCGTGATCTGCATCCTCCTCAATCACGTTCAGCCGGCCACCGCTGATTACGGATTCAAACGCCCAGTCCGCCACGGAGTTGGACATGCCCCCGGAAATGACTGCGAATGGTGCGTTTGTGTAGATGCGGTTGGCCATCCCGCCGGCGATCACCGCACTGCTCGAAGCCACCACATGGGAGCGGTCCCCTTCCACCGTCCCGTAGTTCGCCCCGCCACCGGCAATTACCACGCCGCTGGCACGGTTGATCACCAGATTCCCCTCGTGACCGGCAATCACGTTGACCAACCCTCCATTGTTTGTGCTCCGCTCCAGCCGCAACGCACGAATCGAATTCACCCGCAACTCCAGCGCCTCCTCATCCGAAGTCCCCAGAAACTGGGTGGATGAGTCAGTCCCCGCATTGCCACCCAGGCTCCACCCCAGACTGTGCAGGGTCAGCACCGAGGGTGTCGCCGACTCCACCAGCATGTTCGTGCCGGCCTCCAGGACAACGTCGTCCTTGAAACCGTTCAGGCTAAGCACCACCTGCCCCCCCGCCAGATGGCTGGATAATAGCGTCCCGGATGCAACCCCTTCCCCCGTCACTGCGCCAGCACTCACTCCATCCGCCACGTCAGCCGCCAAAGCCCGGTCCGCCAAATCTGCCCGGTCCGCAGCCGTGGCCCGGTCCGACAGAACCGCACTGTCCGCAATACCAGCCTGGTCCGCCAACAAAGCATGATCGGCTTCAGTCGATACCGCGGCCCGGTCTGCCGACAACGCCCGCGGGCTCGGAGTCAACAAGACCCGGGGCTCCAACGCCACATAGGCCGCATCAATGCTGTTCGTGCGGACCTCAATCCCCATCCATACATCGCTTCCGGCGAAGACATCACTGCCCCAGTCCAAGAGCACAGTCACCAACCCGTCCACGACGTTCACCACACCCGACTCCAGCGCGTCGCCGACGGCGGTTCCCGCAGCCGCGCCATCATATCGCTGAAAGCGCAGGACATAGTCGCCCTGTGCCGGCTGTCCCCCGTCCTCCAGCCGTCCCTGATACGTGAACGCCGTTCCTTGGGCCTCGCCCCGGTTGGGCAACAGCACGCAAAGCAGGCACAGCAAAGGCAGGATGTTTCTCATATCCCCCTCCTAGCTGCGCACGCCCAGCCCGAGCTCCTCACGGCAGTAACGCAGGCTCCGCTCCAACTCCTCGCGCTGGTATGCCTGCTCTTCCTGGTCGTTAGCCGACCGGTGCCCCGGCAGTTCGCGACCCTGTTTGGCCAGCGCAACGAACCGGGCAAACTCATGAGCCCTTGCATTGGGAAACGCTTCCCAGAAGGAGGTCTCCAAGTAGGGAAACTCCACGCTGAAACCTGAAATGGTCTCCAGGTTCACCGGAACCCCGGGACATAACTCGGCAAAACGCTCGAAATAGGCCTTCACGTCAACATTGCCCTCTCCCATGGCTGTCCATTGCACCCGGGCCCCCTTCTCACTCTCCCAAATCATGGAATCACGCAGACTGGTGCAAATCGCATAAGGCCCCAGGGCTTCGAGGCTCACCATCGGATCCTCCAAAGTCCAAGCCGCATTCCCCGAATCCATGTTGGCACCCACAAAGTCCCGCCCAGCCTCCTCAATCAACCGCACCAACTCCCACGACTGCATGTCGCCAGCATGGTTCTCCATGGCAATCTTGATGCCCGCATCCAAGGCCTCCGACCTGCACGCCTTGAGCACTTGGACGGTGTCCGCCATCCGGGCCTCAATCCCGCCGGGCGTTCTCCGGTCCTCCCGCGCCCCCAATACACAACGAAACACCGGCGACCCAAGGGTCTTGGCCATCCGAATTCCCAACCGAAGGTGCTCCTCAGCCGTACCCCAGTCCTTCCGGAACACCTTCGACGTTGGACAAATACTCCAGGAACCCAGATACAACTGGACACCCACATCATCCGCCTGCTTCCGGAGATCACGCAACGCGCCGTCACTGAAGTCCTTGATCGGCTTCAGCTCTGAAATGAAAAGCACGTCGACCTTCTGCTCCCCCGCATAACGAATGAGCTGGGAGGCGTCCCAATTCATCGCGCGAATGGAAAAGTGGTCGATCCCCAGCTTGATCCCTTTCCTGCCGGCGGCGGCACTGAGGCCTTGACGAGCCAAGGGCAGGCCAGCTCCTGCCAGGGCAAGGGTTTTGACGAAATGACGGCGCGAGGTGGAAGCAGTGTTTTCTTGCATGGGAACGGGAGTTGTTTGCTGGGCGACTTTCTCACAGAAAACCGCCTTCGAAACAAGGGCATTTCCCCGGCATCCCCGCTTCATGGAGCAGGCTCGCGTCCCCCACCCGCGGCCCCGACATTTCAAAAGTTGAAGCGAAGCAGCAGGATATCCCCGTCCTGCACCCCATACTCCCGCCCCTCCAACCGATACAGCCCGCCTCACTGGCCTGCGCCACGGATCCAGCCTTCACTCGATCGGCAAATGAAACCGTGTCAGCACGGATGAAGCCCCGCGCCACCCCAGTGAATTACCGGCAGGAACCCGGGGCCATGGAGTCGATTCCCTCCGGCACTTCGCCTTTTAAGCCTCCGCACCTGTGGTGTATAGTGCGCAAGCCTCAGATCATGAGAACCCAGCACCGCATCCTGCTAGAGAAGGGTGTCGCAGCCGGCGACTGGTGGCACCGCCTGCCTGACAAGCGTTATCAGTGCGATCTCTGTCCCCGGGAATGCAAACTGGCCCCGGGACAGCGCGGCTTCTGCTACGTCCGTGAAGCCCGGGAGGATGGCATCGTGTTGACCAGCTACGGACGAGCCTCAGGATTCGTCGCCGATCCCATAGAGAAAAAGCCGCTCAATCATTTCTATCCGGGCACCAGCATCCTGTCCTTCGGGACGGCTGGCTGCAACCTGGGTTGCCGATTCTGTCAAAACTGGGATATCTCCAAAGCTCGAAAGGATGATCGGCTGAATGCCTGGGCCACTCCGGAATCCGTAGCCATCGCGGCACTCGAATCCGGCTGCAAGAGCATCGCCTTCACCTACAATGACCCCGTTATCTTCGCCGAGTATGCCATCGACTGTGCACAGGCCGCGCACGAGCTGGGTGTCCACACGGTGGCAGTAACCGCCGGCTACATCCAGCCCGCAGCCCGCATGGATTTCTTCAACCATATCGACGCAGCCAACGTGGATCTCAAGGCCTTCACCCCGGACTTTTACCGGAGTCTCTGCTTCGCCGAAATCGCGCCGGTGCTGGATACCCTTCGCTGGCTGCACGAGGAAACCTCCGTTTGGCTTGAGGTCACAACCTTGCTCATCCCGGGACAGAATGATTCATCATCTGAAATCGGCCGGCTCTGCGACTGGATGCTTCAGCATCTCGGTGCAGATACCCCCCTCCACTTCACGGCATTCCATCCGGATTTCAAGATGCAGGACGTCCCAGCCACACCACCCTCCACGCTGCGCAACGCTCGCAGACAAGCCCGGGAGGCCGGGCTAAAGCACGTCTACACCGGCAACATCCACGACCCTGACGGGCAGTCCACCCGTTGCACCGGGTGCGGCGAGTTGCTCATTGAACGTGACGGCTACCAGCTCGGGGCCTGGAATCTCGACGTCTCCGGCCGCTGTCGTTTCTGCCATGCGCCCCTCGCCGGGCACTTCGAGGCGGAGCCCGGCGACTGGGGCCCGCGACGTGCCCACGTGAGGGTCTAAAACGTCACAGGCTTGCGATTCAGGGAGTTTTGCCTTTGAGTCACCCCCGTGCGAACACAGGCCAGCAAATCTCCCGTCTCAATCCAAACTGCCAGCCGCGCTGCCATCGCCGCAGCCCGGGCGGCCGGCGAAGTCATGCGCCGCGAACTGCGATCAACCAAGAAGGTCAACGAAGCCAGCCGACACGACATCAAGCTGGAGCTGGACGTGCGCTGTCAGGCCCTGATCGAGAAAACCCTGCTGGCAGCCTGTCCCAATATACCTATCCTCGGTGAGGAAGGCTCAACGGGCCAGGAGGACTCGCCCTGGCGCTGGGTGGTGGATCCAATCGACGGCACGGTCAATTTCGCTTTCGGGCTCCCACACGCCAGCGTCTCGATTGCCCTGCAGCGCCATGATCCCAAGGCCAAACCCGGTTCCAAGCTCTGCTCATTCAATGGCTATCGCTCAGTCGTCGGGGTGGTGTATGACCCCTTTCTCGATGAACTCTTCTCCGCCACGGAAGGCAAGCCAGCCCGGCTAAATGGCCGAAACATCCAGGTTGGATCCCGAAAGAAACTCCAGGAATCCATCCTCACCATCGGTTTCGCCAAACATCAGGACTCGCTGGACAAAATGCTTCCTGTCTTCAGCCGCATGATCCAGCGCGTGCTGAAGATCCGAATCATGGGATCCGCTGCCCTCGCCCTGTCCTATGTCGCTTGCGGCCGTTTCGACGGTTACCTGGAAGGCGGGTTGCGGCTCTGGGACATCGCAGCCGGGGCGCTCCTGGTGGAGAGCGCCGGCGGACGCTGCGAATGCCGGCCGGTCCCGGGGGAACATCGCTATGCTCTGCTCGCCAGCAACGGCGGTGTGCATGCACCCATGAAAAAAGGCAGCCCCGAAATCTTCGCCGATGCCACCGATAAATAAACCAGCCCGGCCGCAAGGCCGGGCTGGCTCAAAGTGAACATGACCGGGACTAGGCGGTGATGTTATACGCCTTGATCTTGTTATACAGCGTCTGGCGTCCAATCCCCAACCGCTTGGCCGTCTCGAGTTTGTTGCCCCCGGTCTCCTGAAGCATCTGGATGATGGTGTTGCGCTCCATCGCCTCCATGATCGTCAGGTTGGCTTCCTCCTCGTCGGTCGTAATGGCTGTCGTGGTGCTGATCGAAAGGTCCCGGGCTTCGACCACGTTTTCATCACACATCAACACCGCCCGCTGGATCTCGTTTTGCAGCTGACGAACGTTGCCCGGCCACTCATGTGACTTGAGGAGATCCTGGGCTGACTGCGAGAAACCACGCAGCGGCCGGTTCGCCTGGGCAGCGAAGCGCTGCAGGAAGGAGTTGGCCAATGGCAAAATGTCTTCCCGTCGCTCCCTCAGTGGTGGCACGTCCAGCGAAATTGCGCTGATGCGATAATACAAGTCCTCCCGCAATTTCCCGGACTTGATAGCCTCCTCGGGATTGCGGTTCGTTGCGGCAACCACCCGGGTATCCACCTTGTAGCTGGTCCTTCCGCCCACAGGCCGAACTTCCTTCTCCTGAAGCAGGCGCAACAGCTTGCTCTGCGTGTCGATCGGCATCTCCGAAATCTCGTCCAGCATCAAGGTGCCGCCATCAGCCTGACGGAAGAGCCCCTCGCGCTCGGTCACCGCACCGGTAAAGGCTCCCTTCACCGATCCAAACAGCTCGCTCTCAATCAGCTCCCTTGGAAGCGCGGCGCAGTTGACTTTCACCAGCGGACCGCGCGTCCGCGGACTCATCGCATGGATCAAGTCGGTGATGATCTCCTTGCCCACCCCGCTCTCACCGGTGATCAGGATGGAGACATCGCTCGGGGCAACCCTCTCAATCGTCCGCACAATGTTCTTCATCAGCGGGCTCTGGAACACGGGCGCCGAACTGCCCGACATGGCAGCCAGGGCCTGACGCAGCTTGCCCGCCTGCGCGTTCAGCTCGCGATGGTCGTAGGCCCGCCGAATCAGGGCCATCAACGACTTGGAATCAAAGGGCTTGCTAACAAACATAAAGGCACCCTTCTTGGTGGCCTCGACTGCCCCTTCCAGCGTCGCGTTGCCCGTGAAAATAATGACCTCGGTATCAGACCACTGGCGCTTCACATCCGGCAACAGCTCCAATCCGTGACCGTCGGGAAGCTGAAGGTCCAGCAGCAGAACATCCGGCTGCTGCCCCTCCATGGCAGCCTTCAGTCCGGCAGCATCGTTGATTCCAGTCACCTCGTGCCCCTCGGCCTCCAACAGGGTTCGAAGCAGCAGCTGTATGTTCTGGTCGTCATCGACGACCATGACTTTGGTTTGCATGGCCCTAAATAAATCTCCCCGAACCTGAGTGGACTTTCCACACACTCGCAACAATTACTTCTGGCCCGGGCAAAGCTGCCCCATACTGCGAATGACAGGCACGGGCGTCAATGCCGCTTTGATGGCATCAGCCCGGGAACTCCGCTAAAGACTGGCTGCAGAACCAGCGCCTGATCTACCCGGAAACTCCAACCTCCTTTGCACAAGTCGCTCTCTCAGACCTCGGCCTCAGGGAAAAGCTCGTGGATGGTCTTCTTCACACGATGCACTTCCTCGGGCCGGACCAGCCGCCGCTGGGCCCTCCGCTCCACACCATCCAGAAGCTCCATCCAATCCTCCAGGGACGGATTCTCCAGGGG
>JBMTVN010000049.1:0-18955 GCA_049451415.1 Limisphaerales bacterium | reverse complement strand
CGGAGTCGACTTGCAGGCGGACAAGACTCCGGCGTAGGGTGCGGTCAGTCCTGATTACGACAATGCGATTTGAGCTGTCACGGAACTGCGCCGGTTTGACTTGCTTGCTTCTTCTAGTGCTCCACTTGGCTTCCCTGTGCACCGTTCTCGGGAAGTCCCTGGACTATCAGCCAGCGCCCGCCGACAACCCGCTGAAGGGGTTCGTCTCTTACCCCGGCACCACGGGCGATTTTCCGCACAGCATGGAATGGGGCTACTTTGCCTTGCGCGATGTGGTCATCGGAAAGCGGCAATATGATTGGTCGCCATTGGAAAGGCAGCTCCAGAGCTCGGCCTCAAAAGGCTACCAGTTCTGCTGCCGCTTCTACCTGGAATGGCCCGGTAAACCGAACGCCATTCCACAATACCTGCTCGACGACGGGATGGCCGCCTACTCCTGGACCAACACCAATACCCAGCCATTTCCGCCCGCAGTCAATCTGACGCCAGACTATGAAGATGAGAGGCTGCGGACGGCACTGAAGGACTTTGTCGCCGAGTTCGGCCGAAAATACGACGGCGACCCGCGGCTCGGCTTTATCAACCTGGGCCTTCTGGGCACGTGGGGGGAATGGCACAACCACCCAAGCAACTTTCTCTTCGCCTCCAAGACCGTCCAAGCCGAGGTGTACGAAGCGTATGAAAAAGCCTTCAAAACCACCAGGCTCCTCGCCAGATACCCGGCCGGGGAATCCGACCCCGTCTACTCCCCCAACCAGTCGAGGCGCCTAGGCTACCACGACGACTCGTTCGCGTGGGCGACGGTGCACACTGGACGGAAGGAGGACGACTGGTATTTCGAATCGCGTTTACGCCGCGCCGGAGCGTTGGAGAAGTGGAGGTCCCAGCCAATCGGCGGCGAAGTTCGGCCGGAGGTCTGGGACTGCCTCTTCGCAGACCCATCCTGTGCTCCTCCGGGACAGGACTACGCTCGCTCCCTCTCAGCCACCCATGTCACGTGGCTGGCGAACCATGGTGTATTTCGGAAGCAGCTGGATGCAGAGGTGCGGGCGCGGGCTGTCAAGGCCGCACAACAAATGGGCTATGAGCTTTATGTATCCGACGCCACCCTACACGCCAGTGACATCGCCCCCGAACTGCTCGTTACCCTGAGCCTGACCAACACTGGAGTCGCACCCTTCTATTATGACTGGCCGGTGGAACTGGGAGCATGCACCCGCTTCGGCCAGCGGCTCGTGCAGATTTGGCCCACTCAGTGGAAGCTCCCCGGCATACAGCCGGGCCAACCATCCGCGGTTTGGGCCAGGCGCATTGGTTTGCAGGACCTTGCGGAAGGAGAATACCAACTCCTGGCGCGCGTTCGAAATCCCATGCCCACCGGACGTCCTGTCCGGTTTGCCAATACCTCCCAGGACCACGACATGGAGGGCTGGTTGACTCTCGGTGATTTCACTGTCCGCAAACCGCAGCCCCCACCCCAACCAGCCACCCCAGAGGAAAGCCCACAGACGCTCAGGGTTGCCCTGCACCTCATCCGGCTGCAGCCCAACGCTGCTTTGGATCCGGACCTGCTGTCGTGGCTGGGCTCCATGGGCAGCAACGCAGAGACCGCCCCCGGCCCGGTTGTTTACGCTACTGCCGGTCGGCGTGACCCCTTGCCCCCTGGATTACACTTTGACCGCATCGCGGGTCCCGGACTGCTTTCTGTCGGCGATTCGGTGGACGCTCTCTCGCTGATCGATTCAATGCGTGGGCTGGCAGGCGCTGAAATCCTGTCCTTCCCAGCCAAGGATGCGCCTCCCGGAGATCCCGTGACGGTGCACGTCTCCGAGAAGACACCAATCCGAACCGGCATTCTGGATCAGGCTCTGGTCAGCCCAAGAAACTCGACACCACGTGCCGGAAGCCCGTTTGTGACCACGGAACTCGATTGTGGGATCTGGTTCGCCATGGAATGGAGCCGGCAAGGTGGCAGTGACTCCGTCCTGGGGCGAATCCAGCTGACGACAGTCGAATTCGATGGGTATCGCGCCGATGCGTCCCTCGATCCGGCGGAGGTTTGGTTCAATGGCGAAAGCCGTTGGGTGGATGCACCCTTCCCCCGTCTCACGGTTCGGGAGCTGCTGACATCGGTCGAGTTCATCCCCGGGTCGAGCCTGTTGCTGGGTTCGTGGGCCGGAGTCCCGGAGTCCATGTCTGAAGCTGGGGTAGGGACCAGTGCGTCGATCCTGCCTGGGGCAGACCCGGCAGTTCCAGTGCTGCTCGTGCTGCTCATGACCGACATCGTGCCATCTTCGGGCCAGCGCTAACCACTCAGCCTTCTGTTCCGCCAGCCATCGGCAGGACGCTGATGTTCGGCCTGTTCCCTACCTCCTCCCTGCAGCGCTCGGCAAGCTGCTCCACGAAAGACACCACCTCATGATAGGCCACCAGGAACAGTAGGCCCGGTCCGTGTCCCGGCCCCAGGAATCTTGCCCCGTGACATCCAGGCAGTGACCGCGCAATCCGCTCGACCCGTTCGGCGACCGGCCAGGGAGTCCCCATCGTCTCCCCCAAGCTCTCCTGGCTCAGGCTCAGGTAATGCCCGAACTGAAGGATATCCTCTTCCTGCAGCGCTCGCTCCGCGTAAACGACGCGCTGCAATTCACCTGCCACATGCCGGGCGCAGGCGGCCTGAGCCTCATTCAGCCTTCCGGAGTTGGCCCGAATGTAGCCCGAATCAACCGACCTCAGGGCTTTCGCCAGCAGCGCGCGGGCGGTCTCCCGGCAAAGTGCAGGCCACCCAATCCGCCACTCGGCCTGTTCTCGGGTTGCCCCCACTCCGAAATCAACCATGACAACCGCTTCCCCAACCAAACGATAACGATCAAAGCGGTCAAACCTGCAGTCTATCGCCAACACATGCCATTCTTTGCCAAATAAGCACGGCCATGGATCAAACAGCTCGCCTCTCCATTCCCCTGCCCCTTCCCAAATCGATCTGCACCAGCCCGTGAGAATGTTCTTCTCCCCGTCGGTCCAGCCGGGCACGCGTCCTCGCGCGTCCCGCCTCGGTGGTTCACCTGCGCCAAGCAGGGTGATGCTGTAGGGATACTGCCTGCGCAATGCGGCCAGAACTGCCACGGTGCAGGCAGCTTCTTCACCCAATCCCAAGCCCGGCGGGATGGCAGAATGCAGGGAGAGGTTGAAGCCGCTGAAATGCACTTTTCTCCGGCGCAACTCGCGCAGAATGCTCTTAATCCATTGCAGCTCGGCTGCATCTCCCGGCTTCCCTTCAAGCTCATGCAGCCAAAAGCTCCCCCGTCCCTCCCCTCGATCCCACACGAAATCCACCCGCCCGTCGCGACGTGGGGAGACCCCTGCGCGGGCCTTCCGGTCAATGGTCACGGTCAACACCAGCCCCTCCTCCACAGCGGTGCTCCCGCCGAGTAGTTCCACTCTCCCCGGCGCCTCTCCAATCCGGGCCGGCAGCTCCTGAAAAGCCTGCTGGTGCAAGGCCTGCAGCGGCTCCCTCTTCTTGTTGTCCGTCACCACCCGCAACTGACCACCACAGAATATTCAATCCCTCAAGCCATAAACCCCCAAAGACCAACAAAACACGGAGGTCGCCTCCCCGCCCTTGCCGCGGGGACGGTCCGGCGCTAAGCATTGCGGGTGTCGCAAACAAACTTCGATGATGCCACTTTAATCCTGGTAGGCCATGGGGCCACAGACAATCCCGGGTCCCGGGAACCCGTATTGAAAGCGGGTGAGATCCTCCGGGAACGCGGCATCTTCGGACAGGTACTCGAAGGCTTCTACCGGGCCGAGCCGCCCATTCGCTCGCTCTGGGATCAGGTCAGCGGGAACCGCGTCTTTGTCTGCCCCCTCACCATCAGCGAAGGCTGGTTCACCAACCAGATTGTTCCGCGGGAACTAGGGCTTCAAGGACCACGTCCGGCAGGTCAACCCGACCGACAGCACCGCGACGGACGGGAGGTCTACTTCTGCGTCTCACTCGGCGACCACCCGCTCATGACCGACCTGCTCATCCGGCGCGCACAAGATGCCCTCCAACAATCCCCTGGCGAGCGCGCAACAGATCCCACGCGCACAGCCGTGTTCATCGCCGG
Source organism: Limisphaerales bacterium (assembly GCA_049451415.1). GTDB lineage: Bacteria > Verrucomicrobiota > Verrucomicrobiia > Limisphaerales > JAHDYP01 > JBMTVN01. Next base: position 14,843 of record JBMTVN010000049.1, on the reverse strand, counting down.
CCACGGAACCAAAAGGAACAAACAATCCCGTCAGGCCATCGAAGACCAGGTCGAACGTATCCAAAAGCGCCAAATCTTCGGCGAAGTCCACCCCACGTTCATGCTCGAGGAGCCGACGATTGTCGATTGCTGGAAGGCCACCCAACTCCCTGACCTGGTCCTGGTCCCCTTCTTCATGGCCAACGGACTCCATACTCTCGAGGATATTCCGGTAATGTTGGGGATGAATGAAGCCGACGTTCGCGGCCGACTCCAGCGTGGTGAGCCTACCTGGATCAATCCGACCTCCCACGGGCCCCAGCGCCTGTGGTATACCCCTGCCATTGGATCCGACCCCTCCCTGGTCGATTTGGTCATGGAGCGGGTTCTTGAAGCCGGGGCATTGCCACAACCCGCAGGCCAAGGTTAAATCCCCGCCGTGCATTTTCAGAAGGTTACGGTGGCCGGAGTTGGTTTGCTGGGCGCATCCCTCGCGCTCGCAGTGAAACAATCCGGCTTGGCAAGCAGGGTCGATGGGCTGGTCCGTAGATCCGCCAGTATTGCCGAGTGCGAGAAACTCGGCGTGGTCGATCGTGCAACCAGAAATCCGCTCCTCGCCGCCGAACACGCCAACCTCATCGTGATCTGTACCCCGCTCGGAACCATGGAGTCCGTCGTGGAGAGCATGCTGCCAGCCATTCGCCCCGGGACTCTTGTTACGGACGTCGGCTCGGTGAAGGGCTCGGTGGTACGCACCCTTGAACCGATGCTGGCCAAGGTAGGTGCTTATTTCGTGGGTAGCCACCCGATGGCTGGCAGCGAACAAACCGGTCCGTCCACTGCACAAGCCCGGCTTTTTCAGAACGCCATCTGCGTCGTCACCCCAACTTCCAGAACCCCCGCCAGCGCCCTCAGGCAAATCGAGGGCATGTGGAAAGCTGTCGGCGGAAAACCGCTCATCCTGGGTCCCGAGGATCATGATGACCTGGTCAGCCGTTCCAGCCATCTGCCCCATATTCTCGCCGCCGAGCTCGCCAGCTACGTGCTCAGCCCTGCACACCCCAAGGAACAACCCCTCCTCTGTGCAACGGGGTTCCGCGATACCACCCGTGTCGCATCTGGATCCCCCGAAGTCTGGCGCGATATTGCCATGGCCAATCGGGAGAATCTCGCTCGAGTCCTCGCAATCTATATCGAGGGCCTCCAGGAAGTACATCAGGCGCTCCAGGAGTCAGACCACGATTCACTTCTCGATTTCTTTGAACGGGCACAACAAAGGCGCAACACCTGGATCTCCAGTTTCCACGCCTCCAGCTCAGACGAATAGCCCTGCATCATGCCCCTCCCTGACTTGATCGAAATTGTCCCGCCTGAGAGCCCCATTCAGGCCAGGATCTCGCTGCCCGGCTCCAAAAGCATCACCAACCGCGCCCTCATTCTCGCCGCCCTTTCCCGTAACAAGGTTACGCTCGAGGGGGCCCTCTGGAGCGAGGATACCGAGGTCATGGCCGCGGCGCTCCAGCAGCTCGGATTTGAACTTCAAGTCCAACGTGGGGAAAGACAGGACGGGAACTGTCAAATCACCGTCCATGGGCAGAATGGACAAATCCCCCGCGGAGGCACTCCGGCAGTCCCCCTGGAGCTGTTCGTAGGCAACGCAGGAACCGCCGCCCGCTTCCTCACCGCTCTGGTCTGCCTCGGGCACGGCTCCTACCGGCTGCACGGAGTCCCCCGCATGCATCAACGTCCCCAGGCTGCCCTGCTTCAGGCCATTCGACATCTGGGCTATGTCGTGGATTCAGAATCCGACCGCCTCCCCGTCACCATCCATAGCCCAGGCCCCAAGCCCGGCGCAGTCAATATCTCAATCCAACAAAGCTCCCAGTTCGCATCCGCCCTCCTGCTCGTCAGCCGCCACGCCGGCTGGAAGGTGCAGATCGTCGATGAAAACACCGAGGAATCCGCCTATGTCGACATGACCCAGGCCATGCTTCAGGCGTTCCCCTTTGACGGCGGCCAGTTCGTCGTCGAGCCGGATGCATCCAGCGGGAGCTATATCTGGGCCGCCAACCATCTCCTCCGGTCCGCCCTCGGGCCCGCCTGCCTGATTGAGCCCACACTCTGGCCGGATTCAGGATGGCAGATTGACCAGCGCTTCCCCCATACACTGCCACTGAGTCGCCCCATCTCCCGAAACGGTGACCTGGGCGACAGTATCATGACAGCCGTTGTGCTTGGCGCATTCGCCGCCCAGCCCGTCCAATTCACCGACCTGGGCCGGCTCAGGCTGCAGGAATGCGAACGCGTTCAAGCCCTCCAGACGGAGCTTGAACGCTGCGGATGCAAGGTTGCCCAGGATGGGGATATGCTCACCGTATACCCCTCAAACCTGCACGGCGCCACCATCCACACCTATAAGGATCATCGTATGGCCATGTGCTTCGCCTGCCTCGGGCTGAGGATTCCGGGAATCCGAATCCAAGACCCCGCCTGCGTGAGCAAGACCTACCCGCGCTTCTTCGAAATGCTGGCAGCTCCTCCTCCAGCTGGCCTCGGCATCTCCCTGCTCAATGGCCATACCGGCCAACCCCTCGATCAAGACTCCCTGCTACCCTGACTGAACACCATGACTAACCCATCCCCACAGAACCCCATCGTCATCGCCATAGACGGAACCAGCGCCAGCGGCAAAAGCACCAATGCACGCAAGGTCGCCGCCGCCCTGGGCTACACCTATGTCGACACGGGTGCCATGTACCGAACCCTGGCCTGGTTCTGCCTGAAGTCCAACGTGGATATCGATGATCCCAAAGCCGTCGGCAATGCACTCCGTCGCTGGAAAACCAAACTGATCGCCACCGATGGCGAAGTCCGCCTGCTAGTCGACGATTACTTTCCCAAGGCGGAAATCAGAACCGCCGAAACCAGCGCTGCAGTTCCTCACGTGGCCGCTGTCCCCAAAGTCCGTGAATGGATGAAAAAGGCACAGCGGGATTGTGTCCGCTTCGGCAACCTCGTGATGGAAGGAAGGGACATCGGCACTGCCGTGTTCCCTGAAACCGATTTCAAATACTATCTGGATGCGTCGCTGACCGAACGGACCCGGCGTCGCACTGCCGACGGAGTGCAGGAAAACCTCGCGGCCCGCGACGAGCGGGACAGCCAGCGTGCTGTTGCACCACTCATGGTGCCGCTCGGAGCCAAAGTCATCAATAATTCCGAACTCACCTCGGAGATCACCAGCGGAATGATCCTCGACGATATTCGGCAACGCATGGGCCACTCATGAGAACTCTCTACCGCACAGGCTGGATCCTCGCCCGTCTCATCGGCTCCACCTACCTTCCCTGCACCTACCACAACGCAGAGCGCGTTCCCGCCACCGGCCCGGCCATCCTCGCCGCCAATCACGAGAGCTTAATCGACCCGCCACTCGTGGGCGGCGGCCTGTCCCGGGCGCTGAATTATCTCGCACGGGAATCCCTCTTTACCCTCCCGGTCATGGGGCGCATCCTGCGCGATGTGAACGCGGTTCCGGTCGACCGGGACGGCGGCGGAGCGGCGGGACTGCGCGCAATCCTTTCCCGACTTCTCGATGGGGGTGCCATTCTCCTGTTCCCGGAAGGCACCCGTACACCCGATGGAAAAATCCATCCCGCCAGGTCCGGCATCGGCCTGACGGTCATCAAGTCCCAGGCTCCCGTCATCCCTGTGCGCATCTTCGGTACCTACCAGGCCTGGGGAAGACACTACACCTTGCCGCGTCCGGGAAAGGTGGCCGTGAAATACGGCCGACCGCTGGATTTTGAACCCCTCCGCAGCGAAGCCAAAACCTGCTCCAAGTCCCGGCTCAAGGACATCTACCGGCAGGTGTCCGACGACATCATGGCGGCAATCCAGGGGCTGCAGCCGTTCACCGACTGCGACCGCTTCCCCTGAGTGCCCCGGTGGGCCCCGTCCGCTAGTCCTCTGCCAGCCGGGTTTTGAGCCCCGAGAACCGGTGTCGGGTCTCGTTGTTCCTCACGGCCATCGCCAGGGCTTTGCGTTGCCCCACCACCACCACCAGCTTGCGGCCGCGCGTGACCGCAGTATACACGAGGTTACGCTGCAGCAGCGGATAATGCTGGGTAGCCAGCGGAATGACCACAGCAGGAAACTCTGAGCCTTGTGACTTGTGAATGGTAATCGCGTAAGCGAGGGAAAGCTCGTCAAGCTCCCCGAATTCATAGGTGACTTCGCGGTTGTCAAACCGGACCACCACTTCACGCTCGCCGCTGTCGATCCTGGTAACCTGGCCGATGTCACCGTTGTAGACGTCCTTGTCGTAGTCGTTCTCCAGCTGGATCACCTTGTCCCTCAAGCGGAACTGCCAGCCGAACCTATCCACAAAAGGCTCCCCTTCCCGCCGCGGATTCAATTCCTCCTGTAAATCGGTGTTGAGTTGTTGGATGCCCAGCGAACCCCGGTTCATCGGACACAACACCTGCACGTCACGGATAGGATCCAACCCGAACTTTGCCGGGATCCGGCGCTTCACCATCTCCAGGATGCTCCGCGTGATCTGGGCCGGATCCTCCCGTTCCACAAAGTAAAAGTCCGATGGCTCGTCCTTTTGCGATGGAGCCGGGATGATCCCGCTGTTAATCGCGTGGGCGGTCGTGATGATCCTGCTGTTCGCCGCCTGCCTGAACACCTCGGTCAAGCGGACCACCGGGACCGTCCCGCACTCGATCAAGTCCTTGAGCACACTGCCCGGCCCCACCGAAGGCAACTGGTCCACATCACCCACCAGCAACAACGCACCCTTCAATGGATGCGCCCGGAGTACATGCGACATGAGCGAGACGTCCACCATCGAGGTTTCATCAATCACCAGCAGGTCAGCGTCCAAAGGGCGCCGTTCGTTGCGCACAAATCCCCCACCCTTGGGATCCACCTCCAGCAAACGATGCAGGGTTTTGCTGTGCATGCGGGTGGCCTCCCCCAGACGCTTGGCTGCCCGACCAGTCGGTGCCGCCAGCAAACACCGCACTTTCTTCGCCCTCAGGATCTTCAGCGCCGCATCCACCAGGGTGGTCTTCCCCACCCCGGGGCCGCCAGTCAACACCACAACTCGACTCTTGAAGATGGTCGCCAGAGCCTCTCGCTGACTCGGAGCCAGCACGCGGTGACTCTTCTCCTCATACCAGGCGATCGCACGCTCAAGGTGAATCGGGGGAAACTCCGATGCCGAACCGCGCAACAGCCGGATCCGGCGCGCAATCTCCAGCTCCGCCCGCTGCAGATTGGGCAGGAAAACCAGCAGCTCCCCCCCCACTCTCTCCCGCAGCAGCTCTGCAGCATCAATCGACCGTTCCAGTGCCCGCTCCACGACCCCCGACTCCACCCCCAGTAATTCGCACGATTGCTCCAGCAAAAGCGTTTCCGGCAAGGCACAGTGGCCTTCCTCGGACGCCGTCAGCAAGACGTGCTGCAAGCCCGCCGCCGCCCGCGAAAGTGAATCCACCGGAAACCCCAACTGCTGCGCAATGTCATCAGCGGTCTTGAATCCAATCCCCCGAATGTCCCGGGCCAATATATACGGGTTCGACCGAACGCACTCGATTGCCTCCTCACCATACGTCTTGAAGATCCGCACCGCCCGGCTGGTGCTGATCCCGTGCGAATGCAGAAAGACCATGATCTCACGGATGATCTTCTGCTCCTCCCAAGCATCCTTGATCTGCTTGCGACGCTTCGGCCCCACGCCCTCCACCTCCTGCAAGCGAGCGCTCGAGTGCTCAATAATGTCGAAAATGGTTTCGCCGAAGGCCTCCACCAACTTCTTGGCAAAGACCGGCCCGATACCCTTCACCATCCCGCTCCCCAAATACTTCTCAATCCCCTCACGGGTGGTGGGAGGTGTGCTCGTAAGCAGATGCGCCCTGAACTGCCGTCCAAATTCCCGATCCCTCACCCATTGCCCCTCGGCGTTCACCCACTCCCCGGCACTCACCGAGGGTAGGGTTCCGACAACGGTCTCAAGGTCGCGGTGGCCCTTCACCTTGACGCGAAGTACTGCGAAACCGTTGTCCTCGTTGAAAAAGGTCACCCGCTCAATCAACCCCGCAAGGGTCTCAGCATGGGCAGGTGTCCCGTTGTTCATGGTGCGCTAGCCTAGTGGTGAGGCAGCGGAAAGGAAAGCACCCGTGCCGCCCCACCCCTGCCGCAAATCCAGCTCATACCTCCGATACGCAGACGATGTCCCGTTCTTGCAGGCACCCTCAAAAAAACCTCCCCAAAAAGCCCCATACAAAAAGCACCAAGGCCCCCACCGTAACCCACCACCAAAGCCTGGCGTTGCGGCGCCGGGGCTCTTTGCCGTGAAACTCCCGCTCCACGAATTCGTCATAGTCGAACTCCGCATCCGGTAGACCCAACTGCTCATACCGGGCCTCATCCGACCAGCCGGTCCGCTCATCAGCTCCACAACCCGGACATGCGCTGGCCCCGTCAGGAACAGCCTCACCACAAACCGGACAAATCTCCGGGCTCCTCCCCACGGCCTACGTGCGCTCCATTCGCCGCGCAATGGCAAACGCCATCTCCATTGCCTGTTCGTAATTGAGCCGGGGATCGCAGTGCGTCTGGTAACACGCAGCAAGATCATTCTCGGTGACGCCGCTCGCCCCGCCGATGCACTCGGTCACGTTCTCCGCCGTCAGTTCAAAATGCACCCCCGCAAGGACGGACCCGTTGGCCTGATGCACGTCAATGGACTCCAGCAGCTCCTTCAGGACGGAGTCCACATGCCGCGTCTTGCGACCACTGCTGGTGCTCACCGTGTTGGCGTGCATCGGATCACATACCCAGGCCGGACGATGGCCCGACCGGGCCACTGCCTGCACCAGCGGCGGCAATACCTCGGCCACCCGCTCCGCCCCAATACGGCAAATAATCAATAAATCTCCCGGTTCGCATCCGGCATCCAGGACATCCAGTAAATGCAACAGGTCGTCCGGAGACATGCCCGGTCCAACCTTCACCCCCACGGGATTTCGAATCCCGCGGAAGTATTCCACATGCGCACCATCACGGCTCCGGGTCCGCTCACCAATCCACGGCAAATGGCAACCCAGGTTATAAAATACGTTGGGACGCCGCGGCACCTGCCGGGTTAAGGCCGCCTCGTAGGGAAGACTCAGGCCTTCGTGCGTCGTGTAAAACTCCGTCCTCGCCAGCTCGCCAATATGGGAGCCGGTCATGATTTCCAAGACCTCAATCGCATTCCCCACGGCCTGGGCGCGACGGCGATAATCAGCCCGCAACTCAGCCGTCAGCCCCGCCTTGCCCAGAAAACCCAAGTCCCAGTATTCAGGATGATGGAGGTCGGCAAAGCCCCCCTCCACCAGCGACCGGATGAAATTCAGCGTCATCGCCGCATGATGGTAGGCCGTCAGCAGCCTCGAGGGATCCGGACACCTCGACTCCGCTGTAAACTCCGCGCCGTTGATCAGGTCTCCGTAATACGAAGGGAGTGAGATCCCATCCCGGGTCTCGGTCGGGCTGGAACGCGGCTTTGCATACTGCCCGGCAAACCGGCCCAGCCGGATCACCGGACGCTTCAACCCATCCGTCAGCACCAGGCTCATCTGGAGCAGGATCTTCAGCTTGCTGGTTAGAATGTCCGGCCGGCAGTCGCTGAAAACTTCAGCGCAATCCCCACCCTGCAATATGAACCGCTTGCCCAGCGCTGCCTCGGCGATCTGGTTGCGCAGCCGCTCAATTTCCCAGCTGGTCACCAAAGGAGGCAACTCACCCAGGTGAGCCACGGCCTCATCCAGCTTCGCCGGCTCCGCGTAAACCGGCGCATGCTTCACCGGCTTCTCCTTCCAACTCCACGGCGTCCATCCCTCCGGCGCTGCCGTCGCGTCCAATGGACTCAACAAATGATTCGATATGCTACTCATGCACAACTACTCCTTCCAAAATAAAGATCCGTCTGACTCTGCCCGCCAAAATCACTTCTCAATGGCCTGGCCAGCGTCCTTCCACGCGTTAAAACCTCCGTCCAAATGAAAAACACGCGCAAAACCCAGCTTCTCCAGCGCGGGAAGAGACCGCGTGCTCCGGTTCCCCGACCGGCAGTAAACCAGGACCGTCGCACCAGGATCCAACGCGGCAAGTCCCGACTCGAAAGTCTCCCCCTTGTAATCCACGTTCACCGCACCCGACAAATGCCCGTCGGCAAACTCCTCCGGCGTGCGGACATCCAGCACCAATACCTCATTGTGAGCAACAAGGTCCGCCGCGCCAACCGGGGTCAAATGCGTCACAGCCAGCTTCCCCGCCGAATCCGTGGACCCGCCAGCCGTCCGGCAGCCGCTCGTCCACAGCAACAGCGTCCCCATCAACAAAACAAACAATGCAAAAATCGGTGCTCTCTTCATGGTTCCCTTCATTTCGGGCGGGCGAGTCTATGGAGTCCCGCTCCAAAGCTCAACCTTTACAACAACCCATCCCGCGGGCCGTCTCCCCATTCACCTTGACCTCCGGATGGCCTTCATGAACTGTAAACCGTCCTGACACAAGAACCGCCCAACTGTTTCCTGCGCCTATGCGAATCCCGATACTTCTGGCCTCCCTGGGACTGATGTTATCACCGCTGCCGGCAAGTGCAGGAGAAGCCCCACCCCCCATCCGGGTGCTGATGGTCACAGGAGATGACGCCAGCCCGGCACATGACTGGCTCAGTTGTGCCGTAGCTACCCGCGCCGTGCTGCAGGAAGCCGGTCGCTTCGACGTCCGTGTCCTCGGTGGTGCCAATGCCCTGGAAATCAGCGCAAACCTCGAAAAAGCCGACGTCGTTTACCTGCTCCTCTTCAACTCCTCCACCCCAACCTTGTCCGACCAAGGCAAAACCAACCTGATCCAGTTCGTGTCTCAGGGCAAAGGACTCGTGCTCGCGCACCTCGCCAGCGCTTCCTTCAGTGAATGGGATGAATTCAAGCGCATCTGCGGCCGCGCCTGGGTCATGGGGACCTCCGGCCACGGCCCGCGTGGCGTCTTTAAAGCCACGATCGCCGACCCCGACCACCCCATCACCCGCGGGCTCTCCGATTTCCAGCAGGACGACGAACTCTATGCCCAACTCCAAGGCGACGCCCCAATTCACGTGCTGGTGAAGGCTGAGTCAGACTGGAGCAAGACTACGGAGCCGCTCGCCTTCGTGCTGGCCTACGGTTCCGGCCGGGTCTTCCACCACACCTTCGGCCACGACCCCAAAGCGCTCAGCAGCCCCTCCGTCAAGACGCTCATCGCCCGTGGAACAGCCTGGGCCGCCAGCCGACTCGAATAGCCACGCCCCTCCCTGAGACTTTCCGTCATGTTGTCACGACTCCCCTTCGAGCTCCTCCTCGCCTCACGCTACCTCCGGCCACGCAGGACTTTCGTCTCCATCATTACGCTGATCTCCATCCTCGGAGTCATGCTCGGTGTCGCCGTTCTCATCATCGTCATCAGCGTAATGCAGGGCTTCGACGAACAAACCAAGGAACGGATATTCGCCTTCAATGCCCACGTCCGCGTGTTCTCTGATGGCCCCATGCGGGGCTACCGCGAACTCGCCGACGAAATCCGCGGAACTCCCGGCGTCAAGGGCGCCGCCCCCTTCGTCTTTGGCCAGGTCCTGGTCAAGACACAGCCGCCTCCGGGTATTCCCCCAAAAGCCTTCGCCCCCTTCATCCGTGGTGTGGACTCCGCAACCGAAGGAGAAGTCTCAGACCTCCCCACAAGTATCGTCGCAGGCCGGTTTGATGTGCGGGGCCGCGGCCTGCTCATCGGCTCAGCCCTCGCTGAACAACTCGGCGTCTGGGTCGGCGATTATCTCGCAGTCTACTCGGTCGCAGATTTCGATAACTGGGAACAAGCCCAGAAAGAAGGGCGAGAGGAGGGCCCCATGGCCCGGGATTTCGTCGTCCGCGGCATCTATGACGTAGGCTACAATGACTACAATCAGGGCTTTATCCTGATGTCCCTCGCCAACGCCCAGGACCTCTATGAGCTCAATGACTCCGTCCACGGTCTCATGGTCAGCCTCGAGGATCCTGAACAGGCACTGGCCATGCGCAACCGGTTGCTCCCACTCCTCAAGGGACGAGGCGACATCACCACCTGGCTCGAGGAAAACCGACAACTGCTCGAGGCCATCCTCGTCGAGAAAAACGTGATGTACTACCTCCTCTTCTTCATTGTGCTCGTCGCCGCCTTCGGCATCACCAGCGCCCTCATCACGTTTGTTGTCCAAAAAACCCGTGAAATCGGCGTCCTCAAGGCCATCGGAGCCACCGCCAGCCAAATCATGATCCTCTTCCTCAGCCAAAGCCTCATCGTCGGGATCGCCGGTGTCGCCACAGGCTACGGATTGGGTATGCTCGCCCTCGCCTATCGCAACGAATTCCTGCGCTTCATGCGCACCGCCACCGGGTTCGAATTGTTCCCCGTCGATATTTACAACTTTACCCAGCTGCCCGCAGTCATCGTCCCCCAGGATATCGCCGTCATCTGCGGTGGCTCGCTCATCATCTGTATCCTCGCCGGCGTCATCCCCGCCTGGAACGCCAGCCGTCTCGAACCCGTGGAGGCCCTCCGCCATGAGTAATACCCCGGAACACCACGCCCCCCTGCTCGTGGCCACAGACATCCACAAGTCCTACAGGATGGGCCGACGTTCACTCGAAGTCCTCCGCGGTGTCAGTCTCGAAGTCCACCAAGGCAATTTCCTCGCCATCCGCGGAGCATCCGGAGCCGGCAAAAGCACCCTCCTCCATGTCCTGGGCGGACTGGACCGCCCCAGTCGGGGCGACGTCACCTTCGATGGTCGCCAACTGTCCGGATTCTCCAGTTCCGAACTGGCCTCCTTCCGTAATCGCCGGATCGGCTTCGTCTTTCAGGCCTACCACCTCCTGCCCGAACTCACCGCTCTGGAAAACGCCTGCCTCCCGGCTCGCATGCAGCGAACCCCCCATCGCCTGGCCCATGAACGCGCCACCAGCCTCCTCCGCAGGGTCGGCCTCGGCGACCGGCTCGACCACCGCCCCTACGAACTCTCCGGCGGAGAACAACAACGCGTTGCCCTCGCCCGATCCCTCATCAACCAACCCGACCTCCTCCTGGCCGATGAACCCACCGGAAACCTGGATTCCCACACCGGAGGAGAAATCATCGCCCTCCTGGCCGAACTCCAACGCGAATACCGCCTGACCCTCGTCATCGCCACCCACGACTCCCGTGTTGCAGACCAAGCCCCCAGGATCATCACGCTGGTCGATGGCGTCGTCGGGGATTAAGTTTGCGTTGCCCTCAGCGCTTCCCTTAGCTTGCCAGCCGTTGCGGCATGAAAGTCTATATCGACGGAAAGTTTTACGACGAGGCGAAGGCGAAAATCAGCGTTTTCGACCACGGTTTGCTCTACGGGGACGGCATCTTTGAGGGGATCCGCGCCTACAACGGTCGGGTCTTTAAGCTCAAGGAGCATATCGACCGGCTGTTCTACTCCGCCAAGGCGATCCTCCTCACGATCCCGATGACCCACGAGGCCCTCTGCAAAGCCGTGGTAGACACCTGCCGCCGCAACCGGCTCAAGGACGGTTACATCCGGTTGCTGGTCACCCGCGGCTGCGGCACGCTGGGACTCAACCCCAACCGCTGCAAAAATCCCTCCGTCGTCATCATCGCAGGCAAAATCCAGCTCTACCCCGAAGAACTCTACCGGCGGGGCATGGAAATAGTCACGGTCCCCACGACCCGCAACCTCCACAGCGCCGTCAACCCCGCCATCAAGTCCCTCAATTACCTGAACAATATCCTCGCCAAGATCGAGGCCAATAACGCAGGCGTCGAGGAAGCCATCATGCTCAATGCCGAAGGCTACGTCGCGGAATGCACCGGCGATAACATCTTCATGCTGAAAGGCAACCGGCTCATTACTCCCCCTCTGTCCGCCGGTGCCCTCTACGGAATCACCCGCGGAACCGTCATGGACCTCGCCGCCGAACGTGACCTCAAAGTCGAAGAAACCAACCTCACCCGCTACGATCTCTTTAACGCGGACGAATGCTTCCTCACCGGCACCGGCGCTGAAATCATCCCCGTCGTGATGATCGATGGCCGGGTCATCGGAACCGGGAAACCCGGCCCGCATACCCAGGCTCTCGAAAAATGCTACAGGGAGCTCACTCAATCCACCGGCGAACCCATCTAAAAGCAAAACCCTCGCGGGACCTTGGCGCTATCCCATCCCTCTGCTAGACTGCTGCAGTCCTGACACAGGTATTGACGCTATGCTATGCGACATCTGTAAGCAAAATGAGGCAAAGGTGCACCTCACCCAGATCATCGAAGGCAAAACCAAGAAGATCGACCTTTGCGAGGCTTGTTCCAAAAACAAAGGCGTGGACGACCCCACAGGCTTCTCGCTGGCAGACCTGCTGCTAGGCCTCGGAGCCGCTGACGAAATGGAAAAAGCCAACCCCACCACCGGAGGCAGCGCCCAATGCCCAACCTGCGGCTTCGCCCAAGCTGATTTCAAAAAGACCGGCAGGCTCGGCTGCGCCGACTGCTACCAAACCTTTGCCGAAGGCCTCGAAGGGCTGCTGAAATCGATGCACAAAGGCACCCGCCACATCGGAAAAATCCCCCAGGCCTACCAAGTCACCCAAGACCTCGAAGACCAAGTCAGGCGGCTGCAAAAACAACTCGAGCAGGCCATCGGCAAGGAAGACTTCGAACGAGCCGCCGTCCTGCGCGATGAAATCAAGACCCTCCGCGAGAAACACGGGTCACTGAACGCATGAATATCAACGATTTCCTCCCCTCCGCCGCAGAGGTCTGCCGGGTCGAAGGCCCTCAGGATTCGATCGTCCTCACCAGCCGCGTCCGCCTCGCCCGAAATATCCGCGGCTTCCCCTTCCCCGGCTGGGCCAAAAAGCCCGACCGCGTGCGCTGCTATGAACACATCGCGCCAGTAGTCGCCGGTCTTGACCGCATGGAAGGTGGCTTCGCCGAGTCCATGGAGACTCTGAACACGACGGATAAACAGATCCTCGTGGAACGCCACCTCATCAGCCGCGAGCATGCCGCCCGCGCCTCCGGCAGCGGCCTCGTGCTCAATCGCGAACTTACTCTCGGGGTCATGATCAACGAGGAAGATCACCTCCGCATGCAGGCCATCCGCCCGGGGCTCCAGCTCCCGGCCGTCTGGCAGGCCATCGATGAATTGGATACGGCCCTCGAGAAACAACTCGATTACGCCTTCAACCGCGAGCTGGGCTACCTGACCGCATGCCCGACCAACCTCGGAACCGGAATCCGAGTCAGTGCCATGCTCCACCTCCCGGGCCTGGTGCTCGCCGAGCAGGTCAACCAGGTCATCACCGCCGTCAACAAACTCGGCCTCGCCGTGCGCGGCCTCTACGGCGAAGGCACCGAAGCCCTCGGGAATATCTTCCAGGTTTCCAACCAGATGACGCTCGGCGAGGCCGAACCCGATATCCTGGAACGTCTCGGTAAAGTCGTCTCCCAGCTAATTGAGCACGAGGAAAATGCCCGTGCCACGATCCTCGAGAAGAAGCCCAAAATGCTCTTCAACCACATCGGTCGTGCCTATGGCATCCTCGCCAATGCGCATAGCATCTCCTCCAAGGAGTGCCTGAACCTGCTGTCCCTCATGCGGCTGGGCATCGATGTCGGCTGCTTCCCCGGCGTTCCACGCTCCCTGGTCGACGAGCTCTTCATCATCACCCAGCCAGCCCACCTCCAACGTCAATTCAGCGAAAAGCTCTCGCCTGATGCTCGGGACCTCCACCGGGCCGACATGATGCGAACCCGTCTGGCTGAAGTGCATCGACCGGCCACACCACCCGCCCCAGGCGCAAACCCCGCCGCTTGAGGATCGGGATGCCCCTCCTTAAGCCCAAAAGGATTAAGCGAGGCGACCTTATCGGCGTCGTGGCCCCGGCCAGTCCCGCCCTCGACCGCTCGCGAATCCATCAAGGTATCCGCTACCTGGAAGGCCTCGGCTACCACGTCCTTCCCGGTAAACACCTCGAGGCCGCCACAGGCTTCCTCGCAGGCTCAGATGCGCAGCGGGCTCAGGACCTGAATGACATGATCCGGAACCCCCGGGTCAGGGCCATCATAGGACTCCGCGGAGGCTACGGCTCACCACGCATCCTCCCACTCGTCGATTACGCCGCGCTCCGCCGTGATCCCAAAGTCCTGGTGGGCTTTAGTGACCTGACGGCCCTCCAGCTCGCCATCTGGCGTCGCATCGGTCTCGTCACTTTCTCAGGTCCAATGGTCGCCGTTGAGTTTGCCGCGGGCATTGACCCCTTCACGGAAGAACACTTCTGGCAACTCATCACCTGCACCAGGAAACCGGGAATTCTCCCGCTCCCTCCAGATACGCAACTGCACTGCTGGAAGCCCGGTCTCTCGCAAGGCACGCTCATCCCCGCAAATCTGGCCATGCTCTGCTCCCTCCTCGGTACCCGCTTCTTTCCTGACCTGAAGGGTGCCGTCCTCGCCCTCGAAGATGTAGGCGAACAGCTCCACCGCATCGATCGACTGTTCAACCAACTCACCCTCGCGGGAGCCACCCACAAACTGGCGGCGCTCCTGCTGGGACAGTTCACTCATTGCACCACCAGCCGTCCGGAATACGGCCCCGTCACCATCCAGGACGTCCTTCGGGATCATGTCCAGCCCGTCCCCGGCCCAGTGCTGGCCAACTTCCCCTACGGTCACATCCCTCGACGCCTCACCCTCCCGGTCGGGGTTCCCCTCCGCCTCAGCGCCCACCGCCAACCCCCCAACCAGTTACTCGA
>JBMTVN010000048.1:0-18959 GCA_049451415.1 Limisphaerales bacterium | reverse complement strand
CACTGAAACTCCGAAACTCCGTCGGGGTCCGTGGGGGCGGGGGTGTGCAGGAGGTTTCTCCTGCCATATGCGGGAATGAAGCAAGGATTTGGCTGGCACGCAGTGTTGTTCCGACGCCTGACCCCTGCCCCCTGGCTTCGGGGGTCGTGGGGTGACTATGGGAGTTGCAGGGTGGGGTGGGGAGGGGGTAGGTTCCGCGGCCATGCAACTGGAAGATCATGTTGGAGATGTTTTGGCTAAGGCGCGCAAGGGTTTGGGGTTGGAGGTTGGGGAGTTGGCGCGCCTAGCGGGCGTAAGTGAGGAGCGGTATGCAAGTTTAGAGGAGGCGGGGGAGGTGGCGGGGGCGAATCTGTCGGCGTTGGCGAAGAGGTTAGGGTTGGACGGGGCCAAGTTATCGGGGGTGGCCGGGGGGTGGGTGCCGGCGGAGCCGGATTTGGGGGTATGGCGGGAGCTGCGGGTGGTCACCACTGAGCGGGGGATGGCGGTGAATGCCTATTTGATTTGGGACGAGGTGACGCGCGAGGCGGCATTGTTTGACACGGGTTGGGATGCGGCGCCTTTGTTTGCGTTGATTGAGGAGAACGACCTGGAGTTGCGCCACATATTCATTACCCACAGCCATGGGGACCACGTGGCGGCGTTGGCGGAGGTGAGGGCGAAGTATCCCAAGGCGAGGTTGCACAGCAGTGCGCCGGATGTGCCGGTGAACGAGCGGAACCGGGCGAACGATTTTATTCATCTGGGGAGCTTGAGGATTACGAACCGGGCGACGCCGGGGCATACGGCAGATGGGGTGACCTACGTGGTGGGGACGTGGCCGGAGGATGGTCCGAACGTGGCGATTGTGGGGGATGCATTGTTTGCGGGATCGATGGGGGGTGCAGGTGCGCAGTTGGGGCAGGCGCGGGAGTCGGTGCAGCAGCAGATCTTCTCGTTGCCGGCGGACACCCTGGTCTGTCCCGGGCATGGTCCGTTGACGACCGTAGGGGAGGAGCGCGAGCACAATCCGTTCTTCCTTTAAAAAAAGGCTGGACCGTGGGTGGGGGGGATGGTTTTCTTTCGCCCCTATGAACGGGCTGGATCCTGTAGTTGTGTTGCTTGGCGTAGTCCTGGTGGACTGACGCGGGCCGGCTGTTGGATTCAGCATTGCGTGGCCGCCCGCATCCCGGAAGGGGGGGGCGGAATTTTCATTTTATGAGACACACGATATCGGTGCTGGTGGAGAACAAGTTTGGCGTCCTGACCCGCGTTGCGGGTTTATTCAGCGGGCGCGGGTTCAACATTGACACCCTCAACGTAGCGCCGACGCAGGATCCGAGTGCGTCGAGGATGACGATTGTAACGCGGGGCGATGACGCGACGCTGGATCAGATCGTCAAGCAGCTGAAGAAGCTGGTGAACGCCATTGAGGTGCGAGACTTTCGCGAGGGGGAGTATGTGGATCGCGAATTGGTATTGGTGAAGGTGTCGGTAAATTCCAGGTCCCGTCCGGAAGTGATGCAAATCACGGACATATTCCGGGCGAAGATTGTGGATGTGCAGCCGGACTCACTGACCGTGGAGATCACCGGGGACGAGAGCAAGGTGGAGAAGTTTTTGGAACTGATGCACCCCTTTGGGATTGTGGACCTGACCCGGACTGGGCGGGTGGCGATGTCGAGGAAGTGAGCTGGCGCCTGGTGTGAAAACAGTTTGACTGTCGGAGGGCGGTTCCTAGCATCCGCGCCGTTACCGGCATCAAGACGAGACGAGATCAACTAACCCAACAAAGCCTGATGGCGAAGGCTGTCAGGCGAATCAGAGACAAACATGGCAATCATCAACTTCGGTGGAGTAGAGGAAGAGGTCATCACGCGTAAGGAATTTACGATGGCCAAGGCGCGGAAGGTTCTCAAGAACGAGACCATTGCGATTATTGGTTATGGTGTTCAGGGTCCGGCGCAATCGTTGAACCTGCGGGACAACGGTTTCAAAGTGATCATTGGACAGGCGGAGGAGTTCAAGCGTGACTGGGATCGTGCCCGTGGAGACGGTTGGAAGCCGGGCAAGACGTTGTTCGGGATTGAGGAGGCGGTGCAGAAGGCGACCGTCATCCAGATCCTGGTTTCGGACGCGGCGCAGCGGGCGATCTGGCCGTTGATCAAGAAGAACCTGAAGCCGGGTGATGCCGTTTATTTCTCGCATGGTTTTTCCGTGGCGTATGGCAAGCAGACCAAGGTGATTGCGCCGAAGGATGTGGACGTGATCATGGTGGCTCCGAAGGGTTCGGGCACGTCGGTGCGCCGCAACTTCCTGACGGGTGCCGGCATCAACTCGAGCTTTGCTGTGCATCAGGATGCGACTGGCCGCGCCAAGGAGCGTTGTCTTGCTTTGGGCATTGGCATTGGCTCGGGCTATTTGTTCCCGACGACCTTTGAGCACGAAGTGTTCAGCGACTTGACGGGTGAGCGCGGTGTGTTGATGGGTGCGCTGGCTGGCATTATGGACGCGCAGTATGACGTGTTGCGTGCGAACGGCCACACCCCGAGCGAAGCGTTCAATGAGACCGTGGAAGAGCTGACCCAGAGCCTGATTCGCCTGGTGGACGAGAAGGGCATGGACTGGATGTATGCCAACTGCTCAGCCACGGCGCAGCGCGGGGCTTTGGACTGGCGTCCGAAGTTCAAGAAGGCCGTGTTGCCTGTCTTCAAGGACCTCTACAACCGCGTGAAAACCGGCAAGGAATGCACGCGTGTGTTGAAGGCCTGTGGTGGGAAGGATTACCAACAGAAGCTTCAGAAGGAGTTGGACGAGATCGGGAATTCTGAGATGTGGCAGGCAGGCAAGGCTGTGCGCGATCTTCGTCCCAAAGCTCCGGCGAAGGCTCTGGCCAAGGGCACCAAGGGTGTCGCAGGTCGTGGGTCCAACTAAGGCTTTCGGCTGGATGGCCGTGGCCGTTTAGGTTTGCAAGCAGGACGCGCGGTGGCTGGACAGCCTCGCGCGTCCTGTGTATTTGGAGGGTACGCAACTTGAGGCGGTGGCTGGTGTTTAAGAGCAGCATGAACTATAGTTTGCCCATGCGATTGGCCTTTGGATTGGGCTTCGGGGCTTTGTTATTACTGGTGGTGGCGTTTCTGCCGGCGCGGGTGCGTGCCGAAGCTGTCACGGTGGACCAGAGTCGCTACCAGCTGATTATTGACCGTAATCCCTTCGCCTTGAAGGATCCTCCGCCTCCGCCGGTTGCTCCGCCTCCCACGAATCCGCCTCCGGTGGAAGTGAACTTGAAGGTCTCTGGATTCTCGGTGACTCCGGACGGGACGCACGTGCATCTGGTGGTGCCACCGACGCCGGGAAAGAATACGAACTCGATTTACTGGAGACTGGCTGCGGGGGAGCGGCAGGGGGATGTGGAAGTGGTCTCGATTGATTATGCGGCGGGTGAGGTGACGGTGATCAATGCGGGGCAGCGGGCGATCTTGAATTTAGAGGAGCACGCGCCGGCGGCGGTGGGACCGGCCGTGGTAGCGGGCGGCGGGGCGGCAGCCGGGGCCCGTGCGGCTGCGGCGGCCCGTCTCATGAACAACAGGGGGCGGTTGCAGACTCCGAACGCGCCAGGCAACACTCCGGCAGGGTCGGGTTCGAGCAGTGCTTCCACCCCTTCGACGCCGACTGCTTCCCGGGTGGTGGTTCCACCGGGGGTGAACAACCAGAATATCCAGGGGATGTTGAACCGTAGTGCGCAGCTGCGGGGGTCTACTGTGGGGGGGGGGGCGACGGCTGCGGCCAGGCCGGTTCCGGCGCGGCCGGTGAGGCCGGTGCCGGTTCAGGGTGACACAGCGGTGGATCCGGCGATGCAGTGGCTGATGCTGAAGGCGCAGGAGGAGCAGGGGCGTTCCGAGGGTTTGATGATGCCGCCGACGCCTCCGATGATTGGCGGTGGGCAGTAATCATGAGGAGGCGCGGATGATTGTGAGGCAAGTTTGGGGGATTCTTCTGGCGTGGCTTTTCTTGGTCGGGGGGGTGTTTGCGCAATCGCATACCCAGGTTTCGCTGGTTTTTTCTCATGGCGAGGTTCGTCCCGGTGACACTTTGCAGGTGGGAGTTTTCCTGCGGATGGATCCGGGCTGGCACACCTACTGGGTGAATCCGGGGGAAGCGGGTGGTGCGACTGAAGTGGAGTGGGATTTGCCGGATGGGGTGAGTATCGGGGAGCTGCGGTGGCCGGTGCCTGAGGTTTACGAACTGGAGGGGATCTATAACTACGTTTACCACGGCGAGGTGATGTTGGTGGCGGATGTCCGGGTGGACCCCGGGGCTGGCGCAGGCGTGAAGGAGGTGCGGGCCAAGGTGGAGTGGTTGGAGTGTGCCAAGATTTGTGTCCCGGGTGACACTGAGGTTGTAGGGCAGTTCGAAGTTGGGGCCACTGCCAGGGAGTCTGGCGATGCAGGACGTCTTCGTGAGCTTGGTGAAGCCATCCCTAGAGTGGGCCAGCCTGCGGGGCTGACCTCGCGGTGGGAAGCGGGTCAGGCGGAGGATGAGCGGCTTTTGGTTGTGGAGTGGGAAGCGGGGGGTGAGGACGCGGATGTGCTGGGTTTACCGGGCAGCGGCTATGAGGTCAAGGTCCCGACGGGGCGCGAGATTGAGGATGGTCGGGTGCATTTGACGAAGCGGGTGTATTTGTGGGATGGCGGCTGGCCCTCGGAGATCGGGGCGGTATTGGTTTCCAGCCGGTCACCGTTGGAAGCTTATCAGGTGGTCTTGCGTCCCGGGGTTAGCGGAGCAGGGGCGGTTGGGGTTGAGCCTTCCGCGGTGGGGGTGGGTTCGGCGGGTGCGAAGGGGAGTGGTGGCGGCTTGGTGTGGATGTTGTTCCTGGGGTTGGTGGGGGGGTTGATCCTGAACGTGATGCCGTGCGTGTTACCGGTGATTGCGCTGAAGGTGTTGGGGTTTGTGCGGCAGGCCAGGGACGATCCCGGAACCGTTCGCAGGCATGGGTTGTTGTATGGTGCGGGGGTGATGACCTCGTTCGCGGTGTTGGCGGTTTTGGTGATTGGGGTCCAGCGGGCGGGGCAATTGGCGAGTTGGGGCATGCAGTTTCAATCGCCGGTGTTTCTGCTGGCGATGACCGTTTTGATTCTGTTGGTGGCGTTAAACCTCTTTGGTCTTTTCGAAGTGACCCTGGGCGGGCGCGCCATGGGATCTGCGGTGTCGATGGCCTCCAAGGAGGGGGCGGCGGGGGCGTTCTTCAACGGTGTGCTGGCAACGACGCTGGCCACGCCCTGTACGGCGCCGTTCCTGGGAACGGCGGTGGGGTATGCCTTTACGCAGCCTCCCGGGCTAATACTGCTTTTCTTTCTCGTGATTGGTACCGGCTTGGCTTTGCCCTATGTGGTGATCAGTTTTGTTCCGGGGTTGGGGCGGTGGATGCCCAAGCCGGGGGCATGGATGGAGCGTTTCAAAGTCTTGATGGGTTTTCCGATGTTGGGGGCTGCGGTGTGGCTCTTGAGTTTGCTGGTGAGGCATTACGGTACGGCCGGCGTGTTATGGGTGGGGATTTTTCTGGTGATAGTATCGATGTCGGCCTGGGTATGGGGTGAATGGGGGCAACGGGCCGGGCGGCCGGTGCTTGCTGGCGGGTTTGTGCTGGGACTTTTGGTGGCGGGTTACTGGGGGGTCTTGGAGCGGCAGTTGGGATGGCGGGATGCTTCACGACGCGGTGGAGGTGAGGCGGCGGTGTTGCAGCACGGCAAGGATGGCATTCCGTGGCGGGCGTGGTCAGCCGAGGCGGTTGAGCAGGCCCGGGCGGATGGGCAGGTGGTGTTGGTGGATTTTACGGCTGACTGGTGTGCGACTTGTCAGGTCAACAAGAAGACGAGTCTGGAGATTGAGTCTGTAAGGCAGCGGATCGAGCAGGGTGGGGTGGTGCCATTTCTGGGTGATTACACCCTGAAGGATTCGGCGATCACCGCGGAGTTGCGCCGGTTCGGTCGTGCGGGTGTTCCTTTGGTGCTGGTTTACCCGGCGGAGCGGGGGACAGAACCCCTGGTTCTTCCGGAGTTATTGACGCCTTCGATTGTTCTGGAAGCGCTGGATCAGGCGACCCGGTAGTGCGGTGTTCTACGCATTCTCCCGGGGACATGCGGTGCCGGGGCGGCATTAGCAGTTGGAGATTTGATCCCGGCGGAGTTAAGCGCTTTTTTTGGGAAGTCCATTGTGCTGCGGCGGCAGGGGAGTAGACTGCTCGCCGAATGCCTATGACTAATACGAGTACGACTCCTTGGGTGGTGCTGGTGATGGGTAGCAGATCAGATTGGGGGGTGATGCAGCATGCAGCGCGTCAACTGGATGACTTGGGTGTGAAGTGGGAGGCGCGTGCGCTGTCGGCCCACCGGGCCACGGATGCGCTTTTTGCGTATTTGAGGGATGCGGAATCGCGTGGTTCCGAGGTCGTGGTGGCGGCGGCCGGTGGGGCGGCCCATTTGCCCGGGGTTTGTGCGGCGAAGAGCATGTTGCCGGTCTTGGGGGTGCCGATGGAATCGGCCTCCCTGAAGGGTTTGGACTCGTTGCTGTCGATTGCCCAAATGCCCGGGGGGGTTCCGGTGGGGACGCTGGCCATTGGCAAGGCCGGGGCGGTGAATGCGGCACTCCTGGCCGTGGCCATCTTGGGGGTAAAAGTGCCGGAATTTCGTCGCGCCTACACGGAGTTCCGTCGGCAACAAACCGAAAAAGTCCTGGGTGACGCCATTCTGACCTTGCCGGATTAAATATCCCCTTGCCTGCGGAAACGTGCTTTGTAGAGTCGGGAAGGCTCTTTTGGAAGCGCCTCTGTTTGCGGACGGGGCGCTTTCTCATTTCAGCACCACACAGACAGGAAACCAAATCGTGAAGATTTTTTCGGGCAATTCGAATCCCGCGTTAGCGGGTCGTATATGTGAATCCGTTGGCATTGAATTGGGGCGGGCGACGGTGAGTGCGTTTCCTGATGGAGAGACCCTGGTCAAGATTGAGGAGAACGTTCGCGGGCAGGATGTGTATGTGGTTCAGTCTTCGGGGCCGCCGACGAACCACAATCTGATGGAGTTGTTCATCATGATGGACGCGCTTCGTCGGGCGAGTGCTTCGAGGATTACGGCGGTGCTCCCTTTTTATGGGTATGCGAGGCAGGATCGCAAGGACCAGCCCCGGGTGCCGATTACAGCGAAGCTGGTGGCGAACCTGCTTGTGGCTGCGGGTGGGAACCGGGTTTTAACCATGGACCTGCATGCGCAGCAGATCCAGGGCTTTTTCGACATTCCGGTGGATCATCTGTATGCCGCCCCGGTGATGTATGAGTATTTGAAGCAGAAGCAGTTGAAGGATTTGGTGGTGGTGAGTCCTGACGTGGGAGGGATCAAGATGGCGCATGCGTATTCCCAGACGATGGGGGCTGGGTTGGCGATTGTGGCGAAGCGGCGCAAGAGTGCTACCGAGGTGGAGTCCATGACGGTGATTGGCGAGATTCGCGGGAAGACGATTTTGCTGGTCGACGATTTGACGGAGACGGCGGGGACGATCACGGAGGCGGCGAAGTTGTTGAAACGCAAAGGTGCGAGGAAGATCTATGCGTGTGTGAGCCATGCGATCCTGAACGACATGGGTATTCAGAGATTGCGAAAATCCAAGATTGACGAACTGATCACGACTGATACTGTCTACCGCCCTCCGATTGAAGGGGTGAAGGTCACCACCTTGTCGGTGGCCGGATTATTGGGTGAGGCTATTCGTAGGATTCACAGCAATTCCTCTGTGAATTCGTTGTTTGAATTGAGTGGGGCTCGCACCAGTTAATAGCGGCATTGGTTGAGAAGACGCAGATTTTAAGTCCATGAAGGCAGTAACACTGAACGCTTTTGAGCGCACCTTGACACGTCGGGCTGGGGCCAAGCAACTGAGGGCTGCGGGTCGTGTGCCGGCGGTGATTTATGGTCGGAGCAAGGCTCCGGCGAATCTGGAGATCAACGAGCGGGAGTTAGAATCGCTGGTGAAGCATTCGGCCTCCGAGACGATTTTGGTCGATCTTTCCGTTCAGGGTGTGGATTCCAAGACGGCCAACGAGCTGGCCTTGGTTCAGGCTGTTCAGCACCACCCGCTGACTGGTCGGGTTTTGCATGTGGATTTCCACCAGGTTGCGGCGGACGAGAAGGTTCAAGTGACCCTTCCGATTGAGAGCCAGGGTTCTGCTGCGGGCGTGAAGAACGGCGGTGTCTTGGAGCACGTTCTCTTCAAGGTCAAGGTGCGTGCGTTGCCTAAGGATTTGCCTGAGGTGCTCACCGTGGACGTGTCGAGCCTGGACGTGGGCCAGATCATTCATCTGGGTGAGATTGCCTTGCCTGCGGGCGTTGAGGTGGTGGGTGACGCGAGCATTCCGGTGTTTGCGGTTGCGGCTCCTTTGACGGAGTCCGCTGAGGCTACGGCCGAGAGTGGTGCACCGACCCAGCCGGAAATGATCAAGGAGAAGAAGGACGAAGGGAAGAAGTAAGGTTTTGCGGCGGGCGGGGCTGTTGAGGCTTCCGCCCGCTGGTTTTGGGTCCTTGGGATGGACGCTCCAGCATTGATCGTTGGGCTGGGAAATCCCGGCTCGAAGTATGAGGGGACGAGGCACAACGTGGGGTTTTTCGTTGTGGAGCGGTTGGCGGAGCGGTGGGGAGCCAGCTGGGAAGAGAGCGGTCGTTTCCGGTCGCGCGTGGCGTGTGTCAGGCGTGGGGGTTCTGCGGTGTGGCTCTGTGAGCCTGACACCTACATGAATTTGAGCGGAGAGGCAGTGGGGCCCCTGCAACGGTATTACCGGATACCGCTGGAGAGAGTTTTGGTTGTAGTGGATGATGCGGACCTGCCCTTGGGGAGTGTAAGGATGAGGGGCCGGGGTGGCAGTGGCGGGCATCACGGGTTGGAGTCCGTGACCGAGGGGCTTGGGGGCGACGGTTACAGTCGTCAGCGGGTCGGCATTGGTCGGCGGGACGAGCAGGGTAGGGAGCTGGCCGGGTATGTTTTGGGCAAGTTTACTTCTGCTGAGCGGGAGTATTTAGAACCGGTGCTGGTTCGGGCAGTGGATCAGGTTGAGACCTGGCTGACGGATGGCGTCGAGAGCGCCATGAACAAGTTTAACGGTATGGTAAGCAACGCGAAGGCGTGAGTGAAATGAAGAAATACGAAGGTTTGTTCATTCTGAACACGGCGGGCCGTGAGGAGGGTGTCAAGGAAGCCATTGACGCGATCACGGCGGAAATCCAGGCCGCAGGCGGCAAAGTGGAGACGACGCAGAAGATGGACAAGCGTCCGTTTTCGCGCACGCCGAACAAGCGTGTGACGTCGGGCTTTTATCTTAACGTGATTTTTGAGGCGCCGGCGGAATCCTTGGCTGGTTTGCAGGCGAAGTTCGCTGCGGCGCAGGACATCTACCGTGTGATCTTCACGGTGGCATCTGCCGCGGCCAACGCAGCCACGGCGGCCGCCTGAGAGACGGAGGCAGTTTAGCTCATGGCATCCTTCAACAAGGTCATCCTGATCGGCAATCTCACCCGGGATCCTGAGGTCCGGTACACTTCCAAGGGTACGGCCATTGCCAAGCTTGGTCTGGCGATCAACCGGAATTACCGGACGGAGTCGGGCGAGCAGCGGGAGGAGACCACCTTCGTGGATGTCGACGCCTTTGGGCGCCAGGCTGAGACGATTGGGCAGTATTTGAGGAAGGGACGGCCGATCATGGTTGAGGGCCGTTTGAAGCTGGACAGTTGGGAGGACAAGCAGACTGGCCAGAAGCGCAATCGTCTGGGTGTGGTTCTGGAGAATTTCCAGTTCCTGGATTCCGGCGGTGCGGGCGGACGGGGTGGTGAGGCTGGGGCGCCTGAGCAGGCTGGCAAGGTGACACGGGGCGGACGTCCTGCTGGTGCGGCTGCTGCTGGAGGTGGTGGTTATGGGGATGTATCTTCAGGCGGTTCTGATGGTATGGAAGCCGATCCGCATGGAGACGACGAGGTTCCTTTCTGAAGAGTTTTGGTCAAACAAACTGGAGTTGATTGATTTATGGCTAAGGTAGACGTGATTCTCACGCACAACATTGTTGGTCTTGGTGCCGAGTCGGACCATGTGACCGTGGCGGCTGGTTATGCCCGCAATTATCTGATTCCGCAGGGTTTGGCGATTCCCGAGACTGCGGCCAACAAGCGCAGGCTTGAAGCCCTCCGGCAGCGTCGCGCTGAGCGCGAGGCTCACGAATTGAACTCCATGACGGAGTTGGCGAAGAGCCTTTCGAAGCTGGTGTTGGTTTTGAAGGTCAAAACCGGGGATGACGGGAAGATGTTTGGTTCTGTGACAGCCGGCACCATTGCCGACGAGTTGCACACCCAGTTCGAGGTGACCTTGGATCGGCGGAAGATCCACATGGAGAAGCCGCTGCGTCATCTGGGAGACCACGATGTTGAGCTGCGCCTGCACCATGATGTGTCGGGCACCTTGAAGGTTCGCATTGAGAGTTCTACCCCGTTGCCGGAGCCCGCTCCTGCGGCCAAGGGGCCGGAGGAGGATGACCGGTCCCGTCGTCGTGGTGGTCGTTCCCGCGGCTAGGCTGGCTTACTTTTCAGGACTGCGCCGGAGAGAGATCTCCGGCGCAGTTTTTTTTGCCACGCTTCTGGGTGGGGGCTGTGCATATCTAGATCATTCATGGCATTGACCGCTGCGTGGAATTTCGTCTTCTTGTTACATGCGTTCTGACGAATCAGCAGGGGAAGCTTCGGGTGGGGGTCGTACTGATCTGAAGCGGGGGCGTAGGCAGAAGGCCCAGCTGGCGGACATCACCAAGGTGGACCGTTTACCTCCGCATTCGATTGAGGCGGAGCAGGGGGTCTTGGGATGTGTGTTTTTGTCGCCGATGGACGGGCTAGGGATTTGCATTGAGCGTTTCAAGGCGGGGCCGAATGTTTTTTATGATTTGCGCCACCGGACCTTGTACGAGGTGGTGATCCAGATGTATGATGCGCGGGAGCAGATCGACTTGCTGACCGTGCAGCAGCGTCTGAGGGACAAGGGGTTGCTCGAGGGGGCTGGTGGATTGGCCTATCTGGCGTCGTTGCCTGATGCGGTGCCGTCTGCGGCGAACCTGAGTTACTACGCGGATATCGTCCGGGAGAAGTATTTGCTGCGGCGGATGATCTCGACCTGCACGGAGGCTGTTGCGCGGATTTACGAGCAGCAGGACGAGGTGGATTCGTTGTTGGATGAGGTGGAGCGGGACGTCTTGCAGCTGAGCGAGGAGCGGGTTGAATCGAATGTGAAGTCGATCAAGGACCTGGTGAAGAGTGCGATTACCACCATTGAGGAGTTTCATCAGCGGCAGGGGGTGTTGACCGGGGTTTCGACGGGTTTTGCGGATCTGGACAAGATGACGACGGGTTTGCATGGGGGTGAGATGATTGTTGTGGCGGCGCGGCCTAGTGTGGGCAAGACCTCGCTGGCGATGAACATTGCCGAGCATGTGGCGATTGACTTGGGTTTGCCGGTGGGCGTGTTCAGTCTGGAAATGACCTCGGAGTCATTGGTTTTGCGTATGCTGTGTTCACGCTCCCACGTGAATCTGCGGAGCATCCGGGAGGGCTTTTTGGCGGAGCGTGATTTTCCCAGGTTAACCGGGACAGCGGGGAGGTTGGCGGCGGCGCCTTTATTTATTGAGGACAGCTCGAACATTTCGATTTTGCAGCTGCGGGCCAAGGCGCGTCGGATGCACATGCAGTACAAGATCCGGCTGATTGTGATCGATTACCTGCAGCTATTGCATTCCACGGCGAAGCGGGCGGACAATCGTCAGCAGGAGATCGCGGATATTTCTAGTGGGATCAAGGGGCTTGCGAAGGAGTTGAACGTTCCGGTGATTGTATTGAGTCAGCTGAATCGTGAGGTGGAGAAGGACAAGAACCGGCGGCCGAAGCTTTCGGACTTGCGCGAGTCAGGTTCAATCGAGCAGGATGCCGATCTTGTGGCGCTCCTGTATCGGGCAGCAGCTGACGACGAAGAGGGAGGCATCATGAGTGAGCAGGATGCCATTCCGGTGAATTTGTATATAGCCAAGCAACGCAATGGTCCTGTGGGGGAAATCTCGCTGATGTTTTTCAAGGGTTTTACGCGGTTTGAGAGTGCGGCGAAGGTCAGGGCGGAGGATGTTCCGGCGGGTGACTGAAGCATGAAGCGATTTTCTCGTCTAAGCTTGCCGGGGTGTGTTCTGGCCGGGTCACTTCTGGTTCATGGCCAGGGGGTTTCTCCCGGTCTGCCGGTGAAGAAGATAGAGATCCGGCATGTTGGTCCCCCGGCGGTGAGTGATGACTTGATCCGGGCGAACATCCGGATGAAGGAGGGGGACACCTTTACGGCCTTGGGGACGCAGGGGGACGTGCGGAACCTGAAGTCCACGGGTTACTTTTACAACGTCCGGGTGGCGACGGAGCCTGAGGATGGTGGAGTCAAGGTGGTCTATCAGGTGACGGGAAAGCCGGTCTTGACGGAGATCCTTTTTGAGGGGAACGAGAAGTACAGCGACAAGAAGCTCAAGAAGAAGGTCACGGCCAAGATTGGGGAACCACTGGATGAGTATCGGCTGCACGAGTCGGCCTTGGAGATCCAGAAGCTCTATCAGAAGGGGGGGCGTCAGCGGACGACCGTTGAGCCGAAGGTGGTGATCAACGAGAGCTTGGGGCGCGGCACTGCGACGTTTGTGATTGAGGAGTCCCCGAAGGTTCGGGTGACGGATGTGGTTTTTGAGAACGCGACCGCTTTCAAGCAGAGCAAGCTGCGTCGGACGATCAAGACGCGTCGTTGGTGGATGTTCTCGTGGCTCACGGGGAGCGGGAAGCTGAAGGACGAGCAATTCGAGGAGGACAAGCTCAAGCTACTGGAGTTCTATCAGGACGAGGGGTATATCGATTTTGAGATTCGGGACATCCGTTTTGAGGAGCCTGAGGCGAACCGGATGGTGATCCAGTTTGATGTTTTTGAGGGGCAGCAGTATCGGGTGGGCAAGGTGGAGTTTAAGGGGAACGAGGTTTTTACGGAGGAAGCCATACGCCGCGGGCTGGTTGTACTGGGGCAGCATGTGCGTCCGACGATGTTGGAGGGGGCGGTTTTCACGCCCAAGGGGTTGGATCGGGACCGGGAAGCGATCGAGGATTTTTATGGGGCGCGCGGTTACATTGGCCGTGGGGATGCGGATCGGATTCGGGTGTCGGTGACGCGGGTTCCGAACGTGGAGACGGGGACGATGGATCTGGTTTACCAGATTGAGGAGGGTGAGCCGTCGCGGATTGAGCGGATTGACATCAAGGGGAACACGAGGACGAAGGACAAGGTGTTGCGGCGTGAGTTGGCGGTGACTCCGGGGGAAACCTTCAACATGGTGCGGGTGAAGATCAGCAAGCGCCGTTTGGAGGGTTTAGGTTTCTTGAACACGGTAGAGACCGATGTGGATCCGACGGAGGATGTTCCGAACGCGAGGAATCTGGTGGTGTCGGTTGAGGAGGGCCAATCGGGCAGCTTTTACATGGGTGCGGGGTTCAGCACTGTAGAGAACATCTTCGGCTATGTGGGTTTGACGCAGGGGAACTTTGATTTGGCGAACCCGCCGTCGTTTGTGGGTGGGGGGCAGAAGCTGCGGATCCAGCTGACCTTGGGAACGCGGCAGCAGAACATTGAGATGAAGTTCGTGGAGCCTTGGTTCCTGGGGCGTCGGTTGATTTTTGAGCTCGATGCGTTTCACCGGAATCTGCAGTACCTGAGCGATGTGTATGATCAACGGGAGACGGGGGCGCGGGTTGGTTTGATCAAGGAGATATTTCCGGGGGTGCGAGCCGGGGTGAACTACACGATCGAGAACATTGGCATTAATTTTGACGAGTCTAGCACGCAGACCAATGTGTTGGTTCGGCCGTTACCCGGTGGGGGGCGTGAGACTGTGGTGACGCCGCCACAGGTTTCGCCTGAATTGGCGCAGGAGGAGGGGGATTGGCTGGTTTCGAAACCCGGTTTGTCGCTGATTTATGATCGGCGTGGGCCGGGTTTTCTGCCGGATCGCGGTCACAAGGAGGAGTTGAATTTTTCGGTGGGTGGCGGGCCATTTGGTGGGGACACGGATTTTGTGAAGTGGGAATTCCAGAGTGCCTGGTATTTCCGGGGTTTTGCTGAGGGTCACGTATTGGAGCTGGGTGGTCGCACGGGGGTGGTGGAGCCGTTTGCGAACTCGCACCGTACGCATATTTGGGACCGGTTTTACCTGGGTGGTGCCTACACTTTGCGTGGATATAGTTTCCGTGACATCAGCCCGGTGGATTCACTGGGTGAGCCGATTGGCGGCAATACGATGTGGATGGCTACGGCGGAGTACAGCATTCCGGTGATTGATCGTGTGCGTTTTGCAGCGTTTTATGATGCGGGCGTGGTGAATGCGGATGCCTACGACTGGAACACGCGGGATTTTGCGGACGACTGGGGTATTGGTTTACGGATCAACATTCCGCAGATGGGGCCGTTGCGATTGGATTACGCGTTTCCGATTACGCATCCTGAGCGCACGGGGAGTTCCGGGCGGTTTCAATTTAGCGTGGGGTATGAGCGGCCGTTGTGAGCTGAGTACAAGAAAGACAGGAGCAGAGCGATGCGAGACATGAAGATTTGGAGTGGTTTGAGGCGGGTGGTTGCGACCGCGGTTGCATTGGGCGTGTTGGTTCCGGGGGCCTTGCAGGCTCAGGCGAAGATAGGTGTGGTGGATATGAGCAAGGTTTTCGACGGGTATTATCGTCGGGAGCAGGCTGACACGCAGCTGAAGGACCGGGCGGCAGATTTTGAGAAGGCGCGTCAGGGGATGGTATCGGACTTTGAGACGGCGAAAACGGAATTTGAGCGGTTGCGGGAGTCGGCCACCGACTTGTCCCTCTCGGTGGAGGAGCGTGAGAACCGGAAGGCTGCAGCTGAGAAGAAGCTGCTGGACATCCGGCAGATTGAACAGGATGTGGCGCAGTTTGACCGGACCTCGCGTTCGACCCTGACGGAGCAGCGTCGGCGAATGATGGAGCGGATTGTGGAGGAGATCAAAGAGGTGGTGGCTGAGAAGGGGAAGGCCGGGGCTTACGACCTGGTTTTGGATGTGAAGGCGGTGAGCATGGCGGAAGTTCCGATTGTGTTGTATCACAACGGGTCCAACGACCTGACGCGTGAGGTTTTGGCGGAGCTGAATTCGCGTCGTCCGGTGGATCTGCCTGGTGCTGCTGCACCGGGTGGGGTTTCCCAGTAGGCGATTTTCGTTTGCAATCTGCTGGTTGGCGGCCCATGGATGGGGACATGGGACGTCGTGTCTTGATCCTCAGCGTCAACCGTTACGATTTTCCCTATCCGGTTTATCCGCTTGGTGCGGCGCAGGTAGCGGCCAGTTTACGGCGCGGGGGGCATGATGTCAGGCTGGTGGATTACAATCTGGGCGTTCCTGATTTGGGTGTTTTGGTCGGGGAATTTGAGCCTCACCTGATTGGGATTTCGTTGCGGAACATTGATGATGCGCTGATTCAGCGGCGGGAGGTTTTTTTTGAGGAGCTGGAGGCGTTGTGCAGTGACCTGCACGGGTTGAGTTCTGCGCCGGTGGTTTTGGGCGGGAGCGGTTTTTCAATTTATCCTGAGGTTTTGCTGGAGCGCTCCGGTGCTGACTATGGGATTCAGGGTGAGGGTGAGATACCGCTGTTGGAGTTGCTGGATTATCTTGAGCGGGGGGAGGAGGTGCGGGGGATTTCGGGTTTGGTCTGGCGGGAGAACGGCGGGGTGAGGCTGGGGGCGAGGCATCGTTTGACTGCTCCTGAGGCGATACAACTATCGCTCGATCCCGAGGGTCTGGACCGCTTTTATCTTGAGCGCAGTTCCATGCTGAACCTGCAGACGCAGCGGGGTTGTGCGTTGAAGTGCTGTTATTGCACGTATCCGATTCTGGAGGGGCGAAAGTATCGGCGGCGGCCGGGGGAGGCGGTGGCGGAAGAGTTGGCGCTCATGGAGGTGCGGGGGGTGAAGTATGTGTTCATCGTCGACTCCGTGTTCAACACATCACCACGGCACGTGGAGGATGTGTGTGAGTCGATCTTGCGGCGCGGGGTGAAGCTGCAGTGGTGTTGTTTCTTGAGGCCGAAGGGTCTTACGCAGGAGTTGGTGCAGCTGATGGCTCGGGCTGGGTTACGCCATGTGGAGTTTGGGTCGGACAGCCTTTGCGATGAGGTTTTGGCGGAGTATGGCAAGCAACTGACTTTTGGGGATGTGCTTCAATCGAGCGAGCTGGTGCACGAGGCGGGATTGGACTATGCGCATTTTCTGATTTGTGGCGGGCCGGGGGAAACCATGGAGACTTTGGACCGGACACTGGAGCATTCGAGGCTTTTGCCGCAGGCGACCTTCATGGCGCGGGTGGGTATGCGGGTGTATCCGGGGACTCCCTTGGAGGATCGTTATCGACGGGAGCGGGAAGGAGGTGGTGGGGATTTGCTGCAGCCGGTTTATTACCTGGCAGAGGGACTGGAAGAGGGGGTGGTTTTTGAGCGGCTTCATCGGGCGATTGCGGACATGCCGAACTGGATCGTGGATGATCCTCCGGTGGACTATTTTCGCATGGCGGAGCGGCTGAGGTCCCGTGGGGTGGTAGGGCCGTTGTGGGTTTATCTGGCGATGTTGCAGCGATTGAGGCGGGGTTTGCCGGGTAGTGGCACGACGGCTGGTGCGGGAGTCACAGCCTAGGGGTGGAGGCCTTGGCCTTTACCCGCGCGTTTAGCTTTATGCAAATGAATCGAGGTGGTTACAGCTGGGCTGGCAGCCCTGGTTTGGTTGGGTTGCTGGCGGTCGTATTCCTGACCTTTGGCTTGAGGGGGGCGGCTTCCGGAAGGGAGGAGTTGGCGAGGGAGGTGATGCAGAATGAGACCCTCACCGCGGTGGTTAAGCGGGCGGATGCCTTGTTGGCCAGTGGCCTGACTGCGGGGAGCGGGTATGGGGAGGTCTGGATTCGTGATTTGAACACCTTTATTGAGCCTGCTTTGGGGGTGGTGGATTCGAAGGTGTTGGGGGAGGCGTTGCTGCGCTTCTTTGCGTTTCAGGGCGCGGAGGGGGACATTGTGGACGGGTATATACCCCGGGAGAAGGCGAACGTGGGTTACCAGTATCGGGAGTCGGATCTGGCGTCCGGCTATCTGGCCCATAAGAACACGGTGGAGACCGATCAGGAGGCTTCCCTGGTCCAGGCGGTCCGGAAGTATGTGCGGGTGACGGGGGATACTGCCGTTTTGCAGGAGCGCGTGGACGGGAAGCGCGTGGTGGATCGTCTGGGGTGGGCTTTGGATTACGTGCACCGGCATCGGTTCAGTGTCGATTACGGTTTGGTCTGGGGTGCTACCACGGTGGATTGGGGTGACGTTCAGCCGGAGCACGAATGGGGTGTGGAACTGGATGAGAGTTCGCATCGCGCGCTGGACATTTATGACAACGCGATGTTTCTGATTGCGATCGGGGATTACATTTCGATGGTGCCCGAAGGGTCGGAGGAGGCTGGCAAATGGCATCGGGTTTCGGAGTCGGTGCGTGCGAGTGTTCGGAAGCATTTATGGGATGCGGAGAGGCAGAAGTTTCGTCCGCATCTCTATCTTGAGGGTTCGCCTTTTCCGGCGGGGTTTGTTGAGGACGAGGTGCATTATCACGGGGGGACGGCGGTGGCGATCGAGGCTGGGTTGCTGAGTGATGGGGAGGTGCGGGTTGTGTTGGGCCACATGCGGGAGAATGTTCGCAGGGCTGGCGCGAGTTCCATTGGATTGACGGTGTATCCGGTGTATCCGCAGGGCACTTTCAAGAACCGTGGCATGGGGCCCTATTCCTATCAAAACGGTGGGGATTGGTGTTGGTTTGGTGGCCGCATGATCCAGCAGTTGATTCGGCTGGGGATGATGGAGGATGCGTATCGGGAGCTTTTGCCGATGGTGGAACGGGTGGAGCGGCATGGTGGTTTTTATGAATGGTGGACACCGGACAACCAGCCGCGGGGGTCGGGGCAGTTCCGGGGATCGGCGGGAGTCCTGAGTGTGGCGGCCAGGCAGTTGCGGGATTGGGCTGCGGGAGTCCTTTTGGAGCGGAAGCCGGAGTAACCGGGCTGGCTGGCGGAAGCATCGTCCGGACTTTTTCGGAGAAAGTTGTAACTGCGCGTGGTGGTCACGGGTGGTATGGGTATACTGACACCCCTTTGTGCTCCCCGGGTGTGGGAGCGCTAGTCTGGGGCCTGAGGAACTGTGGAAAAGAGAGGAACACACCAGTGAAAAGGAGATGGAGTTTAGTATTGCTCGTCACGCTTGGCTTGGCGGGCTGGTTGTATGCCGGGGAGAAACCTGGGATTAAGGGCGGGCAGTTGTCCATGGGGGGAATGGCGGACGGTCCTCCGGACGTTGTATTGCCTGCGAGTGGGGCGCTGGTGCACGTCCAGCTGGAGGATTTGTTGGGGGTTTTGGAAGGAATGGAGGAGGTGGTGGTGGCGGGATTACCGGAGCGGTTACTGCCGCCGGAGGTTGGGGAGGTTTTGGCCCAGGAGCATCCGTTGCTGGCAGTCTTGGGGATGGAGACCTTACAGGAGCCGTTGAGTCCGGAGGTCATTCAGCGGGAGATGGGCCTGGACGCGCGTGGTGGTGTGGGGTTGACCCTTTATCTGGGGGATCCCCGGCGGATGTTTATCTTGAGCCTGCCTGCGCCGGAGAGGTCCCGTGAGGCGTTGGCGGGTTGGATGAACCGGTTGCTTCAGCCGACGGAAGCGGAGGAGACCACGGTGGGGGATATTCCTGCGCTGAGGATTGTGTGTCCGAATTTGAAGGGTGTGGGCGAGTTGTATGTGGTGGCATCGGGCGACCATGTTTTTGTGTGCGGTGATCGTTCCCTGGTGGTTTCGCTGAAGGACACACCGGAGGCGG
>JBMTVN010000047.1:0-19046 GCA_049451415.1 Limisphaerales bacterium | reverse complement strand
GAACTGTCGCCTCCAAACCCGCAGTCACTCGGTTCAAACGCACCAGCGGGGTCCGCCCCACGGTGTCCACAATGTTGTCGAAAATCCGGCTCATATTTTAATCCTGTCCAAGTTGCGTGATTTAGTTATTTATAGCCACCCCCACCCGCTTGTCAACCTCCCCCACTCCCCCAATACAAACCGATAAGGCTCGAAATCTCCAAATCAATAACACCGCCGCCACAGCCAAACCCGCAGCAAGACCAATCCACATCCCCACAGGCCCCCAACCCGCACGGAAACACAAAAGATACCCCATCGGCAATGCCAGCAGCCAATACGCAACAACCGCCATGATCGCGGGCATCCGAACATCTGACATCCCCCGCAGCGCATTCAACGCCACCACCTGAAGACCATCAAAAACCTGAAAAAAAGCCGCCACCGACAACATCCCCACGACAAGCGTCACCACATCCAGATCCCGCGTGAAAGCCTCGCCCAGTTCCCGCCCAAAAAACAAAAAGACGCATGCAAAACTCAGCATAATCCCAACTGTCATCACCAAACCACTGTAGCCCACCAGCCGCAGACGCCCCAGACGACGAGCACCCCATGCATGCCCGACCCGAATAGACACCGCCATGCCGATCCCCAGCGAAAACATGAAGCTTGTCGCTGCACATGTAATCGCAACCTGATGCGCCGCCATTGCCACAGGACCAATCCACCCCATCATCAAGGCCGCCGCCACAAACGCCCCGACCTCCAGCAAATGCTGCATCGCCACAGGCATCCCAAGATGCAAAAGCTGCCTCCAAACCAACCGCTCCACACCCCCTCGCCACCTGCCCGGCAACCACTCCCGCAAACCCACCCCGCGCAACACCAACCACGCCATACCCAGCAAAGTCGCCACCCGCGCCACCAAAGTCGCCCACCCCGCCCCGGCTAAACCCATCGCCGGAAATCCCCACCTCCCATAAATCCAAAGCCAATTCAAAAAGACGTTCAACAACACCCCGCCCAATAAAATGAACATCGGCGGCCAAACCCGATTCAAGGCTTCACTAAACTGCTTGAATACATGCGCCAAGAGCGTCGGCAACATCGACCATCCCACCAATAAAAGGTAAGCCTGCGCCTCCGCCAAAACCTCCTCAGGTTGACGCAACCAACCCAGCCGACCCCGCCCCCAGCCGAACAGGAAGCCCGTCAAAACACCACAAACCAAGGCCAACCTCAACCCAGCCCTCAAAGCCTCGCCCGCTGCCACCCTGCTCCCCGCACCAAAGGCCTGCGCCGTCATCACCCCCACCGCCGACAATAACCCGTAGCCCGCAACCATCGGCACATTGAAAACATTGTGACCAAAGGATGCAGCCGCCAATGGCACCGTACCCACACCCCCAAACATCACGGTGTCAGCAATACCCATCAGCATCTGCCCCACAAATCCCCCCATAATCGGCAGGGCAAGGACCAAAGTCTGCCTCGCCTCGCCAATCCACCCCAACCCAGCTGTATTGCTTCTTCTCACCTGCACGCTCGCTCACCTCACCCCCTCTCGACTTCAAGAAGGGCGGATACCCTACCGAAAGCCACCACGACAGCAATCGCCAAAGCTAATCCTCCCAACCACCAACCGCTCCCTGCCTGAATTCCAGACTTGCGGGAATCGTCCACCTCAAGCAGACATTAGAAGAATCAGGGGCCTATGAAGACTTTTCTCCGCAAACAATCGTACCTCGTCCTGCTAGCAGCCGTCGGAACGCTGCTCTCCATACCGTCCATCCACGCCGCACGCTCACTCACCAGTGCCGTCATCCCAAAACGCCCCCCGGCCGAAATCTCCCTCGCTGGAGATTGGAACTTCCAAATGGACCCCCGTGACCAGGGCATCCAGGAAGAATGGTTCAACGTCAAACTACCCGGCGTCATCACCCTGCCCGGCTCCCTCCTCGCCCAAGGCTACGGCAACACCGTAACGCCCAAAACCGAATGGACCGGCTCCATCCAGGACAAGTCCTACTTTACGGAGCCCTTCTACGCCCCCTACCGCCAACCCGGTAATGTCAAACTCCCCTTCTGGCTCACCCCCCGCGCACATTACGTCGGAGCCAGTTGGTACCAAAAAGACGTCCTCATCTCCAAGGACTGGGAACGCAAACATATCAACCTCTCCTTCGAACGCTCCCACTGGGAAACAACCCTCTGGATCGATGGAAATCTCGTCGGCAACGGAGATAGCCTCTCCACCCCACACGTCTACGATGTCACCCGCCATCTCAGACCCGGCAACCACCGGATCACTCTGCGCGTCGATAACCGCGTCCGAATCAAGGTCGGAGAGAATTCCCACAGCATCAGCGACCATACCCAAGGCAACTGGAACGGCGTCGTCGGCGCCATTACACTCTCCGCAAACGACCCCCTCTACATCGAGGACATCCAAACCTACCCCGACCTCGCCAGCCACACGGTCAGGATCCATCTCTCCCTCGTCAACGAAACCCCCAGAGCCCTGCCGGCAAACGTCTATATCCAAGCCAATTCCACCAACCTACCGGCCCGCCACGGCGCTCCACGCTTCGAGGGCCGCACACACCTCCAGCCCGGCCCCTCCTCCGTCGATATCACCTACCCCCTCGGTGAAAATGCCCTCCTCTGGGACGAGTTCAACCCCGCACTCTACAACCTCCAAGTCACCCTCGAATCCGCTTCCGACCTCTGGAGCTACATGGATAGCCGCCAAACCACGTTCGGTATGCGCCAAGTTCACTCCATTGGAACCCAAATCGCCATCAACGGCTCCCCAACGTTCCTCCGCGGCACTCTCGAGTGTGCCATCTTCCCGCTCACCGGCTACCCCCCAACTGACATCGATAGCTGGAAACGCATCATCCGCACCTGCAAGGAATATGGCCTAAACCACATGCGCTTCCACTCATGGTGCCCCCCGGAAGCCGCCTTCACAGCCGCCGACGAACTCGGCTTCTACTTCCAAATCGAATGCGCCTCCTGGG
Organism: Limisphaerales bacterium; assembly: GCA_049451415.1. GTDB lineage: Bacteria > Verrucomicrobiota > Verrucomicrobiia > Limisphaerales > JAHDYP01 > JBMTVN01. Next base: position 16,041 of record JBMTVN010000047.1, on the reverse strand, counting down.
CCAATAGTGACAGCGCCATCGGCGACGGCCAGGCCATCGACCGCTGGATCACCCTGGAAGCCGACCGGATCCTCAAGAGCTACGGAAATCACCCGTCCTTCCTCATGCTCGCCTACGGCAACGAACCCGCAGGAAAGAACCAAAAACAGTTCCTCAGCAAGTTGGTCCAATCGTGGAAATCCACCGACAACCGCCACCTCTATACCAGCGCCGCAGGCTGGCCCCTCATCCCTGAAAGCGATTTCCACAGCTCCCCTGACCCCCGTATCCAAGCCTGGGGCGGAGAACTGAAAAGCCGCATCAATAGCCACCCCCCCTCGACCACAGCCGACTACACCAGCTTCGTCAAACAACAGAATAAGCCCATCATCAGCCACGAAATCGGCCAATGGTGCGTCTACCCCAACTTCCGCGAGATTCCCAAATACTCCGGTGCCTACCAGGCCCGTAACTTCGAGATCTTCCGCGACCACCTCCAGTCCAAGGGAATGCTCGACCAGGCCGACCAGTTCACCCAAGCCTCCGGCAAACTCCAGGCTCTCTGCTACAAGGAAGAAATCGAATCCGCTCTTCGCACCCCGGGATTCGGCGGCTTCCAGCTCCTTGACCTCCATGACTTCCCCGGCCAAGGAACCGCTCTCGTAGGTGTCCTGGACCCTTTCTGGGACTCAAAAGGCTACATCTCAGGCGAGGAATTCAGCCGCTTCTGCAACAGCACCGTCCCCCTCGCCAGACTAACAAAACGAGTCTGGACCTCCGCGGATACCTTTAGCGCTGAAATCCAACTCGCCCACTTCGGCCCCGCCCCGCTGGAAGGCGCCAAAGTCTATTGGCACCTCATCGGCCCCGACAAAAAACCGATCACCTCCGGGGAATTCGACCCCCGCACCTACCCCGTCGGAAACGATAACCTCGTCGGTGCCATCACCGTGCCGCTCGACGCATTCACCCAACCCCAACAACTCAAACTCGTGGTGGGCATCGGGAATACTTCCCCCTACGGCAAAGGCCGCGTAGCCAGCACCGTCTCAAAAACCCTCAAGTCCCTCGGCCTCAAGGAAACCCGCATCGAGAATGATTGGGACATCTGGGTCTACCCCTCTGAACCCCTACCCGCGACCCCCGCAAATATCCTCATCACGGATAAACTCAACGCAGCCGCAATCGATCACCTCAACCAAGGCGGAGACTTGCTCCTCCTGCCCCCTCCAAACTCCATCGCCGGCGACGTCAAAATGGGCTTCTCCCCCATCTTCTGGAACACAGCATGGACCCACGGCCAGGCACCCCATACTCTGGGCATCCTCTGTGACCCCAAACACCCCGCCCTCGCCTCCTTCCCCACCGACTCCCACTCCAACTGGCAATGGTGGGACCTCATCCACTCCGGCGCCGCCACCCCTATGGACGCCCTCCCCGACCAGCTCCGCCCCATCGTCCAAGTCATCGATGACTGGTTCCAAAACCGAAAGCTCGGCCTCCTCTTCGAAGCCCGCCTCGGCCAAGGCCGCGTCCTCTTCAGCAGCATGGACCTCCAAACCCAGCTCGACCAACGCCCCGTAGCCCGTCAAATGCGGCAAAGCCTGCTCAACTACATGGCCAGCCCGGCCTTTAACCCAAATCAGGAACTCACTCCCGAACATCTCCGAATCCTCACCAAATAACCGTCCACCTCCAGCTCCAGCCCCTCGCACAAGGCTCCCCCACAAGGGAGCCTTCGTCTTGTCCGCCAACCCGGCAAAAAAAGAATATCCTCGCCCCCCCTCCAAAGTTATCGTGCTCGCTTAAATCGCGCCGTCAACCGGCACCTGTAACCGTCTACTCCGCAATCTATGGAACCTGTCGCTGATATCGCCGTCATCGGCCTGGCCGTCATGGGCCAAAACCTCATCCTCAACATGAATGACCACGGGTTCACCGTAGTCGCCTACAACCGCACAGTCTCGAAAGTGGACGACTTCCTCAACAATGAGGCCAAAAACACCCGGATCATCGGCGCTCAATCCATCGAGGATATGGTCGCCAAATTGAAGCGCCCGCGCCGCGTCATGCTCATGGTCAAAGCCGGCAAAGCCGTCGATGAGTTCATCGACCAAATCCTCCCGCACCTCGAACCAGGCGATATCATCATCGATGGCGGCAACTCCCTCTATGAAGATACCATCCGCCGCACCCAATACGTCGAATCCAAAGGTCTCCTCTACATCGGAACCGGAGTCTCCGGTGGCGAGGAAGGAGCCCGCCGCGGCCCATCCATCATGCCCGGCGGATCCCCCGCCGCCTGGCCCCACGTCAAACCCATCTTCCAAGCCGTATCAGCCAAGGTCCAGGATGGAGCCCCCTGCTGCGACTGGGTCGGGAATGACGGCGCAGGACACTACGTCAAAATGGTCCACAACGGGATCGAATACGGCGATATGCAGCTCATCTGTGAAGCCTATAACCTCATGAAAGACGGCCTCGGCATGTCCGCCGATGAAATGCACGAGGTCTTCGCCGATTGGAACAAAGGGGAACTCGACTCCTACCTCATCGAGATTACCCGCGATATCCTCGGCTACAAGGACGACGACGGCACACCTCTCGTCGATAAAATCCTCGATACCGCCGGCCAAAAGGGAACCGGGAAATGGACGGTCATCTCTTCCCAACACCTCGGCATACCCATCACGCTCATCGCCGAAGCGGTCTACTCACGCTGCGTCTCAGCCATGAAAGACCAACGGGCCGTCGCCGCCAAAGCCTACCGCCGCTCAAACCCGAAACTCACCGGCGACCGCGCCGTCTGGGTCGAGGATATCAGGAAAGCCCTCTACGCCTCGAAAATCGTCTCCTATGCCCAAGGTTACATGCTCCTCCGATCCGCTGCCGAGGAATACGGCTGGAAACTCAATTACGGCGGAATAGCCCTCATGTGGCGCGGAGGCTGCATCATCCGCAGCGCGTTCCTCGGCAACATCAAGAATGCCTTCGACCGAAAACCCAAGCTGCAAAGCCTCCTGCTCGACCCCTTCTTCAAAAAGGCGCTCAAAAACTGCCAGCGATCCTGGCGTAAAGTCATCGCCGGGGCCGTCCGCAAAGGTATACCCGTACCAGCCTTCAGCACCGCCCTAGCCTTCTTCGACGGCTTCCGCAGTGAACGCCTGCCCGCAAACCTGCTCCAAGCCCAACGAGACTACTTCGGAGCCCATACCTACGAACGCATAGACAAACCACGCGGGGAATTCTTCCATACCAACTGGACCGGCCGGGGCGGCACCACCTCCAGCTCAACCTACACAGTCTAACCAAACCCACATCCCCCAAATTCACCCAAAACAAAGGGGCATGACCCTCCAAAGGTCATGCCCCTTCTCCGTTAAATACCACTGCAGCTAAACCGGACACCCTAGCCCGCCATCACCGCGCACCGCTCCAGCTCAGCCTCCAATCCCAACGCCCGCACATACCCCTCATCAAAGCTCACCTTCCGCGCTTCATCCCAAATCGGCGTGCTCTGGCTCACCACATAGTCCGCAACATGCACCGCACTCAAAGCATTGAATCCCTCCTGATGATGCAGCCGAGGCTCATGATGCCAAGCCACAGCCTCCACAATGTCAGCCGGCAAACCCCACAACCCTAATAGAAATGCCCCCACCTCAGCGTGACTCGCACCAATGACCTCCTTCTCAGCCTCCGATGAAGTCATTTCGGAAAACGCCGCACGCTCAATCGCCTGACGATGTAACTGCGGGAGGCTATGACTCAACGCCAGCTTGCCAATATCATGCAGTATGCCGGCAGTAAAAGCCGTCTCCACCACCGGCATCCGTGCCCGGTTCCGCATCGCAATCTGCCGAGCCCTCATCCCAGTCGCAAAACTGTGCCTCCAAAGCCGCTCAATCGGGAACCCCGGCATCATGCCAGCATCAAAACGCGAAAATACATAAATCGATAAAGACAACGTCTTCACCAAACCAAACCCCAATAACTGAACCGCCTCCCGTGCTGAAGTCACCTCCTGCGCAATTCCGAAAAATGCGGAGTTCACCAACTGCAGCAACTTCACCGTCAAACTCACATCCTGACTGATCAGATCGCCAACGCTCTCGGTCGTCGCCTCAGTCGAGGATAACTCGTCCATCAAATCGGCATACAGCTTCGGCAAGCTCGGCAAACTCTGAATCTTGGTCTCCACCAACCTCAACCGGTCGTTGCCCAGTAAATCACTCAAGGAAACTAAACGACGCACAGTGTTGTAGATGCCCTTCATATCAAAGGGCTTGGACATGAATTGATGCGCCACCCCCAAAGAACGCATCACCAAAGACTGGTCGGCAAAGCCGGATAGAATCATGCGTGCCGTCTGTGGATGCCTCGACCTCACCTCCGTCAAAAGTTCAACCCCGTTCATCGTCGGCATTCGCATGTCCGAGACAACCAGACCAAACTCCTTCTCATCCATCATGCGTAGAGCCTCTTGCCCGCCGTTGGCAAAAACCACCTCCCAGCCACCACCCAAGCGGGCAAAGACCATTTCCAACAGCCCCAACAGGGCCGGCTCATCATCCACAAAAAGAACTCGTTGTGCTGTCACAGTCTTATTCGGTGCGCGCCGGGTCCAGCCCTTGTTCCCCATGCACTCAAGCACGAAGTACAGAACACCAACTGGGCCATCGGCAATTGCGAGAATAACTTTAATCCTGAATTCTCAAACCGCAGATAGATCCACACGCCCCCGCCCCCCCTGTAATCCAAGGAGTAACCGCACGATTCAGTGTATCTCCCCAGCAATCCAACTTGCTGAGAAAAGTTCTCCTCCCACGTCACTCCAACCGCCCCACTGCTATGGAATCAGGAATCCCGCGTCACAATTTCATCCGCAACCTTCTGACCGCAAAGCACTACCATCGGCATCCCCCCACCCGGATTCACACTCCCCCCGGTAAAATACAAATTCTTGTAGCGCCGACTCCGTTTCGGAGCCTTGAACCCAAAATTCTTCTTCCAGTCGCTCACCACCCCATATACCGAACCACGGTTTGAATAATACATCCGCTGAATGTCGTAGGGCGTCAGGATGTCTTTAACCACCGTGTGCTTCCTTAAATCCGTTAATCCCATCCGCTCCAGCTTCTCCAACACGCGCTCCGCATAAACCATGTAATCCTCTTGGGAGTAAGCGTTCTCATCCTGCAAGTGGGGGATGTGAGGCAGCACCTTGATGTTATCACAGCCCTCGGGCGCCTTTGATGCATCGGTCCGTGTCGGAGCCACCAGGTAAATTGTCGGATCCTCAGGCAGCCGTTTCTTGTCAAATACAGTCTCGAAATGCTTGTCCTGGTTCTTGCTGAAAAAGAAATTGTGATGCGCCAGCTGCGGATACATCCGGTCCGTTCCCAAATGAATCACCAAACCTGAACACGATGGCTCAAACTTCTTCAGCTTGGCCATGAATCCGGCACTCTCGGACAGCAGCTTCTCATAGGTAGGTATCACCTCCATGTTCGATACCACCCAGTCCGCCCGCACTAACTCTCCAGTCCCCAAACGGATTCCAGTGACCCCACCCCCCTCACGGGTGATCTCCTTCACCTCCGCCCCACAATGGATCTTAATCCCAAGCTCCCCGGCCAAACGCTCCATGCCCCGCGCCAAATTATACATCCCATCCCGCACATACCACAGGTCGTGCTCAAACTGAATGTTCGGCATCAAATTCATAAACCCTGGAGCATTCTTTGCCGAGGACCCTACATACTTGATGAAATACTCCATCACCATGCGCAGATGCGGCTGCGAAATTCTCCGGGCAATGCTCTCAGACATCCGGCTCCGCCAGTCGATCTTCGAAGCAATTCCGAAAATCCCGTAAAACTTCACAAAATCCCACAGGGTATCCAGCCCCTCCCGAAAATACCCGCGGACCACAATGTCATACTGCTCCTTGGAATACCGGAGAAATCCCTCCCACTCCTGCCACAGAGCCTCGCTGAAATCAGGCAGCTTCTCCAACTCTGCCCGCATCGCCTTCGGATCCATCAAAAGATCAATCACCCTCCCGTCCTCGAAGAAATTCCTCCAGTGGGGCGTCACCCGCTGGATCGATACGTAATCCTCGAACCGCTTCCCCGCCCGGGCAAATAGCTCCTGAAAGATATGCGGCAAGGTGAAAATCGATGGGCCCAGATCAAAACTAAAACCCTCCTTCTCCAAAACATTCAGCTTCCCTCCCACCCGGGGATTCTTCTCATAAACCTCGACCCGGTAGCCCGCTGCTGCCAGCGACAGCGCCGCAGACATGCCGCCCAGGCCGGCGCCAATCACCACCACCCGCTTCCCTCGCCCTCTCGCTTCTTTATTCATCGCGTAGCAACTAGATTCAGAACCGCCAATTCTAGCCCCAATATCGGACACGCGCAAATGCCAGCCGCCAGCCCCACGGGGGTTTGCCCAAGTCCCAATCCAGCCCAGTCATGTCCCTCCAAAAGCCCTGAGCCCCCCAGAACATGTCCACCACAGCCTCCAACTCCGCCACAGCTCAGGCGCCACTCCCCCCCGACCCGCATCCAGCACCTCCAAAATCTCAACAAAGCCCTGACGTAGCCCCACGCGTCGATGCTTCTGACACCAAAAACTCACATCGGCAAGCCACCAAGACAGCAATCACGCACTGCTCCCCAGTACGCCAATCAACTCGCTTACCCCCGCCGCCGCCTCCAGTATATCGACCGTGAGTAACCCTTTCACCAGCTTGACCATCTCCCAAAACCCGCCCACCCTTCCCCATCACTATGAAACCCGCCCGGCTCCCACTCTGCCTCGTCACCCTCGGACTCCTCCTCGCCACCACCCCCAACCACGCAGCCACCGCTACCATACAAGCCGCCCAAAACGGCCCCACCATTAACCCCAATATCTACGGCCACTTCGCCGAACACCTCGGCCGGTGCATCTACGAAGGCATCTGGGTAGGCGAGGACTCCTCCATCCCCAATACACGGGGCGTCCGGAACGACGTCGTGCAAGCCCTCCGCCAACTCAATATCCCCGTTCTTCGCTGGCCAGGTGGCTGCTTCGCCGATGAATACCACTGGAAAGATGGTATCGGCCCCCGCCAACTCCGCCCCAAACTCATCAATACCCACTGGGGTGGCGTCGTCGAAAACAACCACTTCGGAACCCACGAGTTCCTCGACCTCTGTGAACAACTCGAAACTGAACCATACATATGCGGAAACGTCGGCAGCGGCTCGGTCCAGGAAATGATGGAATGGGTCGAATACATGACCTCCGATGCCGATTCACCCATGGCCAATCTCCGACGCCAAAATGGACGGGACCAGCCTTGGAAAGTCACCTACTTCGGCGTCGGAAATGAAAGCTGGGGCTGTGGCGGCAATATGCGGCCCGAATTCTACGCCGACCAATACCGCCGCTATAACACCTTCGTCAAAAACTACTCCGGGAACCGCATCTATCGCATCGCCTGCGGCGCCAACTCCTCTGACTACAACTGGACGGAAGTCATGATGAAACAGGCCGGCAATCGCATGAATGGACTCTCCCTTCATTACTACACCATCACCACCGGTGACTGGAGCAGCAAGGGCTCAGCCACCGACTTCGCCGAAGCTGAATGGCATAACGCCCTGCGCCGTACTCTCTTCATGGATGAACTCATCTCCCGCCACGGCGCCATCATGGACCAATACGACCCCCGCAAACGCATCGGTATGATCATCGATGAATGGGGAACGTGGCACGACGTGGAACCCGGCACAAACCCCGGCTTCCTCTACCAGCAGAACACCCTCCGCGATGCCCTCGTCGCCGCCCTAAACTTCCATATTTTTCATGACCATGCCGATCGCGTCACCATGGCCAACATCGCCCAAACCATCAACGTCCTCCAGGCCATGATCCTGACGGATCAAGAAAAGATCGTCCTCACCCCCACCTACCACGTATTCGAAATGTACAAAGTCCACCACGGAGCCACCACCCTGCCCCTCCAGCTTGAAACGGATGCCTACCGCTTTGATGATACTTCGCTCCCCAAAATCAGCGCCTCAGCCTCCCGCTCCAAAAACGGCACCATCTACCTTTCGCTCGTCAATGCACACCCCCACGAAGCCGAACCCTTCACTTCCACGTTGATAGACTTCACCCCGTCCAACTGCCGCGGCACCATCCTCACCGCACCCACAATCACCACCCACAACACCTTTGCCTCCCCCGAACAGGTCAAACCCAAACCCTTCACGAACGTCACCCTCAAAGACAACTCCTTCTCCACTTCCCTCCCCCCAAGATCTGTCGTCCTGCTCGAACTCCACCCGTAACACCCCAACTCGAAACGCAGCAGCCCCCTGGATGCCGGTTTCAACCACCCCCCCGGCCTCCGCAATGCATGCAAGTGGGAGCCCGCGGGTGTTAAGCCCGGCAAAACAACAAGGAAGAGCGAAAACCCCAGAAGCCAAGCGACTCCAGAAGCCCATACCGCATAGTGCGCCGAATTCCGCCCGAGGGAACCAGGCAGACTCCACATTCCGGGTCCTGCTCCATGCAGTTGATCCGACCCGGAACCCAGCCCCGCCGCAAAGCTTCCAGCGTCACGATGCTCTCCAAAACCGGCGTGGCCCCAAAACAGTGTCCTGTCACCGGCTTGGTCGCCATGCAAGGCACCTCTCCAATCCGCTTGCCAAATAAGCGCCCCACCATCCCCGCTTCCGCCCTGTCGTTTAACCGTGTACCCGTTCCGTGCAGATGCATCAAATCCACCGCTCCAGCCCCAACCCCCGCTACACCCAACGCCTCCTCAACTACCCCCAGCAAATCAACACCATCCTCCACCACCCCTGCCCGCCCCCCCCGCCCCATGGAAAAGCCCCAGCCCGCCAGATAGCCGAGGATAGCAACCCCCCGACGTCGCGCACTCTCCTCCGTCTCCAACACCAAACAACCCGCCCCCTCCCCCAGACATAATCCGTTTCTCGATACATCGAAAGGACGACAGGTTAAACACGGATCAGGATGCGACCCCAGTAAGCCGGCTGCACGGAACTGCTGGATTACACCTGGCAGGATCAACGCCTCTGAACCCGCCGCCAACATCACATCCGCCTTGCCAAGCAAGAGCTGCTCAGCCGCAAGGCCCACCGCATGAGCAGATGATGCACAAGCCGCCGAAACCACCATCCCCGGACCCTGCAAACCCAGTCCCGCGGCAAGCGCCCCAACGGAAGAACTCGGACTACTGTTGACCGCCAGAGTCGGTACAACCCTCTTCTGCCCAACTGACTGTAATCCCGCCGTGACCGACTCCAACGGTCCCCGCGAACTGCCCATCACCACCCCAACCTCCAACCCCTTCCGGGACTCAGCTAGGCCGGCCCTTTCCAAGGCCTCCCCCACTGCGGTCATCGCGAACTGAACCGAACGATCCATGCGTTGAACCTTCGGATAGAAAAGCGGCACATCAAGCGGACCCTCCACCACACACACCGCCACCTCATTAGCCCCCCCGCCAAAAGAATAGGATCTGGAAACCGCCGGCACACGCGCCGCCATCACGGATTCCCACAACGCATCCACCGAAACACCTGCAGCCGTCACGGCCCCCATGCCCGTGACAACAATCGGTGTCTCCTCCAGTAAACTCCGCAATAAATTCCGGCGCATGCAATCCCTCTACAACTCCCAACCGGGACGATAGTCCCGCCTCAAATACCGGTTCGCTGTTTCGTCGTTCGTAATGCGCATCGCCGATGCATCAAACAATACCTTCCTACCGGCGCGCAAGGCCACTGCCCCGAGATTCACGGTGTCCGTGATCGCTGCCGCGGCCCTGAAATCCCCCTTCGATGCTTCGCCACCCTGACAAGCCCGAATCCACATGTCCAAAGCCACCTGCCACCCCGGAGGATTCAAAGGCTCAGCCAAATCCAACGGCATCACTTTCCCCCCTTTAAAAAGCCGAGGCTCATACCCAAGGAACCCAGCCAGAATTACCCCCTCCTCCCCAACAAATAAAATCCCCTCCGGCTCCATCCTCTCCACCGCAACCTCGACCTCACCGGGCAACCTCGGCTTAACCCCGCCATCATACCAAAACAACTCCACCCCCTCCCCTGCATCACTACCCGCAAACCTGAAACGTAGCGTGCACGCCGCTGGAAATGAAAAATCATTCATCACTACCCGGCTCACCCCGTCCTCAATACTACATGTATGCGTCGCCGGTGCCTCCGCACTCACCGGACTCCCCAACCCCAATCCCTCGAATACCGGCCATAGGCTGTAAATGCCCATGTCCGCCATGGCCCCACCACCACACTCATACCACCCACGGAAAACTGTGTGCGTGTAATGCGGATGGTACGGACGGTCCTGAGCCGGCCCCTGCCACAGACCCCAGTCAAACCCTTCAGGTAATGGAGGACGATCCCGGGGCACCTCCGGATACTGCGGCCATACCGGTCGGTTGCTCCAGTTGTGCACCTCACGCAACCGCCCAATCACCCCCCCGCGTATGGCCTCAACAATCCTCCCGTTGTCATCCCCACTCCCATACGCCAGCAAATGAGTGGCTCTCCCCGTTTCCTCCACCACCTGATTCACCAAACGCCCCTCGTGAACCCGGTTCGCCACCGGCTTGTGCATCAACACATGCCGACCCCGACGCATCGAGGCAATCGATATGGCGGCATGCAGATGGTCCGGGGTCATGATCTTGACGGCATCCAAATCCTCCTCAACCGCCAGCAACTCCCTGAAATCTGCGTATGCCCTGCATCCCGCCCCACCACCCCTCTGACGATGGTAGAACGTGTCCACCACCATCCGCCCCACCTCTCGCCCGCCCGGACAACCATCATCACCCTCACGCCACGTAGCATCCCCCAAATATCCGCGGATCTTTGCCCGAACACTCCCCTTCCCCCACTCAATGTAATCACTGCTGTCCCGATTAGGATCGCAAACGGCAACGATCTGAATTCTTGGATGCTCCAGCAGGGCGCCCAGCTCATTAAAACCCTGGCTCCCCATCCCGATATGAGCCATCACCAGCTTCTCGCTCGGCGCCACATGCCCGGCACCACCCAGCACATGCCTGGGCACCAGACTAAATGCACCCGCCACTGCAGCCGCACCCAGAAACTTCCGACGATTAAGCTCCGCTGTCATATGCCCACAATCAACTCCTCCTCCAGCCTTCCACGCGAGCGAAATCCTCCCTCCCCTCACGCACCTAAAACAAACCGGACTGACCTTTGCAGGCCAGTCCGGCTCAATCACTGCCCCAATCCAATCCGGCTAAGGCTGGATCGGCGTCACCACACGGTAAAACCGCGGCTCCACACCCACTGGACCGGGCACCACCACCTGCACCTCCTGATCCACAAGGACAGCCGGGACATCTATCAGCCGCTGCCAAGTCGCCCCTTCAATCCCGTCCCTCGCCTCCAGGGTGTAACCCCTCCCCGCACGGGCCGTAAATGCCACCCTCAAGTTACCGTCCCCGCCCGTCTCCAATGCCAGACCCTCAACCGCCAATACGCTGGCCGGATCCGTCGGAACGCTCCCGGAAGTGTATTCCTCAGCATTGCTCAAACCATCACCGTCAGGATCCGCATCCGGCCCGCTGATCGCCGGATCCAGCAGCTCCTCCGCCGTAAAATACGCCGCCAGCCACGCCTCGTAGCCGGAGCTACTCACGCTGACCACAACGCTGTCGGCCACACTCAATTCACCATCATCTGCTCTCAGCTCAAAGGTGTACACACCCGGCTCGCTCAATTGCACCAGCGGTCCTAACCGGTTCGGATCGTCCAAAAGTGCTGGCGCAGGACCTCCCGTCTGCACCCAGCCATATTTCAAATAACCCGGATCCAACGGCAGCCCATCATCCACCACGGAACCTGCCAGCTGGAGCACTGCCCCGAATTCCACCTGCTGGTCCGGCCCCGCATCTACACTCGGAAGGACGTTGTCAGGCAAGGCCTCAGCCATCAGCTCAAAATCAAAACTGAGGTCACTGCTGGTCACGTTGGCCTGATGAACTTCCACTGCCACCACATTCGCCCCGCTCACCAGTAACGCCGGATCCACCGGCGCCGTGTGAAACGTGCTCTCGTCCGTCCCACCCACAGCAGTCGTGGCCAGTGTCGTCTCATCCACCGCACTCACGGGCATGTTGCTGCGAAATACTTCGACCCCGTTCACATAAACCACCGCCCCGTCATCCCGCAGCAAACCCAGATTCATCGACTGCACCTGATTCGCCGCCGCCACGTCAAACGTGTGCCGGAACCACGTGGTGATATACTTGCTCCCCGAGTTGGGACCAAAACCCACCACGGTCGTCTCGTCCCCATCGCCATAGCCCAAATGCGCTGCCCCGGAAGCCCAGCCGGCATCATCATAACGACGTGAAGTCCAGTCAGGACTCGGCAAAGCACCCTGATCCCAGTAACGCCATACCGAACCCGTCGAAATCAAGGTCGCCGGCCCGGCCTCACGCAATACCGTCACCACCACATCATCCGATGTCGTCAGCAGCCCGTCGGATGCCGTCAACCGCAAAACATACGTCCCCGCACCAGGCAAATGCGCGAGCGTACTCGCGGCACCAGCATTCTCAAACCACACGACTCCGGCACCACCAACCTGAGTCCACCCCAGCGTCAGGTTCCCCGGAGCAGGCTCACCATCGTCACTCGCCTCGCCGCTCAATGAAACGGCCAACGGAAATACCACCGAGAGCAATTCCTGATCCGCACCCGCAAACACCAACGGACGCCGGTTGCCCGTGTTGTCCAGCCCGGGAGAAGACTCCCCGGGACTCGCTCTCCAGTTTAACGGCTCGTCACCATACAAAGCCGACTGAATACGCTCCAACGACGGACCCTGACCATCCGCACCCGCAGGCCAAGGCGGCAGATCATCATACCTCACTGTATCAACGGAAATCATCGGCACAATCACCACGCCGTTGGTCTCAACATCCGGCTTGTCCGGCCGGCTTAACTCGAGCTTCTCGCCGTTGTTCTGTAACAGCCCCGCGAATGGGCCATAAATGGCAACACCCGCCGGCACCCCATACTTGGACCGGAACACTTGAGGATCACCTTCCACCACAAGCGCCAGGCCGTTGGCCGGAATACTGGCCCCTTGCGGGAAAGCAAAATCCACCCCCTCCAAACGCCATGTGTTCGTGGGATAATCCACATCATACAAAGGCACCTCCAAACCGGTTATGTTCTTCAACTCCACAAACTCTGTATCACCCAAGGCAGGATGATACTGGATCTCGTTGATCACCACCGGCCCCACTCTTGGCCCGACATTCGCAGCACCCAACGAATTTGCTGCCTGGGCAGGATATCGCACTGCCCCGCTGCTAATCGTATAACGCCCGAAGCTCACGCCATTGGCGGCCGCACCAAAACTGAAGCCGTCGCTAAAGCCCGTCAGCTCGCCGCCCGCGCCTGCCGAATACAACCAAACCTCCTCTCCATGGGAACTCAGGTTGAAACTGTTCCTCAACCCAGGCGTGGGGTTGAAGTCCCCCTCGTCAAAGACCACATACCCCCCACCCCCGATAAATGTCCCCGCCGGCACCCTGAACTTCTGCGGAACAGCCCGGTCATCCGTCAAATACCAGTAACTGATGTCCACATCCTCATCGTTGGGATTATACAGCTCAATGCTGTCCACCTGCGGCAGATCCGTGTGCGTTAACACCTCAGTAATCCTCACAGGCAGGATGTTCAAAGAGGGATCATCCCGACCCGGCGATCCCATGACCGCACTGCTGGCCCGCCAGTTCGTGGAGTTATTCGGATCTGCATTCACGTTCGCATTCACCGGCACAAGGGAAAAGCCTGCACCATCAGCCGCCGGCGGCCACGGCAAAGCATCACCATAAGTCACAGAAAAAATCCCCCCACCCGCAGCGTGCACCAGGGATACCGTCTCACCCCCGTTATTCAACCGTCCTGTGTAAACCCCGTCATAAGACACCCCCGGATACCGCGATGCAAAAGCCTCCGCGTTGGACACGAGAACCACAAAGTCACCCGCCGCTAACTCCGTCCCCACAGGAAATACATAGTCCACCCCGACCACAAAACTCACCCCGCTCAGGTCCAATGTCTCGGAGCCCACATTCTTCAATTCAATGAACTCAAACTCATCGGGATCAAGGATGCTCCCCCCCGCAGCAGGATGATACATCAGCTCAGTCACATACAGGTCTGTCCATGTCTGGATCACCACAAACGAAGCCTCGTTCAGCGCACTCCACTCGTTCCCATTGAGGGCGCGCGCCTTGATGTTCGTGCTCCTGTTGAGCGTCAGACCTCCACGGTAACCTTGGGCGGAGGGCGAGATCGCACCCCCGCGCAGCCGCGGATCACTCCCGTCCACGGTGTAGTAAATCGTCCCGGTCGTGCCCCCCATGGTCAGCATATAGCCCGCTTCAATGTTGCCCCCATGCTGCGAAAATACCGGCGCCGCCACCCCGGGATATAAACCGTCCGCCCGCAGCTGGTTCAGCACCACGGTGCTCCGCTGAGGAATGTAACTGTTCGCCACACTGTTCACCGTGCCCAGCCAGTTGTCCCGGTTCAACGCCGGCTCACGCTTGGAATCACCCCAACGCGCTGACTCCGCAACCACCGCCGGATCCAACTCGCCCGTCCTCGCCAGAAACCGCCCCTGGACCGCCTCAGATGTCAGCACACCGCCGTTGAAAAAATGCCGGTGCACATGATCCGCAACCCGCAGCCTGAACTCCGCATTCTCCTGCATACGCTGCCATATCCACTGCGGACTGCTGTAAATCACCGAGGTATCACCCGCCGACCAAGGCCCAGTCCTGTCCTGGTTCACGTCCAGCAATGTGTGTTCCGCGTCGTGCACAAAGAACCTGAACCCCCCATACTGGTCCGTCCGGTTGCGTATCCCATACCAGTTGTTCGGACGGTTGTTCCCCAGGAAGTTCGAAATCGGTGCATCCAGATTACCCCCGTAAAGGATGATCAACATGTAGTCGATCATGTTGTCCACATCCACCAGGTTCGCGTAGGAAGGATTCCGCGTGCCGTCCGGGTTGTTCCCCTGCACAAACTCATATGCCGCATCCGTCACCAGACCCGCCTTGGCCAGGTTGTAAAGCTGGGTCCAGGCCGTCATGTTCCCATCGGTCGCATTAATGGTATACGGACCCGCCTCCACCTTGATGACATCGTAATCCTCCTTCATACCGCCGTAGTACGTCTCACCATACGAGGCCTCAGGCCTCTCGCACGTATTGTAAATGCCCCAATAGTGCCCGTTGATATACAGGTGATAATACTCTCCGCGCTCTGCTTGATGCCCCATCGCCAACTGCAGGTCCCGGTTAATCTGGTCCCGAACAAAGATCCCCCGGCCATCCCCCTGAAAACTCCACGAGTAGTTCTGGAAGGTCCTCAAATCAATGTTGTCAAAGGTGTCCGTCCCCTCATCGCCAAACAGCGGATACCGCAGCTTCGGCTCCCCATACTCACTGCGGAAAAACAGGCGCAGAGCATGCTTGGGATTGCTCGTGCTCCGGCTGAATCCACCCCGAATACGAATCCCCGCGTTGATCTGAAAGCCGTCAGTGCCATCCGGATACACCAACTCCACGCTGCATGGCCTCTCCCATAACGCCCCGTCCTGACCCGGATTCGCGTAAATCCCCGTCGCCGGATCAAACAAATCACCCAGCTTCATCACGATTGAAAATGTCGGAAGGTTCGTGAGCGCCGACTTGATCTGCCCTGACCACCTCGGATCGTCCACAATGTTCGGATCCATGCCGTAGTCGACCACGTTCGCCCCCCAACTCGAAGGCCAACCCGCCGGAGCAGACCCGTCCGGCGACTGCCGAATGACGTCCTCCAGAAAGATGTAGCTCTGCGTGTCCACATCCGAAGGCTCATACCCCTCCCTGTAGGCCACCGCCCGCAAAGTCGTGGTCCCACCCACAGTCAACGGACCAGTGTAAACCAACCCGTTGTATTTCGC
>JBMTVN010000046.1:0-19091 GCA_049451415.1 Limisphaerales bacterium | reverse complement strand
CCCGCAAAGTCCTGTGCTCCCAAGCCGGGATTCACCGGCACCCCGAAATCACCCGCGCCATCCGTCGGATACCACCCATCTATCCCCCCCGTATCAGAGGTCAGACGGTAAAACGTTCCCCCATCCTGACTGACCGATACTTGGGTAACCCCTCCACCCTCCCCCCCAAGCTGCCCCGAAGTCGTCGTCCAATCCCCGTTGTATTTAAAAAAAGAATTCCCAAATACCAGAAGGTCCAGCCCATACAAATGCATCACCGAATCTAGGATCGGGGCCTGCATCTCCAGCGTCACACTAGACCCTGCCTCCAACTGCATAATCTGGCTGGGTAAGTGAGGCCCACTAAACGGATCCACCGGCCAAATTCCCCCCCACACCGGATCCGGATCGTCCGTTTCCCGCGCCGGCTCTCCCAGCAATGAATCTGACTCCGTCCACCTGTTCCCCGGCCCAGCGACCAAATCCTCAGCAATCACCCGAATAGCATGGTTGGCTGCAACCCCCCGAAATGATCCGGCAATAACCACCAACCCCAGTAAAGAAGCCCGAATAACTCGATGCACCATCTTTCCTTTCACCTCAGCGTCCAATACGAACTGCTTGAACAACGACTCTTCTGATCTCAAAGACCAAGGAACCGGAACACCGGACCCAAGAGGTGAACGAAAACTTCCTCCGTCACGCACCAGGCGCGAACTTGGCCTCATCCTTCTCTTTGGCGGAGAAGCAAACTCTGCCCTTTCCTGGCAGAGCTCTGACGAGCACTTCAGAGCCGGTATCCTGACTCGCGGCTTCGAACCTCACTTTCACCTTCCCAGCCCGCAGACCAGTGGTTTCCGAAAGCTTGTCGCCGCTCACAGTGGCGCAACCGTCCCCGATTCCCACGGGGTTCCCCGACACTCTGACGCGTTTTGTCGCGGACATCTCTGTCCGCCCAATTCAAAGAACTTATAACTCCTACTCCATGCCCCTCACTCATTCAAGCGCAATCCGCCCAGAGACCCACCTCCGCACCCCCTCTCCTTTCCCCCGAAATCAGAGGGATCAACCTCAGGCAATTCTCCTCCACTCGCAGTTAAGCCCCTCCTTCGCGTGAATTCATGTCCATTCACGGTATAAAAAAAAGCTATCCGTGTGAATGCGCGTCCATTCGCGGTTCAGAAAATCCATTCGCGCAGATTTGTGTCCATTCGTGGCCGGGAAAAACCTATCCGCGGAGATTCGCGTCCGTTCGCGGTCGGGAACATCTGTTTCCGTTCGCGGCCGCCCATGCGCCCGGCGATCAGGCAAAATTCAGCTTCGTGGTCGGCGCATCCGGATCCCAGCCCCTCGGCGGCTTGCGGTCCACTTTGGCGACTTCCTTGATCGAGATCTGACGACCCTTGGTCTTGGGGCTCCTCACCTCTATGTCTCCTGGCTTGCAAGTCTGCTGACTCACCTTCTGATAAGCCGCCGGCTTGTAGCGGATGTAGAGCTGCTCCGGAGTGCCCTCCTCAAAAAACAGGATCTTCGCCTTGGGAGGAACACACCGGTACTCCCGGTTCAATACCGTCCCCCCAAAAGCAAATCGCTTCAAATAGGACGCACCCTTCTCAGAGTAGACCACCGTCATCACCCGCTCCCGATCCGGTAGCGCGCAATACATCAGGTCCGATCCCACAAACAGCTTCTCCGGCAAATCAATCACCTTGTACAGACCGTCCGCATGCACCAGTAGCAACCGGTCAAACTTCGTGCAGTCCCGCTTGAACTCGTCCCCGCTCACCTTGTAGCCCAAATAGCCCGAAGCCCGGTCATAGCTCAGCTTGAATGCCTTGAACGCCACCTCCCTCGCGTCAATCTCATCATGCTTGCTGCTGCGAGTCCGCCGCGGATAAAGCGGCCCATACTTCTCCAATAAACCCTCCAGAAAACCGATCGTATACTTGACCAGCTGCTTCAGGTGCTTGCGCACCTCCGCCAACTCTGCCTTGACCTTCGTCGTCTCCTCCCGGTGCTTCTCAATGTCAAACAACGAAATGCGCCGAATCCGAACCGCCAGTAAACGCTCAATGTCCTCGTCCGCCAGGTCACGGATCATCTCGGAACGAAACGGAGCCATCCCGTCCCTGACCGCCGACATCACCGCCTCCTGCGTCCGGCATTTCTCAATGGCCTTGTAAATCCGCTCCTCAATGAAAATCCGCTCCAATGTCCGGAAATGCAGATCATCCAACAACCGCCGCTCCCGCAACTCCAATTCACGCTTCAACTGCTCCAATAACTGTTCGGTGTTCGCCTGCAGGACTTCGCTCACCGTCATCTCTACCGGACGGTTGTCACGTATCACCACAATGCGGCTGCTGATGCTCGTCTCGCACGCCGTAAAAGCAAACAACGCATCGGTAAGCTGGTCCGCCGAGACCCCGTTCGGCGCACGCACCTCAATCTCAACCTTCTCAGAAGTGAAATCGTTGATGCTCTTGACCTTGATCTTGCCCTTCCGGGCAGCATCCTCAATCGAGGCAATCAATGATTCCGTCGTCGTCCCGGGCGGGATCTCCTTGATCACCACGGTGGAATCGTCCTTCGCCTTGATCCTTGCCCGCACCTTCACACTCCCCTTGCCATCGTGATACTCCCGCGCATCCATGACCCCGCCAGTCAGGAAATCCGGCAGCACCTTGAAACTCTGCTTCTTCAGGATCGCAACCTGCGCCTTCAACAACTCCCCGAAATTATGCGGAAGAATCTTGGCGGATAAACCAACCGCAATCCCCTCAGTCCCCAACATCAACAGCAACGGAATCTTGGCTGGCAAAGTCACCGGCTCCTCACTGCGCCCGTCATAACTCGGGACCAGCTCGGTCAGATCATCAAAGAACATCGTCTCCCGGGCCAAGGGTGTCAGACGACACTCAATATACCGGGAAGCCGCCGCCGGATCCCCCGTAAACAGGTTCCCAAAATTACCCTGCCCCTCAATCAAGTACCCGCGGTTGGCCAAAACAACCAACGCCTCGCCAATCGACGCATCACCGTGGGGATGATACTGCATGCAGTGCCCAACAATGTTGGCCACCTTCACAAACCGACCATCATCGTTCTGATGCAACGACCACAGAATCCGGCGCTGCACCGGCTTCAGCCCGTCGGCCAGGTTCGGAATTGCCCGGTCCCGGATCACATACGACGCATACTCCAGAAAGCCCCGGTCAATCCGCCGGTGCAGAGGGTTGTGCGGGTCCGACGGACTAAAAGGCCGCGTGTCCACCGTGTGAACCTGCTCGGCAACCACATCCGCATGCTCCTCTCCAACCTCATTCCCGCTCCCCTGCACACCACCCTTGCCTCGCATCTCCCCATCCCCATCGCCCCCCGGCAACAACGGCAGCTGGTCCATGCCTCCATCCTCTCCCCCCTTACCCTCGTTCTTCTTCGCAGCCATGACTCAAATACTCCTTCCCTCACCACACTAGTCAGCGACCGGCACCACCAAATTGTTCATGATGTAATCCCTGCGCTGCGGAGTGTTCCGTCCCATGTAAAAGCCCAGGATGTTCGCCGCCTCAGGACGCGACGCAAACTCAACCCGGCTTAATCTCATCTCCTTCCCGATAAACTGCTTGAACTCCCCCGGAGAAATCTCACCCAGCCCTTTGAACCGTGTGATCTCCGGCTTCCCCCCCAAAGCCTTCACCGCCACGTCCCTCTCGGCGTCAGAATAGCAATAGCGCGTCTCCTTCTTGTTCCTCACCCGGAACAACGGCGTCTCCAATACATGCAAATGGCCGTCATGCACCAAGCCATCGAAGAACTTCATGAAATACGTGATCATCAGGTTGCGGATATGCAACCCGTCCACATCCGCATCTGTCGCCAAGACCACCTTCTCATACCGTAACCCACCCAACCCGTTCTCCAAATTCAGGCTCTGCATCAAATTATAAAGCTCGTCATTCTTGTACATGACGTCCCGCTTCAAATCACACACGTTCAAAGGCTTCCCCTTCAGCACGAAGATCGCCTGCGTCGCCACATCCCGACAGCTGACAATCGACCCCGCCGCAGATTGACCCTCGGTAATGAAAACCATGGTCCCCTTGCCCTTCCCCTTCGCCCGATCATAGTGCAGTTTGCAGTCCTTCAACTGGGGAATACGCAGGGTAATCGCCTTGGCCCGTTCACGCGCCAGTTTCTTGACCGCCTGCAACTCCTTGCGCAGTTGCTTCGTCTCCTCCACCTTCGCCAACACTGTATCCAACATCGCCTTGTTGCGGTTGAAAAATCGCAACAACTCCTCCCTCACCCGGTTCACCAGCTCACCACGAATCTCCGTGTTCCCCAGCTTGTTCTTCGTCTGTGACTCAAACACCGGATCCTGAAGCCGGATCGCCACGGCCCCCACCATCGCCTCGCGAACATCGTCCCCCTCATACTTGTTCTTCGACAACTCGTTGACGGCCTTCAGCAAACCCTCACGAAAGGCACTCAAATGCGTCCCGCCATCCGATGTGAACTGCCCGTTCACAAAGGAGTAAAACGTCTCGCCATATCGGCCCGCTGCATGGGTGAAACAGAACTCCAGGGTCTTGCTGGAATAATGCAGCGGCGCATACAAGGGCTCACTCCCGTCCGCCGCCAGATCCTCCATCACCAGATCCATCAGGCCCAAGCGCGATTGAAACTTCTTGCCGTTGTAAATCAGCTTCAACCCCGCGTTCAGGAAGCTGTAGTGCCGCATCCGCCGCTCAACATGCTCCTCCTTGAACTCAAAGGACTTGAATATCTGTGGGTCCGGCTCAAACCGGATCAGTGTCCCGTCCTTGCCCTCCGGCTCCTCCCCCTCCTCCTGCCTCACCAGCTTGCCCCGACGAAACTCCGCCTCCGCAAAACGCCCCTCCCGATGACTCCGCACCAGGAAATCCTTCGACAAAGCGTTCACCGCCTTGGTACCCACACCGTTCAAACCAACGCTGAACTGAAATACATCGTCGTTATACTTGGCCCCCGTGTTGATCTTCGAAACACATTCCACCACCTTGCCCAAAGGAATGCCGCGCCCAAAATCACGCACCTCCACAACCGCCCCCTGCACGGTAACCTGGACCTCCTTGCCGTGCCCCATTATGTACTCGTCGATCGCGTTGTCGATCACCTCCTTCAGCAGGATGTAACAACCGTCATCATAGTGAGCCCCCGTGCCGATCCGACCAATATACATTCCCGTTCGCAACCGGATGTGCTCCAGGGAGGATAAGGTCTTGATCTTGCTCTCGTCGTAATTGTGTTTCGCAGACTGCGCCATACGCGTGGCATGTGACTATGCGAATCGCCGTCTGAAGGGCAACCAGGAAAACCTCCAAAACCACAATCAATCCCCTTCACCCAACCCAGCTAAACGCCCAGCAACTCACGCTGCCAGGGCATCAGTTCCCGATCCAAGTCCACTTGCCCCCCAGCCAACCGCACCAACATCGCCCTGCTGGCAATCAAGCTGGGATCAATCCCCAACCGCTGCGCCGCCGCATCCCGCAAATCCTGAATCTGCTGCTGCGACTTGCGTTGTTGCATCGTCAACCGAACCCCCGAGCTGCGCAGCAAATGAGGCCAGTCCGACTCGGCCAACTTCAACGCACCACTCACAGCTTCCACCAAACCAGCGCGCCTCGCCTCCGGCATTCGCATCGGCAACCCCCGCTGCCAACCCGAAACACCACCACTCGCCTGCTCCGCCACCCGCACCAGAATCTCATGCGACAATACGAAGTAAGGCGGCCGGCATAACCTCCGCGCCTCCCCATCCCGCCAATGCCATAGAGCCCGCAAAACCGCCAAACCGCGCCGGCTTAGCCGATGGGCCCCGGATAACCGCCAAACCGCGTCGCCGTCCACCTCCGGCTCCCTCGCACTGTCCCGTATCAACCGCGCACACATCGCATCGTGCCACGAAGTACGACCCGATTTCTCCAGCTCCTTCGCCAAATGATCCGTGAGCGGCTTCAAATACTTGGCGTCGTTCCTGGCATACTCCGCCATCCGACGAGTCAACGGCCGACGTGACCAGTTCGCTTTTTGAGGCCCCTTCTCCAAAGTCACGCCCAAGACTCTGGCAACCAATCGCTCCAAGCCGAACTCCTTGTAGCCTAATAAACGCGCCGCCAGCATCGTGTCGAATACCTCCGCCGGCACAAAACGAAGGGACCGATAAAAAAGACGCAAATCATAGTCCGCACCATGCAGCATCAACCGGTGCCCACCAAAAGCCTCTGCCAAAGGGCCCAAGTCCAAACCACACAAGGGATCCACCAAATACTCCCCGCAAGGTAAACCCAACTGAATCAAACAAAGCCGCTCCGGATAGGAATATAAACTGTCCGCCTCCGTATCCACCCCCACCCAATCAGCACCCCGGACCTTCTCCACGAAGTCCTTCAACTCGCCCTCGCCATCAATCAAATGCTCTGGAACCACTGCAACCATCTCAAACCAGTCTACCCTGTACACCACCCGAAAACCGGACGGCGGTTGTTCATGCCGACACGCCAATTAGACTGTAAGAAGCCCTGTAGCAAGCCCGATTCCATTCCCGATTCGCGAGTTGACGCCGTCTCAGGCCTCCCCGTATCGTTCTTCAGCCCCGTCAGCGACCCCAAAAAACCCAAACAGAACAAAAGCCATCCCTATGCCCGAGGGTTACTGCGTCAAATGCAAGGAACGGAAGGAGATCGCCGGCGCGGTCGAGGAAACCATGAAAAATGGCCGCAAAGCGATCAAGGGACGCTGCCCATCCTGTGGAGTGGTCATGTTCAAGATCCTCGGTGGAAAAACCTCTCCCTCCCCCGAACCGCCTCCCGAAACCGCACAGGATAGCTGATTGCTGCCTGCCCCTTCCCCGCGAATGACGGGAATCCGTAAATAAAAAACCCCGGGAGAGGAATCTCTCTCCGGGGTCAATGTGGATTCGGCAGCGGGAAACCCAACGCTCCCAGCTAGTTCTGCTGCAACTACTTAAGACCAACCAAGGCGTGCTTAACCGCCTCAAAGTTGGGGAGGTCCTTCACAGTCGCGGTTTGCTCTGCGTAACGAATCACTCCCTCACGATCGATCACAAAAGCCGCGCGGGCGCTCACCGCCCCCAAACCGATCAAATCCGGGAGCAACACGCCGTAGTCCTTGGCAGTCGCCTTGTTCAGATCGCTCGCCAACTTGACCTTGATCCCCTCCTTCGCCGCCCAAGCCTCCTGCGCAAATGGACTATCCACGCTCACCCCAATCACGTCCGCATCCAACCCCTCGTAATCCCCAATACCCGAGGTGATATCACACATCTCCTGCGTGCAAACCCCGGTAAAAGCCAGAGGAAAGAAGAGGAGCACGGTGTTACGCTTCCCCAAGTTGTCACTCAACTTCACATCCACCACACCGGAAGCTTGCTTGGATTTGAGCGCGAAATCAGGAGCCTTCGAACCAACAGTAAGAGCCATAATGAGTAATTTGAGTTAGTTTATTTCTTCAGTTAGCCTTCACCCTATAGGTGCAGCGCGCCCACCTGTCAAACGCGCCCCCCAAAATTATTTGATTTGCCCACCAGGTAATGGCCACAGCCCCGCCGCCTTATTCCTCCACCCGGCTGGGAGAACTCGCTGGATGACGGGAAAGCTGCTGCACCCACGCCGCCACGTAAAACATCCCTGAAATGCCGGTAAAAAGGGTGGCCCCAAAGGCAACCCCACCCAACCAGTCCAACCCGAGCAACAGGTCGATTTTCAGCAAAGCCCACAGGACACAAGCCATCTGAAATACCGTCGCCACCTTCCCAGTCCAATGCGGCATCACAGTCACCGCCACCCGTAAATACCGCAATACCAACATCCCCATCAGCAACAGGATATCCCGGCTGATCACCGTCACGGTCAAATGGAGCGGCAGCCCCGGCAGATTGCCGTCCTGATGTAAACTCAGAAGCACGATCGCCGATACCAGCAATAACTTGTCCGCCAGCGGATCCAAAATCGCTCCCAGTTCGCTGCGCTGGTTAAACCGCCGCGCAATATAGCCGTCCACACCGTCGCTTAAAGCCGCGACCCCAAACGCAAAGACCGCCAGATAACGATACAACTCCCCCTGCCCCGCCATGTAATACAAGGCACTCACCACAAACAGCGGAACGAGTAGTATCCGGCCGATGGTAATCTTGTTTGCGGTTGTCATACCCTTGCGCCCCTCAAACTCCACCCGGTAACACACACAGTCAATATCTCCATCCGCTTTACCTCAACCCACAGAGGGTCTAGTCTCTGCGGGCAAAGCAATGAACCTGCTACCCCGTCTTAGCCTGATCACCTTGCACTCGATCCTCATCGCCGGAACCCTGCTCGCCACCGCCGCAAACCTCTACGCCTCAACAACCATGGACCGTAACCAAATCGATGCCGCCTACAAATGGGACCTCACCGCCATGTACCAGTCCGCCGAGGACTGGGAAAAGCATTACCTCGAAATCGAACAGCGCATCAAAGCCTTCGCCGCCTTCCGTAATACCACTTCCCAAAACCCTGAACAGCTGCTCAAGACTCTCCAGGAACGCGATGACCTCGGCGTCCAGCTGGAGAAACTCTACGCCTACGCCCGACTCCGCCACGACGAGGATATGCGACAACCCCAACCCCTCGCCCTCCTCCAACGCGCCCAAAGTCTCGCCACTCAACACGGGGAAGCACTCTCCTGGCTCAGCCCGGAACTCCTCGGCATCCCCGAAAACCTGCTCCAAAGCTGGCTCCAACAACCCGAACTCCAGCTCTATAAACACGACTTCGCTAACCTGCTTCGCTCCCGCCAGCACATCCTCTCACCGCGCGAGGAAGAACTGCTCGCCATGTCCTCCAAGGCCACCGCCGCCGCAGGTGATGTCTTCAGCCTTCTCACAAATACCGAACTCAAAAACCGCAGCATCCATAGCCCGGATGGCACCGAAATCGAAGTCACCAATCCTGTCTTCTACCAGGCCATGAGTTCCAAAAACCGGGAATTCCGCCGACAAGCCTTCCTCGCCCTCCACGCCAGTTACCTCGATGTCAAAAACAGCCTCGCCGCCTCCCTCGCCGGCACCATGCACCGCGACTGGTACAACGCTAAAGCCCGTGGCTATGCGAGCTCTCTTCAAGCCTCACTGGATGCCGAGAACCTCCCCGTCAGCGTTTACCACAACCTCACTGAAACGGTCTCCAAGCACACCCCCCTCCTCCACCGCTACATCGCCCTGAAAAAAAAGTCCCTCAAACTCGACTCGGTCCACTTCTACGACCTCTACGTCAACCTCGCCGAAGCGCCCGAACAGGAATACTCCTTTGAACAAGCCCGTGACCTCGTGCTCGAAGGTACGCAAGCCTTCGGCCAGGAATACACCTCAGTCCTGCAGCTCGCCTTTCAGTCGAGATGGATTGATGTCTTCGAAAACACCGGCAAACGTAGCGGAGCCTACAACATGGGCACCCACCTCTCCCCCCCTTACGTGCTCCTGAACTACAAAGGAAACTTCAACGGCGTCTCTACTCTCGCCCATGAAATGGGCCACGCCATGCAAAGCTACTTCACCAAGGAAACCCAACCCGCCGTCTACTCCGGATACCCCATGTTCACCGCCGAGGTCGCTTCCACCTCCGCCGAAATCCTCTTCAAACGCTTCATGCTCGCCAAAACTGCCGACCGCACCGAGCGAGCCCAGCTCATCAATGAAATGCTCGAGGACATCCGACAAACGGTCTTCCGCCAAACCCAATTCTCCGAATTCGACCTCGCTGCCCATACTCTCGCCGAAAAAGGTCAACCCATGACCGCCGAAGCTCTCATGGAAATCAACCATCAGATCTACCTCCGCTACTTCGGCCCCGACTTCACCATCGACCCCGAACTGAACGTCGAATGCCTCCGCATCCCACATTACTACCGCAATTATTACGTCTACCGCTACGCCACAAGCTACTGCGCAGCCGCTGCCATTGCAGAACAAATCATCCAGAACCAAGAGGGTAGCAAGGAGCGCTGGATGCAATTCCTCAAAACCGGGAACAGCGACTATGCCCTGAATATGCTCGCCAGCGCAGGCGTCGATATGACCAGCCCCAAGCCCATCGAAGACTGCATGCACCTGTTCGAAGACCTCCTCAACCAACTCGAGGAACTGCTGGAACAACCCGCCCAATAAGGCAACAACCCTACCGCAATAAAGTCTGGATCAGTTCCAGCAACCGGTCCCTGCCAAAAGGCTTCACCACGAAATCCGCCGCCCCGCTCTCCAAAGCACGATCGCGGTAATCGGTAACCCCAAGCCCCGTTGTAGCCACCACCGGGATTCCCTTTAGCTGGTCGTCCCTCCGCCACTCAGCCAGAAACTCAAAGCCGTCCATCACCGGCATGGTCAAATCGCATACCACCAAATCAGGCAACCATCCCCGCGCCTTCTCCAAACCCTCCGCCCCATCCGCAGCCACCTCAACCTCCATCCCACGCCCCCGCAGCATGACACTGATGGCCAACCGAATCATCTCTTCGTCGTCAATGACTAGCACACGCACCATCTTGTCGTAAAATCAACCGACAAAGACCATCACTCAAGCCGAACTTCAAGTCTTCAGCCTGATTATCCGCACCACAGGGAATCCGACTTGCAGTATCCATCCACCAAAAGGAGACTTCCCCGCCCGCAATGCGGCAACTCTGCCCTATGCGTAACCATACCCCCATCTGGATCCACTGGCTGCTCTTCCTCGCCATCACCCTGCTGGTCCTCCTCGCCGCCAGCCTCCAACTCTCACCGCCGGAATCACCGGCCCGCCTCCCCAACCTCCTACCCGCGCTCGCGACTCTCTTCCTCGGCCTCGGCCTCGCCTCGCTCTGCCTGATCCTCATCGCCCATCGCCACGAAACCCGGCGCCAAACGGAACACCTCCAGTTCCACTACGAAACGCTCAGCCGCCAACTCGCCGAAACCCAACTCCTCCGCCGCGATGTCCAGAATTTCACCGATAGCCAGAAGCACTTCGAAACCCTCCTCTCCCAACAATCCTCCCTCCTCCAACTAGCCTCACAACTCCACGCCCTCGGCACGCTAGTCCAAGGCCTCACCCACCAAATCCATGAGTCCTCCGCCTCCCGAACCCAGCTCGCCGAAAAACTCAATAGCCTCGACTCCGCTATCATGAACGCCCGCTACGAACTCAGCCGCGCCAGAACCCTCCACTACCCAAACCGCCCCGCCCGCGATGAAGCCCTCTCCCCCCTAGAACATCGCCTGAAAACCCTCGAACAGGAACGTCAGGAACGCGATTCGCAGTTGGACCAGCTCCGCCACCACGTCCAAAGCCTCACCTCCCAACGCGATCACGCCCTCCAATACCTCCACCAAACCCTCAGCCCACACCTCCACCCCACCCCGGAAACAAAAAAGGCCCACCCGAAGGTCGGCCCTGAACAGAAGCTGGATAAAAACTTAGCGACGACGCTGCACCAAACCCAAGCCAATCAGGCCCAAGCCCAGTAAAGCCACCGTCGCCCCACCGTCCGGAACCTCGTTGGATGGAGGACAATAAATCCAAGCACCAGAAATGCCGGGATAATGGACCTGAGGATCCTGATTCTTCTTCTCCTGCTCGTAGGAGAAATGGAACTCGTAGGTCTCACCCCCCGTCAATCCAGTGAAGATGACAAAACTCTTAACATCGTCTCCACCTCCCCATTTGAGCCACACCGCTACCTCCGGACAGTCCCGCGGGATCGTCAGGGTAAATGGATTCGGGCCCTCCGAACCCACTTCTTGCTCGTGGAAGCCGTTATCGGCATTCAAGTCGGGCTTAACCACTTCCTTCCAATAGGTCGGCGTGCCAGACGTCTCCCCACCCTGCTCATCCACATACCAAGCGGCCTCATTTCCAAACTTGTCATCCTCATCATCGTGATTGCCGAAAGGCTGCACCTTCGGCTCCATCTTCCCTGCCACCGCCATCTGGGTCAGGGCTATCAACCCCAACAGCGCAGCTAATTTATGTGCTAATCTCATGTGTGTCTCCTGTGTTAGCTGCCGTCTTCATGAACAACAGCATCTCCTAATGAGCAACGGACATGCCGCGGCTAACAAGGGACACGCATTTGAATCTTTAACACATTGCACGCAAGCATATTGCAACTGAAAAATAATTTATTCGTCGTAGCCTACGTAAATAAGATTCTGTAAGGCAAACCGACGCTTTTTGAGAACCCGAACCGAAAAATCCACGCAATGTCTTGGAGCTCTTTACGTTAAATGTCTTACGTGAAACCGTAAAACCCCTTTACAAAACCACCTGTTCCCTGGCACCCCGCCACCTCATCCACCTCAGCAGCTGGCTTCATCCCAAAAGCCCCACCAGACCCCAAGAACCCGAACATAATCCCAGCCAAATACCCGCACAGAAACGCCCCTAACCCCCAATACGAAAGCTGACCGTAAATCGAGTCCCCTTCCCCTCCTCACTCGCCACCTCTACCCGCCCGCCGTGCGCCTCCACAATCGCTTTGCTGTGAAATAGCCCAATCCCAATCCCCTTCTTCTTGGTCGTCTGAAAGGGCCTGAAAAGCCGCTTCTCCATAAACTCCCGACTCATACCCACCCCGGAATCAGCCACCTCCAGTCGCACCCACCCATCCTCCCTACTGGTAGAGACCACAACCTCACCCGCCGGAGCGCTCGCCTCCAAAGCATTCAAAACCAGGTTCGATACAACTTTCTGCAGTTGCTCAGAATCGAACGAAAGCACCGCAGAATCCCCCAAGAGCCGCTGAATCCTACCTCCTACCCCAGCCTCCAAGGGCAACAATGCCGATGAAACCATCGCATTGAAATCTGTGTCCCCCAAATGCAACTCCAAGCCTCGCCGTAACACCGCCAGCTGCCCCACCAAACTGTTAATCCTCCCCACACACCGCTCCAACCCCTTCAAGGCGTCCTCACGAAACTCCGGCTTGTCGTAATGCTTCGGCAGGTTCTGCAACATCAAGGACAAGGTCGATGCAGTGTTCTTCAGGTCATGAGCAAAAAAGGTCGACATCGTCTGCAATGTCTCCATCTCGCGAGCCTGCACCGACCTCTCCGATAAGCGCACGGTCAATAACACCGCAGCCACTTGATCTGCCAAACACTCCAACAGCTCGCAATCCTCATGGGAAAATCCCCGCCCCCGCACCCGATCCCCCAACACGACCAATCCCAAGACCTGCCCGTCCGCCACCAAGGCCAGAAGATGCCGACGCCCACCCTTCCCCTTAAACTCGGTGGGCAAGGTCGCCCTTAAATCATGGGCCCACCGCTCCCCAAGACTCTCCAAATCCGCCACCCCCGGCTTCCCCTTGGCCCACCGTTCCAATGCCGCCAGGTCCTCCTCGGAAAAAACCAAATCCCGACCATCCCCGCGCCGAACTAAAGTCGAAGCCGCACACTCCAATCGATGCCCCTCCTGATCCAAGACCAGGAATGTCGCCGACAAAATCTCAAAGGTCTCGGAAAACCACCGGATCACCGTCTCGCCCAATCCCTTCACGGTGGCTTGTGAGCCAATGCGTCCGGTAAATGTCCTCCAAATCTCCCGGTAATCATAAGAGGGCCGACGAAAATGCCTGCTCACAAACTGACCGCTCGCCGACCGAAACCGGTCCGACATTAACAATAAGGCCAACACCGCAATCGCCACCATCACCACAAAAGCCTGCAGCGGAAAGCCCCCCAACGACCCCACTGACTTCGCCAAAATCCCTGCCACCAAAAGATAGGCCCCCGCCAATACCGCGGTCAGCGAACTACGCAGCACCACCTGCGACGGATAGACCTCCACTGCAAAAACATGCGTCCGCAAAAAAGAAATGCCCATCAAGGCCACAGCCACCAACAAAGCCGAGGAATTGATGACCTGAAATCGAAAATCCACGAGATTGAAGACCAAAGCCTGACTGCTGCTGTAAATCCGAGCCACAAACAAGACCGCCAGACCCACGATAACAAACTTGATCCTCCATCGCATCGTCCCTACGGCAGCCCGAAAAGTACGCTCCAAATTCATCAACGATAAAACAAACCCTCCAACCACCATGATCTGTAGCAACCGCCCAGTCCGCCCTAACCCCATCAATACTTCAGAAGGATTGTCCTGTAACTGAATCAGCAAAAAAATCCGATCATCCGCCAGTAAGACCAAGAAAACCGGCAGAACACCCAACCCCCCCAATAACCACCCCCACCGCCGCAAATACGCACCCGGATTGCCCCGCGAATAGCTCAAGGTAAACGCCAGCCAAATCGCCGGCGTCACCGCCAACGAAATCATACGAAGCTTCTGCCAGTGAACCCGCGATTCGAACGAAGGCAAGCGCATCCCCTGAGCCACAAAAAAAGCCTCCACGCCCAATATCACCATCCCCAAGGCGAAAAATGCATGGGATGCAGAACGACGATCCCGCACCCATGCCCCGAAACCCAATAGAACCGCCAAAACTCCAGCCAAATACGAGATATAGGTACCCAGCCAAACCCACGTGGAATAAAACTCGGTGCTCATCTTGCCTTCACCTCTAGATCCCTTCGCCGTCCATGCTTAAACCATTTTCCGCACCCTGCACAGCGGAACCTGCCGCCCCCCAATCCATCTCAGCAAAAAACAGTCCTTGCCAACCAAAGTCCCGTTGTCTAATTTCCCCACTCTTTTGCTGAGGATTCACTGCCTCATAAAAGTTAGGCTGCGCTACTCCCTTAGGAAGCGTCAGCACGAAAGACTCTTTGCTATGGTCAAGATACGCTTGAAGCGGATCGGCGCGAAAAACAACGCCGTTTACCGTATTGTAGTCGCGGATAGCCGCAGTCCGCGCGACGGAAGGTTCATCGAAGAATTGGGTACCTATTCCCCCTGCCAAAAGGGCGAAACGGTAAACCTGAACCTCGAACGGGCCCACTACTGGGTCAAACAGGGAGCCCAGCCGACCGTTACGGTCGCCAGCTTCCTGAAAAAAGCGGCCCAAAAAGCCGCCGAAGCAACCGCCGCCTAAGGTAACCTGCCATGCAGTCCTTCCTGGATTTCGTGGTGCGAGGTCTCGTAGATCGCCCAGATGCTGTCAGCGTCACTCCCGTAGAAAAAGGGAGCACAACGATCTTAGAGATCCGTGTCCACCCCGCCGATGTCGGCAAGATTATCGGACGCCAAGGCGCTACCATTCACGCCATCCGCGCCCTGCTCCAGGTCGCCAGCGCCAAACAAGGCCTGCGCTGCCTGCTCGAACTCGTAGAAGAAGATTCGGAGGCCCAGTAAACCTCCCACTCGGGGCTACCACCCCAAGAGGACGCCCATGAAAATCGACGTCCTAACGCTTTTCCCGGCGATGTTCGCCGGTCCGCTTGATGACAGTATCATCCGGCGTGCACGTGAAAATGGTCTGGTTAAACTCGCCGTGCATGACCTGAGGGCGTTTGCCAAAAATCGGCATCGCATGGTGGATGATAGGCCGTTTGGCGGAGGGCCAGGCATGCTCCTGAAACCCGAACCGATCTTTGAAGCAGTTGAACAGTTATCCGGTGAGGATACCAAAGTCATCCTCCTCACCCCGTCCGGCACCACCTTTAACCAGCCCATCGCCCGCCGCTTGTCAGAGTGTAAACACCTGCTTTTGATCTGTGGCAGCTATGAAGGCTTCGACGAGAGAATCCGTGAGGCGCTGGTTCATGATGAAATCTCTCTGGGAGATTTCGTCCTAACCAACGGAGCCTTGCCCGCCCTCGTCATTGTGGACGCCGTATGCCGACTTTTGCCAGGAGTGCTGGGAGATGCCGAAAGTGCCGTTGATGAGTCGTTCAGTGAGGCTCGGCTTGAATACCCCCAGTACACCCGGCCAGCTGATTTTAGGGGAATGAAAGTCCCCGATGTTCTATTGTCCGGAAACCATGAGGCTATCGCCCGCTGGAGAGTAGAACAAGCCCGGCAGCGAACCGCTGCCAAAAGGCCGGATTTGGCTGCCCGGGCACAAAATAACCTAAATTTTTAAAACCAGAGCAAGCGCTATGAATCAGGCCATTCGCGATAAAATTGAATCCGAGCATTTCCGAAGCAACCCCCTCGACTTCTCTGTGGGCGATACAGTTCGAGTCCACACGAAAGTCAAGGAAGGTGAAAAAGAACGTATTCAGGTCTTCGCCGGCGTCGTGATCGGAAAACGTGGACACGGACTCAACAGCACCTTCACTGTGCGACGCATCAGCTACGGCGAAGGTGTCGAACGCGTCTTCCCCATCCACTCACCCCGTATCGAGAAGGTCGACGTAGAACGCCGCGGCGCCGTCAGACGCGCAAAACTCACCTATCTCCGCGGCCGTATCGGCAAGCGAGCCGTCGCCGTCAAAGAAAAGGTTACGACAGGTAAAAGGAAGTCAAAGTAAAGCCCAGCACCACACCACTGGACTACACCCTCTTAGGCCGGAGCGCATCAGCGTTTCCGGCCTTTTTGCTAGTGGGTTGTCCGGGCAAACACAATCGAATCGCGATATCGTCGGTTGTCAGCCCTCAATCGGGCAATCAGCGACCTTCCCATCGCGAGCAAAAATGGCGCCGCCAAGTCAGGATTCGCCTCTACAAGCTGTTGAAACGCCCCCGAAGGTATTCGCAGTAGAACACAATCTGTGTTCGCAACAACATCCGCAGAACGCGGACCGTGATCAAATAAGGCAACCTCCCCAAAAAACTCACCTGCCTGCAAGGTAGCCAGGATGCTCTCCCTCTCCGCGATCATCAGCCGCACCCGAACCTCACCCTCCAAGATAAAGAACATCGCGTCGCCAGGACTCCCCTCGTACACAACATTGTCCCACTGCCTCACACGAATTACTTCCATCAAATCAACAAAACGCTGTAGCTCCGCGTCCCCAAGACAGGCCAGCACCTTGATGCGACGCAAAACACCAGGCCGAATTTCTTCCCTCCCCTCATCGTCCCCATCCTCAAATGCGGCACGTCCCAAAGTGCCACTCTTGTCGTCCCGAAAAAATAACTTGAGCTCCGGTATCGAATCCGCCCGAAGCCAAGTGTCCGAAGGCATCACGTGAACCCACGTAGTACCAATAACTCTCTCCTCCTTCACCCACCGAACCAAAACCGGAAGATCCACCGGACCATACACAATATTGTCAGCCCCCCAAATACGGAACGAAATGCGTTGGTCGCCGCCGGACATACGCGCTTTCTAGCGCGATCACGCACCGTGCGGAAGTCTAAAAAGCTCCAGCTACATCCTCTCGCTGGTCTCAATACCAAGTGCGTTGAGACCGCCACGCAAAACCCGACCCGTCATCTCGCAGAGAACCAACCGCATGGCCCGCACGGACTCCTCCGCCTTCAATACAGGACATTGCTCAAAAAAGCGGGCAAAATGCCCGGCCACTTCATAAAGATAATTGCAAAGCAGATTCGGCCTCTGCTCATCAGCAACCATTCGAAGAACCAAGCCGTAGTTCATCAATTGCTTCGCCAACTCCAACTCCGCCGGCTCGGTTAACTCGGCCGCCCCCGGCAAACCCTCCGCACTGAACACACCATCCAAACCAGCCTTCCGGAAAATGCCCTGAATACGCGTATAGGCATACTGTAAATACGGAGCCGTATTGCCATTCAAAGCCAGCATCTTCTCCCAGCTGAAGACGTAATCAGTCTGTCGACTGGGCAACAGGTCTGCATACTTCACAGCACCTAATCCAATGATCCTCGCTATCTCCCGACGCTCAGCCTCCCCTAGGTCACTGTTCTTCTCGCAAACAACAGCGAAAGCACGCTCCTCAGCTTCATCCAATAGATCCTCCAGCCGAACAGTCTCACCACTCCGCGTCTTAAATGGCTTGCCGTCCTCCCCCAGAATCGAACCAAACCAAACATGATGCAGTCGCACATCCGCTCCCGGGCGCCACGCGTCAAATAGCGCGAAAAGTTGTCTGAAATGAAGCTGCTGACGACCGTCCGTCACATAAATAATGTCATCCGGCCCCCACTCATCACAACGATACTTCAAGGTAGCCAAGTCAGTGGTGGTGTAATTCGCCGCTCCATCACTCTTCCGCACAATAGCCGGGTGGGCTCGCAAATCGTCCCGACCCTCAAAGAATGCTACCAGCGCCCCCTCACTCTCCCTTACTAATCCAAGACCACTCAAATCAGTAACGACCCCGTCCAGGCTGGAATTGTAATAGCTCTCCCCCAAGGTGTGATCGAAAACAACCCCCAGCCTCGCATAAATGACATCAAAACGTTCGCGCGAAATGGAAATCATCCGCCGCCAAATTTCCAGGTTCGAGGAGTCCCCTTGCTGTAGCTTAACCAACTCCTGACGTGCCTCCTCCAAAACAGCTTGATCGCTCTCACAAAGCGCATTAACTGCCTTATACAGGCGCTCCAATTCATCAAGAGGTCGCTCTCGCAGAGCCGCCTCATCTAACATCCGCTTCCACCCGACCAAGAGTTTGCCAAACTGCGTACCCCAATCACCAATGTGGTTATCCGTAATCACCCGATGTCCCAGCAACCGGTTCACTCGGGCCAGACAATCGCCTAGTATCGTGGAGCGGATGTGCCCCACATGCATGGTCTTCGCCACATTTGGCGAACTGAAATCGATGACGATCGTACGAGGTCGATCGGCCGTGGAATAAAACGAGCCTCCAGAACCATGCTCCAGCCTGATCGCCTCGGTCACCGCGGCAGCCCTAAGCTTAAAATTCAAGAAACCCGGACCGGCAACCACTGGTGCTTCACACCAACGCGATACATCCAGATCCGCTAATACCTGGCCCGCAACCTCCCGAGGGTTCAATCGACGTGACTTGGCCAACCCCATCAACGACGTGCACTGGTAGTCCCCAAAACGCTTGTCCTGACAGGGTTGCACACGCACGTCCGCAGGATTGCAATCGGGAAACAAACAAACGACAGCATCACGAACCGATGCCTCAATACGCAGGTAAATCATCTTAAGACTGAAGCTGATAGGAAATCCGAAAACCAACTCGAAAGGCTGCGCAGAACTCAGCGCCCCCCGCTGCCAAAACGTCGAAAAGT
>JBMTVN010000045.1:0-19296 GCA_049451415.1 Limisphaerales bacterium | reverse complement strand
GTATCGGCAATCTCGACATGGGGCAGATCACGAGCGGGTCACTTTCAGACGCACGCTTGAGCGGCAATGTTGCCCGACGGGATGAACCCAACACTTTTTCAGCCCAGCAGCGGTTTACGGGGCTCATCCGCATGGGGCCTGCCTCATCCATGACCCCAACCGATATGAATCTGGGACTCATGACGCGCGCTGTTCGAACCATTTCGGTGGGCGACCAGATTGCGACGATCCGGGGGTTTGTTCTCGAGCGTGACGGCAGCCACGGCGGATTCCGGCTCAGAAGAACGGCCCCGTCCAGCGGTGTAGTCGCAGTGTTGCGCGGGGTGAGCAGAACGGGAGCACAGATTTCCTCGTATCGCTACATTAGCACCACCGAAGGAGAGGTAGGCACAACCTGGCCTCTGGTTACCAACGCTCAGAACCCCGGCATGGTCGAGCTGGAGCTCAGTCTTCCGTTAAACGAACCCGCCATGGTGCTGGTTCGCTTGACACGGTGCACAGATGCCAACGCCCCGAGTTGGTGGATCGGAACCAAGACTGCCACAAGTTCGCAATAGCCACCGCCCTGATATGAACTTTCCGAGCAACAGCCAGTACCAAAAAGGAATGGTAGCTACCCAACATTCACGCGGGCGTCAGCGCTTGTTCCTTTGGAGCCATTAACATTATGAAGAGGGGTAAATACTATTTTCTGTTGGTTGTTTGCTTGCTGCTCCCGGTCTCGTTGGGGGAGGCGGCCGTCATTGAGTTCAGTCAAAGCCAGGTATCCTACAATCTTCAGTCTGGTCGAGGGGTGCCCATCTCGACCAACGCTGCAGACTATGGTTCTGATGGTCGCATGTCTGTGGTCGTGGAGGGCAATGATCTCAACCCGCCGCTGACCGCCAACCAGTTTAGGGGGATGGTGTCCTTCGGGGCGGTGCCAGGACTGCGGCAGGTTGATTGGCTCAGCATGTCCAACAGCCCGGCTCTTAGGCAAGGGAATGCACCCTTCAATGCCGATCTGGCAGTTGAAATGAATCTCCCTGTGGCCCGTGCGACCAGTGAGAATCTGTCCTCTCCCGTTGTAATGGTCATGCGTCAGGCACAAGTGGGGGCACCCTATCTCAGTCGTCAGGTGAGTTATGCTTTCGGCAGCGTGATCTCCGTGCCTAACACCGACGAGAACGGGGTGCTTCTGCCTGACGGTGTCTTCCCTGAGGATTATTGGTTTCCCGAGCCGTATACATCCAACAGCCATGAAGGCGAGCGTTATTATTGGAGCCCACATGCCCGCAAAGTCTATGCCACCGAAGCGGGGCCAATGAGCATCACGTGGAGAAAGCGGGGTTTCTACGAGACCAGCAGCGTGCCTGCCGGCTACACAAACGTTCTGGGATCGATCAGTTATGAGACCAATGGATTTAACGTGTATCTGCTTCACACCGTAAACCACGTGGTATCTGGATCTGCTTCTCAAACGCCCCGGAAAATCTACTGGACCGAGGGGGCCTTTGCCCGGACGGGTGTTCTTGTTGACGTTCCGGAGTCCCGTGTGGGAGCGGTGAACATTATTTACAGCGGAGCTTTCCCGAGGGCTGTCGATCATGAGTATGTGGGTATCGGAGATACCAGTATCTCAGACGGCAGTGACATCCCAGTGCTGGAAGAGAGACGTACGCTCTGGTATGAATACGGTTCGCTCCACGCCTATAATATTGAGGGCAGGGTTCTGGTAGAGTTTCTGGGGGACGAAAACCCGGATGGTTACACCAGGCAGTCGATGGGAATTGAGATCGTGGATGTCTACCGCCAGCCGCAGCCTACGGACGTCGAGGTTTTACTTGGCGAACGATTATTCCAGCCTCCCTCAAACGTTGTTGGCTATCTTAAACCCGTCAGCGTGATAGGTGGGCCAGGGGAGCTACCTTTTGTTTACGAGCAGATGCCTGACTTGGGTGATGAACTGGAGATTTACGCCACTCGGCTAACGACCCGGCTGAATGACCTCCTGATACACTGGACGGAGACGGGGCTGGAGGGAACCCGGTGGCCGAGACTCTATGGTCGCTATCATCTGGTTTGGCCTGAGGATTCGGCTCGATACAGTCATTACCTTCGTCCCGTGGTGGCTTCTGAGGACGAGGCTATGCTCACTGCGGTGAATCTGGACGACTACCAGTCATCCACCATCGAATACCAGGATCCCCTGGACCAGGCTCGTGCCCACCTGACAGTTGAGGGGGATTTCTACACTTACCTGGATGCAGAGCACCCCGCCCACCGTACTTTGCTGCGTTATGTTTCCCAAGAGGGTGAAGTCGCTTTTGAGCGGGTGTTGTCGCTTCTCGATGAGAACGTGCGATCCTTGCGGTTTGCTGATTCGATCAGCTCGGAGCTGAGTTTTGTTCAAGACTTCAATAGCTACAGACAGGCCCTGGCAGAGTTTGAATCCGCTTATGCGGCTTGGAGCACCCAGCCTGATCGCTCCGATGCGGATGAACCGGTTCCTCCTCGAATGCCGGAGTCAGCCTCCATCCCAAGAATCCACGCCGGGATTATCGAAGTGGGAGAAAGGCTGACACCTCCTGTTGGCGAGCTGGGGAGCGGTTCGGACGAGTTCTACCTTGCCGGCCATATCCACGGCTCAGGGGATTCAGGTAATGATCTTTACAACATCAATGCCTATGTCGATCCACTTCTGTTCGGCTTTGAGGAGGCTAACAAGGGAGCGATTATACCGGTCAACGCCATACCGGGCAGGAACAGCCTCCAGGTCTGGTGGTTTCGTGCGTCGGACGCCCGGGTGGGTGCCCATGCTGGAGATACCTCACTGGGCTTTGTTTCCGCGTTGTGGCCCTCAGTCATCGGAGAATACCTTGTCGTTTGGCCGTCCACACCCGGAGAAATCATTCTGGCGAGCAACCAGGGGAGTGGTCCGCTACCCGCCAATCAGTCCGCAGGTTCGCTCTATGTGCAAAATGATGCCGGCCTGCCGGGTTACAATCCCAACGAAGAGCACGCACTGATGGCCAATGGGGTGGTTTATGCCCTTCGTGACGACCTGAATGACCGGTCGGTTGCAAATTACTCATCAGAACCTTTCGTGCTCCTCGAATTCACCGCATCGGACGGTAGGCCTGATATGCGCCCGTTCCGCGTTCTGCGAGAGACGGAATCGCAGCGCTTCGTCTACGATGTGCAGGCTGGGGAGCGACTGCAAGCGCCCATGCCGCTGCCGCTACTCGATCCTCCGCTGGGGCCGACTCTCCAGGGACTGTCTCCGTTGCAACTGGGGGGTGAGGTGTATTACCGGACCGTAGACTCGTCGGATAACGTCGCTTCAGAGATACGTCTCACCACCAGACTGCCGCATCATTTCCGTCCCTGGTTCCGGGAGATCGCGCTCCAGTCACCTGATCACAGAACGAATCTCTGGATCATGGTGACCAACGCAGTGTATGAGGGGCAAAGCCTTAGTGGGCAACTTGTCGATTTATCATCCTGGTCAATTCATTCACCGCAGGCTGCGCAGCAGTCGACAGTCGTCGAGAAGTTGAGTCAGACCTCTGAAGACCTGACCGTGGGGCTCGTTACCTCTGTTCTGGATTGGTTTGCTGGAACAAACAGCTTTCCGAGCCATCGATGGAAGACCACCTCGAGGGTGTCTTTCTCTGTGGAAAGTCGTTACACGATCGGGGCAGGTTACGATGGATCCCTTGTTCCCGGCCAGCGGGTTTGGCTAGTGAACGCGTCAGCGCGTGAATACATCTATGCAACGGTTCAGGCAGTTGAGCCGGCTGCCGCCACACTGGTTCTGAGCTGGCAGATGTCAAAAACGATTGAGACGATAACCTATGGGGACAGTGATCCTCCCGATTCCATAGGGGTTGATCATCCGCAAGCTCAATCTGCGCTGGCTCTGATGGATAAAGAGCTGCAGGTTCTTTTGGAATCATCGCGCGTTTATCTGCCGCTCTCCCAGGTGTTCCCGAAAAACCACTTTGCCGGATGGCAACTGAGGACAGAACCCGTTCCGGCATCCACCTCTAATCCCCCGGATGCGTCTTTCACTTTACGCGACCGGAAAGGTGATATCTGGGTGTATCGCGGACCGCATACCGCTGAAGGGACACCCTACTTCGGGGTGCAGTATTATTACGGAACCCAACCTGGCTTTTTCTTTCCCGGTCTCCCGCTGGAAGAACAGCCACCATTGGGAACAGTCACTCCTTACCTGCGGAGTGGGGATAGCCTTCTGGGGTATGCAGGGGATGGGGTTTATGGTGACAGCGATTACAACGGTTCCGGCGATGGAAACTCCCTGGAAGTGATCTATCGCCCGGTCTGGCCGGATTCCACCCCGGTCCTGCAAATGGCTGAGACGTTGACCAATCCCAAACGCGGTTTACCCGCGGTTCGGGGGCAGTCGAGCCTGGAAGTGGTTTATCAGCAATCCACTGTTGTCTCAGGTCCTGATCAAAGCTCGGTTGTCCTGCATGATCCGACCCGCTACAAGAAGTTTGCTCTTGGGGATTCTGCAGTCGGTAGCAGGTTGGGCGGAATTCCTGCATCAGTAAAAACCTCAAATTATCGAGGGAAGACCTACTTTCCTGACCTGCCCCCGCACTTGAGTGAAAGGTTCTTCCTCGATCCCAATGATGGTGGCTACGGCTCCCTCGTCCTGGGGGGAGCGTTTGTTGAAGAGCTTGTTGGGGACAGTTACCTGCTGCTCAACAGCTTGACCCCATATGATTCAGACCTGCTGACCAGCCTGTGCCTTCA
Source organism: Limisphaerales bacterium (assembly GCA_049451415.1). Lineage (GTDB taxonomy): Bacteria > Verrucomicrobiota > Verrucomicrobiia > Limisphaerales > JAHDYP01 > JBMTVN01. The sequence continues at coordinate 14,532 of JBMTVN010000045.1, read as the reverse complement.
GAGTGATCCCGACTACAGCAATTGGGCCAGGTCCATTGGGGAGCTGTCTACTCTTACCCAGACCTTTCTCGAGAACCCCGAGGCGCCGGGAACCTATGTGCCCAACACTGCCACCATACGAGGGCCGGCCGACCTGAGTGAGGTCACCTCCAGTGATGTCGCAGTGGATTCCTACGCGCTCACGGCTACTGGCCCCGGTACAGGGTATGTGACAATCCTTGCCGGGAACGGAAAGGCTTTCACTCCGGCCGAGGAACCGGTGAGTCTTCACGTGATTCGAATCGAACCCGCGCTTTACACCGGCCAAGTCAAACCGATCCTTTCATCCAACCCCCTGGCGGAGAAGGTTACTCTTCAGCAGGTGGTGGATCTTGCCGGCAGGACAGGTGACTATGAATTTGAGTGGCGCATCGCCCCACCTTTGAACGGTTCTCCAGCTCCCGTTTACCTGACCGATGCAGTCACGCTTCAGCCTTCCGGCGGAGACTGGTTTCATCTTGAGTTCCCTCTTCCTTTTGATCATGCGGATTCCATGGCCATGGTAAGCCAGTCTCGATTTGCCACTGTTTCTTCCTCTTTCATTCCAGTCAGTGTCATCAATTTCAATAAAGCGGTCTGGCTGGATGGCAGCCTGATTTTCACTCTGACAAGCCCGACGAGTCTTCTGCAGCCCGGGAATCGGGTGCGGGTGCAGGGATATCTTGCCGGTGATCTGACGCAAACGTGGGATGCCTTCGGATCTATTGGAACGATCAGTTCGTCCACCATTGAGGTGACTTTGGATGCCGAGGTCGGGGCCGATGCCTCCTGGGTTCCAAGCCTCCTGCAGGAGGCTTCAGGATCGGATTTGAACCCGACCGCGAGTATTCTTTATCGCCGGTTCAATATCCTCCCGGGAAATTACACTCAGCTCTGGCTAAGCTTGGACGCATCCCAGAACCTTGGAGTGGAGGTCTTCCTTGATGGTGAACCTTTGGTTGCCGTCAACCGTGCGTCTGGAAACACGCCAAAGAAGGATGCCCCGAGCTACCTCAACCCGCTCTCACAAGTCTTTGAAATCGATCCGGCAGTTCTGGACCGACACCCCGGCATTGAACATAGCATCAGCGTCGCCACCTTCTCCTCGGTTCCCGCCGGCGTTCCCCAGATTTTCGACCTCAAGCTGGAAGCCTTGGAATCCGTGGATGTTACGGATCAGGGAAGTAACTGGTTGCGAATGGATTCCCAGCGGTTTCCGGACGGATTGCGGACCATCATTGGGGAGGCGGCAGATGTTCGGGCACTTTCTGACAATTACCTTATCATGCGGTACCGGGCGTCCAACCCGGCGCATGCTTCTTTTGTAGAGGACGGTGGATGGTCTCGATGGACCACACCTGCCTTGGCGGAGGGCTGGATCAAGCGAGTGCTGGCAGGCATCAATCCCTTCAACCAGAGGGTGAGCGATCTTTTCAACAACGCCGTGAATACCGACGTCAGTATGCTCACCCAGGCAGGGCGGCGCTATGAGGGGGACGTCGCCCTCAACCTCGACGAGATCAACAACTACGGATTGATCGAGATCTACGAAACCGTACTCAAGCGGGGGCGCATGCTGAGCATTGATTATGGTATCAATTACGGACCCGCCAACGATGCGATGCTGCTCGCAGCGGGTTACCTCAATGATTTGTATATGTTTCTTGGCAACGAGGCCGTTGCTGATGCAGCCAATCCCACCATAGGCATTGGGACTGCGAATGAGTCCTATGGTGACATGGCCACTGCATCCTTCAGTTTCGAGGGGCAGGTGCCCAGTCTGCTGGAGGAGGAATTGGCCTTATTACGCGGAAGAGATGATTTTCTGCAGCCGGGCGTGGAACTGGCACCTTTTTACAACCGCTTGGTCTGGAACTATACGCGGGGCATCGACTCCGGTGAGGCGATCTACGCCATCAACTACGATGTGCGTGAGAATCCAAACCAGTCACCCGATGGCGTGATTGACGCGGAGGACGCCGCCTACATGTTCCCACAAGGCCATGGTGATGCTTATGGCCACTACCTGACGGCTGTGAAGGGCTATTATTCACTGCTGACCAATCCTTCCTTCGACTGGGTGCCCCGTATCGAGGCTGTCAATGTTTTGGGTGCCCCTGTCGCCGTGAACTATCAGGATGAGAGGAAATTTGCAGCAGCCGCTGCAGCGTTGGCACGCACTGGTCAGCAGGTTTTCGACCTGACGTGGAGACGGGATTACGCGCCGATCCATGGTCAAGGCTGGGAGCACATGTCTTCGAGCCGCACAAATAACACGACAAGGCAACTGCCTACGGAGCGACACTGGGGTACGGATGCCTGGGCCAGTCGCAGTGTGCAGGGAGCCTACATCAATTGGGCGTTGGGCAATTCGTTGCTGCCTGCCTTGGACGAGGATCCCACCCACGAGGGCATCCAGAAGGTCGACCGGACCACCGTGCCCGAGCTGGCAGAGATCACCGCTGCGGCTGCTGATATTCAGCAATCCCTTGAGAATGCTGAAAACGGTCTTTCACCCTTGGGAGTGCCTGAGGACGGTTTGGTGTTCGACATCAACCCCGCCCAGTTAGCGGGAGTTGATGGCGGATCGCACTTTGAGCAGGTTTATGACCGTGCCGTGGGCGCTTTGAACAACGCAGTGGCGGCCTTTGATGACGCCAAGAACGTGACGCGTATGATGCGGGTGGAGGGCGGCAGCCTCAACGACCTCCAACTACAGGTCGCCCGAGAAGAGTTGGCCTACAAGAACAAGTTGATTGAACTCTACGGCACACCCTATGCCGATGATATGCGACCAGGGGCAACATACGTTCAGGATTACGATGGGCCGGACCTGCTGCACTTCTTTTATACCGAAATTCCGCAGATGGAGGCTTTAGGGCTTCTTGAAATCAACGAACCCCGCGAGTTCAAGATAGACAAGCAGGGCTTTTACTCGGGCTACGAAAAAAGCGACTGGGACAACAATGGTTATAACAAAAAGAAGGCCTACTTTGATTTTGTTCAGAAGGCGACGTATTTGAATAAGGAAGACTACCAGAAGGATGTGCACTACGTGAGTTTCACCTTGGATTCGGCCGGTAACCTCATCAAACCCGCCACCTTTACCGGCCAGCGTTCTTCACCAGGCCAGCTTCAACAAGCCATCGCCAAGATACAGCTTGCCCGCAATGCCGCGCTCGGCAGCCTTTCCGGTCACGAAGCTCTCAAGCGAAAGCTGGATCGATCCATCGAGTTTTTGGAGGCTGTTCAGGCCCAGGGCAAGTTCGAGCTGAGTTATGCGGAGACCAAGTATGGCGTCTACACCGCAGTCAAGAGTCTTCTCCTTTTAGCTAAATCGTATAAGATATGGTCAAACAGGGCTGAAGGAACTGTGGAAAGCGTTGGCGCAATTTCCGAACATATGCTTCCGAAAAGTGCGATATTGGGACTGGCAAACGGTGGAGATCTGACGTCGGGCGCCAGGGCAGCCATCATATCATATACAGCCACTGTGAAAAACCCCATCGGATGGAAGGCGGCCTTGCTTGAGATCGGCAACAATCTTGCCGCATTCTACAAAGAGGCTGGTGTAGATTTGTATGAAACCGTAGTCGTTAAACCTCTGCTCAAAAACGTGGACTATCAGGGCCGGGTTGTTGAGCTGGACGCGCTCTTTACGGAGCTGCAAGAGAGCCTGTGGAGTATTGACCAGCGCTTACAGGAGCTGTCGAAGGCGGAGGCGGAATACCGGGCACTGCTTGCCCAAGGGGAGCGGCTTCAGGCTGAGCGTGAAGTCTTCCGTAAACGCTCTGCGGCGCTCGTGCAGGGTTACCGGACGCGGGATGCGGCATTCCGCATCTTCCGCAACGAGAAGCTGGAGCGTTACAAGACCCTTTTCGAGCTTGCAGCGCGTTATTCCCTGCTCGCAGCGAATGCCTATGATTACGAGACTGGTCTATTGGGAACTGAATCAGGACGAGCTTTTGTGCGCAGGATCATGAGTGCGAGAGCGCTGGGGATCGTGGCTGATGGCGTGCCGCAATATTATGGCAGCAACACTGGGGATGCCGGGCTCTCGAGTGCGCTCGCGGAGATGCGGGCTGATTGGGAAGTGGTCAGGACTCGCCTGGGTATTAACAACCCAGATGCCTACGGTACTACGGTATCACTGCGGACGGAGCTTTTCCGCATTCACCCCGACCAGCGGGGGAAGGTGAACTGGGGGCAGATTCTTGAAACCGCCAAAACACCGAATTTGATGGATGACCCTGATGTGGTGCGTCACTGTCTTCAGCTTGCGAATTCTGACGGGGGGCCAGTACCTGGCTTGATGCTGGAATTTAGCACCAGCATTCAGGACGGCTACAATCTATTCGGAAAGCGTCTGGCGGCTGGCGACCACGCTTTCAGTTCCAGTTCCTTTGCGACCAAGGTATTTGCTCTTGGTGTTGCCCTGGACGGGTATCAAGGCATGGATATTCCCGATACCAACGGCGGTGCGATCGAAGGCTCAGGAGGAAGCTCACCCAGTGACCCTGATACATCCTTCCTTGATTCCCAAAGGCTTGCTGCCACTCCATATGTCTACTTGATTCCCGTGGGCGTGGATACCATGCGGAGCCCGCCGCTGGGTGATACCAGTACCATCCGATCCTGGCGGGTAAGTGACCTCGCAGTGCCCATGCCCTTCAATCTCGGGGCTTCCGATTTCTCCACCGCGCAGCTGTATCAGTCCGGGGATTCCCTTACTGAGCCCCTCTTCGCCGTCCGGAAGCACCAGGCCTTCCGGCCTGTTCCAGATACGAGTTATTTTGATGACGCACTTTACACTGGGATTGGGACCCTGCAGCGTTCGCAATATACCAATAATCGGATGGTCGGACGTTCTGTGTGGAACAGCCACTGGAAACTTGTGATTCCCGGGAAGACTCTACTGGCTGACCCGGAAGAGGGGCTGAAGCGATTCATTCAAACTGTCAGCGACATTAAACTCCATTTCGTGACCTATTCCTATTCGGGTAACTGAGAAAGGGCTCTTCTTGAAAACCATGAGAACTGTAAACCCTCGCGGCGGTCTTATCTTGGCTCTCCTCGGGGGATGCATGCTGCTTCTCTCTCCCCTGATTCATGCATTTCCTCCGGCACCGTATCACCAGATCAAGGGGATGGTGCGGACAGCCCTGGGTGAACCTCTCTACGTGGAGGGTGCCACGGTGGTTTTTGAATCCGCTGCAGGCATCAGTATTCAGGGCTACATAGCTGAGAATCCTGAGCCGGGAATCAATTATCAGCTGAGGATTCCCATGGATGCGGGTTTGACAGAGGATGCCTACAAGGCAACTGCCATGCAGCCATGGGTGCCCTTCACCATGAAAGTGGTAGTCGGTGGTTTAACCTATCTACCCATGGAGATGAACGGCAACCTCGCCAGATTGGGTGAGCCAACGGGGATCAGTCTGATCAACCTCACGCTGGGTGTTGATCTCGATGGGGATGGCCTGCCTGACGAATGGGAATTGCTTCTGGCCAAAAGCCTTGGAGGTGACGTGGGCATCGCTGACATATTGCCGGGTGACGATCCTGATGCCGATGGCATCAGCAATCTGGCTGAATATCGGGCGGGTACCTATGCCTATGATCCCGAAGACGGCTTCCGTTTAAACATGGTGCTGGCTGATGGTGGCTCCTCGCTGCTGGAATTCATGGCCATCCGTGGTCATCGCTACAGCCTTTACACGTCCACAGACCTTGAAGATTGGGTGCCTGCGGGCTTCCTGATCCCCGCCAAGGCGGACGGGCTTAACGTTTACGAGTCCTACCTTGCAGACGACGTCGGCATTGTCCGTATTCAAGTTGTCACGCCGGAAGGGGAGCCTGTCCCGCAGTATTTCAAAGTTCTTTCTCACTAGCATGTTAGTGAAGGGTCGTGCCTGTTCCTCCGCCATCGCAGCGATCTGATAGGGCTAGACGACCCCTTGTCCTGATCAGCATTCTGTTCTTGCTGCTCACTTTTCTGTTCCTGCCGTGGCCTCCGGTATCCAGAGTAAACCAAACTCAAGTCCCGGCTGTTCCCGTGATCGAACTCGACCTGTCAGAACTGCTTTTGGAGGAGGGAGTGTTGCGGGAGCGTACAAAACCGGATGCTCCGTTCAATGGTCTCATGGTGGAGTCTTTTTCCCCAGGGCATATCCGGTCGAGGTCAGTCGTTTCTAACGGGTTGCTTGAGGGTTTGTCGGAAGGATTCTACACCAATGGAGTCCGGCAGATTGAGGAACACTTCCAGGGCGGCGTATCCCATGGGCTGCGGACCAAATGGCATTCCAACGGTCAGCTCATGTCCAAGGCTGCGATCGTGGAGGGTGAACTCCACGGCCTTTATGAGAGCTGGGATGCTGCCGGTAATCGGGAAACATGGATCGAGATGAGCCAAGGAAAACCCCATGGGCTATCCGTCGCGTTTTTTCCCAGTGGTTACCTGAAGTCCCGCGTTGAACTCGATCACGGGATCGTGATTTCCCGTCAAGAATGGGACGAGACAGATCGACAGGAGCCGCCTTCGGCAATGAGTGGTATGAACGGTCGCCCCTAGGCCTGTAGCAGCGGTCCAATTTTGCCCGCGTTCTGTCCTGTCTTCATGCGTATGTGGCTTGTGGAAGGAAGGGCTTCCCGGATTGCATGCCGCGTAGTGAGGGAGGTAGACTCTGCGGCTGTTAACCCGTTTCATCTGCTGCCCGTGAGCGCAACCACGACTTCATATTGATCATGTCCAAGAAACGTTTATTGCCTTCCACTCAATCCGAGATTGGTTCTTCTGATCGTCGATCCTTCCTGAAGGGAGCCCTGTTCGGTGGGATGAGTTTAGCCGGGTTGATGGATGCGAGTGCGGAGGAGCAGGTTGAGGCGTTGACCCAACGGGTGAACCGCAATTCGAGTCCGTCGGACTTGAAGATCACGGATCTGCGGATTGCAGAGATTACTGGTGCGCCGATGCGGGTGCCGTTGATTCGCATCGACACCAACCAGGGTATATCGGGTTATGGTGAGGTGCGGGATGGTGGGAGCCGGAATTATGCCCTGATGCTGAAGAGCCGGTTGTTGGGCGAGAATCCCTGCAACGTTGAGAAGATTTTCAAGAAGATCAAACAGTTCGGTCATCATGGCCGACAGGGTGGAGGAGTCTGCGGGGTGGAGATGGCTTTATGGGATTTAGCGGGCAAGGCGTATGGGGTGCCGGTTTACCAGATGCTAGGAGGGCGTTACCGGGACAAGGTGCGCCTGTACACGGACACGACGCAATCCAGGGACAAGGCAGTCTACGCGAAGCGGATGAAGGAGCGGGTCGACAAGGGGTTCAAGTATTTGAAGATGGATTTGGGGATCAGCCTGATTCGTGACATTCCGGGAACCTTGACCGTGCCTGGTGGTTTTGACTGGCGGGAGTACAACAACACCAAGCATCCGTTCACGCAGGTGGAGATTACGGAGAAGGGGATTGAGTTGATGGTGGAATTTGTGGCGGCGATCCGCGAGGCGATTGGTACAGATCTTCCCTTGGCGGCGGATCATTTCGGTCATATTGGGGTGAATAGCTGCATTCGGCTGGGGAAGGCGCTGGAGCCTTATCAGATGGCCTGGCTGGAGGACATGATTCCCTGGGAATACACGGATCTGTGGAAGGAGATCACGCAGGCGATCAGTTGTCCGACGCTGACCGGTGAGGACATTTACCTGAAGGAGGAGTTCATCAAGTTGATTGATGCGCATGCCGTGGACATGGTTCATCCGGATCTGGCGACTTCCGGCGGGATTCTTGAGACGAAGCGCATTGGAGATTATGCGGAGGAGCATGGGGTGCCGATGGCGATGCATTTTGCGGGTTCTCCCATTTCATTCATGGCGAATGTGCACTGTGCGGCCGCAACGCAAAATTTTGTCGCCTTGGAGCATCACAGCGTGGATGTGCCGTGGTGGGAGGACATGGTGACAGGGATCGGCAAACCGCTGGTTGAGGATGGCTTTGCGATGGTGCCGGAAGGTCCGGGGTTAGGTGTGGAGTTGAACGAGGACGTGGTGAAGGAACACCTGTTGGAGCGGGATGATTACTTCAAGCCAACACCGGAGTGGGATAAAGACCGGTCGCATGACCGGCTTTGGAGCTGAGGATTAATCCCCGTTCCGTTTGGGATGACTTGGAGACGGGAGAGAGGTGCTGGCCTGGCGGCGTTTCAGCAGTTTCATGAGTATGGGCAGGGCGAACGAGGCGACGAGGAGGATCCAAAGCGTGGCGCTGATGGGGCGGGTGAGAAAAGGTTCGAAGCTACCGTGTGATTTAATGAGGCCGGTGCGGAAGTTTTCCTCCACCATGGGGCCGAGGATGAGGCCGAGGATCAGCGGTCCCATGGGCATGCGTTGGGATTCGAGGTAGAAGCCAATGAGTCCGAAGGCGGCCATGATATAGACGTCGAAGAGACTGTTGGTCAGGGCGAAGGCTCCGACGATGGAGAAGATGACAACGCCCACCATGACCAGGCTGCGGGGGAGGCGGAGGATCCAGGAGAACAGCTTGATACCGAGCAGGCCGCAGGGGATGAGCAGGAATTGTGTGACCAGTGCGATGGCGAAGATGGAGTGCACTTCATGGGCGCTCTGTTCGAAGATCAGGGGGCCCGGTTTGAGGTTGTACATGAGCATGGCACCGATGACGATGGCGGTGACGGAGTCGCCGGGTATGCCGAACACCAGGGCGGGAATCCAGGCGCCGCCGACGGCACCGTTGTGGGCGCTGGCTGGGGCGATCACGCCTTCCATGGTGCCCTGGCCGAAGCGTTCGGGATGGCGGGAGGTTTTCTGTTCGAGACCGTAGGCACCCCAGGCCGCGATGTCGGCTCCGGCTCCGGGCAGGGCGCCGACGACGGTGCCGACGACTGAGCCTTTGAGGATGGTGGACCAATGTTGGGCCATGGTTGAGAGCGCCTTCAGGATACTGGTTCGTTCCGTATCCTTGATGCTGGGTGCGGACAGGGACTCGGGGCGGCGGAGGTTCCGGATGACCTCGGAGAGGCCGAACAGGCCTATCATGACGGGGATGAAGCCAATTCCGCTCATGAGGTCGGTGTGTTTGAAAGTCAAGCGGGGGGTGCCGCTGACCGTGTCGATTCCGACGGTGGAGATGAGGATGCCGAGCACTGCGGCGAGGATGCCTTTCAGGGTGGAGCCTGCGCTGACTGCGGCACTGAGCGAGAGGCCGAGAACGGCGAGCCAAAAGTATTCATAATTGCTGAAGCGCAGGGCGAAGCTGGCGAGCCAAGGGGCGAGGAAGATCAGCAACAGCACGCCGATGAGTCCGCCGAGGCAGGAGCAGAGGAGATCGACCAGCAGGGTGGGGCCGGCTTTGCCCTGCAGCGCGAGGGCGTGGCCATCGAGGGTGGTAGCTGCGGAGGCTGGGGTGCCCGGGATACGGAGGAAGACTGCGGGGATATCTCCTGCGAAGATGGCGGTGAAGCTGACGCCGATGATCATGGCCAGGCCGGTTGTGGGGTCTGGCATATAGAAGCTGATGGGGACGATGAGAGCGACGGCCATGGTGGCGGTGAGGCCTGGTGTGGCGCCCACGAACAAGCCAAAGGCCATGGCGAGGAGCCACGGCAGGAGGACCGTGGGATGAAGGAGTTCAGTGATCACCAGGAGAGTCCCAAAACGCCCGGGGGCAGTTGCACCTTAAAGAGCAGCACGAACAGGAGATAAATCGCGAGGACCAGGCTCGCGGAGGCGGTTGCTGCCATGACTTTGGTCGAGCCGAGCCTGAGCATCAGCGCCAGGGAGAAGACGAACGTGGCGGCGGGGAATCCGACCCAGGGCATGGCAAAGAGGTAGATGCCAAGTCCGGCGACCAGGAACAGGGCCTGACGGTTGTCCGGGGCGGGGGATGTTTCCGAAGATACAGTGGACAGCCTGCGGTGTGATCTCCGGCCGAGGAAATAGCGAATTGATTCGTAGACGCCGCCCGCCACCAGGATCAAGGCGGTGATTATCGGGAAAGCCCTTGGGCCGGGGTCGTCGTTGTGCCCGACGGTGGTGTTTTCGATTCCGCCGGACAGCCACAGGACACCGAGGCCGACGGCGATCAGCACCGGGCCGAACGTCCTTGTGGGAGGGTCAGATTCCCGGGTGTCGCTCATTGCTTGGCGTAGCCGGCGGCCTCGATGACCTTGTGCCACTGGGCGTCCTGCCTGGCGAGGAATTCCTCAAACGGCTTTGGACCGCGGATGGTGATGTCGAAGCCGTTCTTCTTCATGAAGTCCTTGAACGCATCCGACTTTACGATCGTCTCCACCTTCTGATGAATGATCTCCACGATTGCATCAGGGGTATCTTTGGGAACCATGAGTCCTCGCCAGCCGACCGCTTCCCAGTCGATGCCGCATTCCCGAACGGTGGGGACTTCGGGTTGGTCGGTGAGGCGTTGGGGAGCCATGACGGCGAGCGCGCGCAGCTGACCGGCTTCGATTTGTGAGGCGGCCTCGGGGATGCTGCAGCAGACGGCATCGATGTGGCCGCCGAGGAGTTCGACCAGGGAGGGGGCCGAACCCTGGGTCGGGGCCCAGAGCACGCTTTCCACCGGCAGGTCCGCTGCAAGCTGGAAGCCGGCGCGGGCCAGGTCCCATGCTCCCCCGGTTGACGTTCCTGACATGGTCAGTTTTCCCGGGTTTGCGCGGATGTGGGCGACCAGTTCCTGCAGGGATTTCCACGGGGCATCGGCGCGGACGATTATCGCGGCGGCATCGCTATTGAGAGCAATGATGGGTTTGAAATCCTGGTAGGTGAGGGGGGAGATACCCATCCAGTGCATGGTGCTCAGTTCGAATGTGCCCATGGTGATCGTGTAGCCGTCCGGGCGGGCGGTTGAGCCGGCGGAGTGGCCTACCGCCCCGCTGCCACCAGTGCGGTTGACCACGACGACGGGTTTGCCGAGCTCACGCTGGAGTTGGTCAGCCATGAAGCGTGAGAGGCGGTCGGTGCCGCCTCCGGCAGCCCAGGGCACGATGAGCGTGATGGTCCGGTTTGGATATGCATCCGCTGCTCCGGGGGGCGGTGCTCCGTCCGTGGGTGGTTTACAGCCGGAGAAGAGCAGGGCGACTAGAGCGAGGGCGAGGAGGCTTTGCTTCATGGTGTTTTGATCCGGAGCTTGCGTTTTCAATAGGCGGCTCGCAGGGAGGACGGCATGCCTGGGACGTCGATCCGCACGCCGGCGTCTTCGAGTCGGTTGTTTTGGACGTTGAACACCCAGAGCTTGCGGTCGGGGTGGCATTGGACAACGAGATGCCGTCCGTCGGGGGAGAAGGCAACTCCCTCGGGGATACGGCCGACCGGTGCGAGCTGAACACGGTGGAAGGAGTTGGCTTGTCGTTCCACCAACGCGACCAGGCCGCTGGCATGATAATTGGGGTGGTCAACGGGGAGGTTCGAGCCGTTCATGAGCACTGCGGCGACCAGTCGGCCATCGGGGCTGACCTCGATGGACTCAGGGACGGCACCGAGAGGGATATAGTCGACCGTTTGCGGAATGGATCCTTGCAGGCTGACGACGCTGAGGGCATCTGCGTCGAGACCGTTGCCCGCGCCCTGGCCGGCAGTGAGGCCGAATTGTCCGTCGGGAGTGATGACACAACGGTAGGGGTTGCCATAGACGGAGATCTGCTGGTTGTTCGTGCGAACGATGCCTGATTCGATGGACAGCGTCTGGAGGTAGCCGCCCTTTTGGATGCTGGCCAGTGCCAGTTTGCCGTTGGGGTGGATGGCAACGTCCGAGATGCTCAATTCCGGCGCGCAGACCTGGACGGTGGACTTGACCCGGACTTGTTTGCCCGACACTTCCAGCACGGAGATGGTGCCGTCTGCGCGATTGGCGACCAGGGCCAGATTGCCATCGTGGGTGAAGGAGATGCCTGAGGGTTGTTTGCCGCTGCGGACTTCCCCGATGACGGCTGGTTGCGGGAGGGAGAGATCCAGAATGTGGATCTGGGTGGTGGGCGCGGTCTTGGTGGGATCCTGCGGGTCCACCTCGACCGAGTTCGCGATCAGGGCGAGCTGGCCGGAGGGATGGATGGCGATATTGGAAGGGGGGCCGATGACTGTGTTGGGTATGTTTGGCAGGTGGCTGACTGCGGGTGGGAACTTGGCGAAATCGAGGAGTGTGATGGAGTCGGGTCCGGCGTTTTCGATGACCGTGGCTGCACCGGAAGTGAGGTCCAGTTTGTTTTCGTTCCCGGAAATCATCCACGACGCACCCTGCAGCAATGGAGTTGCGGCGAGGACCAGTGCTAGCAGGGGGGGCGCGACATGGCGCTTGTTGGGCTGGGCTTGGGGCGTGGACATGACGGTATGGGTCAGCCGGGGCTGGTTTATCTTGTGACTGGGCGGGAGGTTAACCGTCCGCCTGTTCGGTGTAAATGATGCTTGTCTGGTGCTTGACACTCCCGTGGCAGCGGGATGAAGTGGTTAAGCAATCACCATGTTCGACATTAGTAGCCAGTTTTGCGGCGGTTTCGTGAGGGATTCGTTTCGTTGGTTAGCGGGTCTCTCTGTGGGCGGTTGTTTTCTGCTGGGCGGCGGCTCGTTGCTGGCGGAGGAGCCGTTATCCCGGGTCAGTTTCAACCGTGATATCAGGCCGATCCTCTCTGATGCCTGCTTTGCGTGTCATGGTCCGGATGCGGCGACGCGCAAGGCGAAGCTGCGGTTGGACACGCGGGAGGGTTTGTTTGAAGTGCGCGATGGTGCGGGCGTGGTGGTGTCCGGCGATCCGGACGGCAGTTTGCTTTTACAGCGGGTGATGACTGCGGACGCGCTGGACCTTATGCCGCCTCCGGAGACGGGCAAGACCCTGACGGCTGAGCAGAGAGAGCTGCTGCACCGGTGGATTGAGGAGGGTGCGCTCTGGGAAGGGCATTGGGCCTATCAGCCTGTGAGCAGGCCGAATGTGCCGGAGGTTCCTGAACCGGCCTGGTCGGGTAGTGCGATCGATCGGTTCCTCTATGCACGAATGCAGCAGCGGGGGCTTCATCCCTCGCCAGAGGCTGACAAACATACCCTGTTGCGTCGGCTGAGCCTGGACCTGACGGGGCTTCCCCCGCGGCCGGAGGATGTTGAGGCGTTTGGCAGGGATTCCGGGCCTGAGGCTTGGGGCAAGTGGGTGGATCGGATGCTGGCATCGCCGCATTATGGGGAGCGCATGGCGATGTATTGGCTGGATCTAGTGCGTTACGCCGATACGGATGGTTTCCACGCGGATAATTACCGCAGCGTCTGGCCTTATCGGGATTACGTGATTCGTGCTTTTAACGAGAACAAGCCCTTTGATCGCTTCACGTTGGAGCAGCTTGCCGGGGATCTTTTGCCCGGCGCCACACTGGAGACGCGGGTGGCTTCCACCTACAACCGGTTGGGACGGAGCACGGAGGAAGGGGGGTCGCAGCCCAAGGAGTATCTGGCCAAGTATGCGGCTGAGCGGGTTCGTTCCGTGGGGACAGTCTGGCTGGGGTCGACCACCGGTTGTGCAGAATGCCACGACCACAAGTTTGACCCCTACACGATGGAGGACTTTTACCGGCTATCGGCTTATTTCGCGGATATCGACGAACAAGGTGTGGGGACCCGCAAGGGCTCTCCTGTTCCCAGCGCTGAGCAATCCCGAGAGCTTGAAGAGCTGGACCGGAAGCAGGAAGCACTGCAGCAGCGTCTGGCTACCTTGGGGTTGGATCTTCAGACTGCCTTCAATGCCTGGGTTGCGACGCTGGAAGAGCGGCTTCAATCCGGCAGGCCGGCCTGGTCGGTGGTCCGGCCGTTAGTGGGGAAAAGCGACGGAGGGGCACGGTTGGAGCTGCAGGATGACGGCTCGCTGCTGAGTGCGGGGGAAAATCCAAAGAACGACACCTACACGTTCCTCCTGCCGCTTCCGGAGGAACCGGTGAGTGCGCTGCGCCTGGAGACCTTGGTGCATCCTGACTTTCCGAACCGCGGCCTCAGCCGCGGGAACGGCAACTTTGTTCTCACGGAGATCGAAATCGACTGGGTGAGGGCTGACGGGAGTGAGGAGAGGATTCAGGTTGGGAGTGCTGTGGCAGATTTCGAGCAATCAGGCTGGCCGGCGTCAGCACTTATTGACGGCAAAGCCGATACGGGTTGGGCGGTTGCGGGGCACGAGAAACCGGCTGATCACCGGGTTATCCTGCATCTGAACCGGCCACTTCCGGCGGGGCCCGCAGGCATGTTGCGCGTGCGCCTGCGCCATGACTCCGGCTATGCCCAGCATAATGTTGGGAAGCTGCGGCTGGCCTTGAGCAGCATGGACCATCCGACATTGGATCCCAAAGGGGTGGCTCCTGAGATTCTGGAGGCTCTGCAGGTGAGCAAGTCGGAGCGGACTGCAGCTCAGGTTGCCGCCCTGGAGCAACACTTCCTGGCTGTGTCGCCTGTGCTGGATTCGGCCCGTGCTGAGCTGGCGCAAGAGGCCAGGGACCGGGACTCGCTGGTGAA
>JBMTVN010000044.1:0-19300 GCA_049451415.1 Limisphaerales bacterium | reverse complement strand
AACCGTCGCTCTGGAGGAAACCGCAGACCTCTCCTCGAAAATGGTTGAGGGGATCGATACCTTCCTCACCCAGATCACGGCAGAGTCTATTCAGGAACGTTCACGATGGTGGAAACGGGACTTCTCCTCCCGCAACGCATACGAACAGTCGGTCAACCCCAACCGCAACCACCTGAAACGCATCCTTGGAATCGTGGATGACCGGATCCCCAACCCCACACTCCAATACACCACCGCCGGCCCCCAAGTTCTCTCAGTCGCTGAAACCGATCGTATCACCGTCTACGAGGTCCGCTGGCCAACACTACCCGGCGTCAATGGCGAAGGGCTCCTCCTCCAACCCAAAGGCGGCGTCCTCGCCCGCATCATTGCAGTGCCCGATGCCGACCAGACCCCGGAAGGCATCAGCGGCCTCGTGCCCGATATTGCCCCCGAAACCCAGTTCGCCAGGCGCCTGGCAGAAGCCGGCTGCCAAGTCCTCGTCCCAGCCGTCATCAGCCGGGATGACCAATGGTCAGGCAGCGAAAAAATCAACCGCTTCACCAACCAGCCCCACCGCGAATGGATCTATCGCCAAGCCTATGAAATGGGCCGGCATGTCATCGGGTTCGAAGTCCAACGCCTCCTCGCCGCTGTGGATTGCCTCGAGGCGTTCGGCACCGCAGGCGCCATCTCAGGACAAAACCCCAGGATCGCCATCGCTGGCTACGGCGAAGGCGGCCTTCTCGCCTTCTATACCTCCGCCCTCGATACCCGCATCCAAGGCACTCTCGTCAGCGGCTACTTCCGCTCCCGCCAAAACCTCTGGGAAGAACCCATCTACCGCAACGTCTTCGGACTGCTCTCGGAGTTCGGTGACGCCGAAATCGCCTCACTCATCGCCCCAAGAACGCTCGTGGTGGAATATAGCCGCGTCCCGGAGGTCGATGGCCCGCCCCCCGCACGCGAAGGCCGCCAAGGCGCCGCCCCCGGCAGAATCACCCAGCCTGACTTCAGCGAGGTGCAGGCTGAAATCCAACGCACAAAGGCCATCTTCCCCGCCGACCGTCCCTTCCCCCTCGGCTTCGTCTACGGCACCAATGGAAGCCCCGTCCTGGCAGGTAGCCAGCCCGCCCTCCAAAACCTGCTCGAAGCCCTCGGCGCCGATACCCAAAACCTCACGATACCCTCCGCCCAACGACTCATCGACGCACGCCCACGCTTCGATGCCTCCCTCCGCCAAAAACGCCTCGTCAATGAACTCGTCCAGTTTACCCAGGAACTCGTCCAAAATTCCGACCGGGCCCGGGACAGCTTCCTCTGGAGCCGGGTCAATATCGACCGCCGCACAGACTGGAACGCCGTCATCAAAGACTACCGACGCTACTTCCACGACGAGATCATCGGCCGCCTGCCCCCTCCTTCGGTCGGTGCCAACCCCCGGTCCCGCAAGGTCGAACAAGGCTCCAAATGGAGCGCCTATGAACTCGTGCTCGATGTCTACCCCGGAGTCTATACCTGGGCGTACGTCGTCATCCCCGATGACCTCCGCTCCGGTGAACGCCGCCCTGTCGTCGTCTGCCAACACGGCCTCGAAGGACTCCCGGAGGACATGATCGCAGGCCCCGGCGACAGCGGTTACTCCGTCTACAAGGCCCTCGCGGCCCGCCTCGCCGATCGCGGGTTCATCACGGTAGCACCCCATAACCCCTACCGCGGCGGTGATTCCTTCCGCGTCCTCCAGCGCAAGGCCAACCCGGTGAAAAAAACTCTCTTCTCCATCATCACCGGCCAACACGAACGCCTCCTCCAGTGGCTATCCGCCCAAACCTATATCGACCCCAAACGCATCGCCTTCTATGGCCTAAGCTACGGTGGTAAAACCGCCATGCGCGTCCCCGCTCTCCTCGATGGCTACGCGCTGTCCATCTGCTCCGGCGACTTCAATGAGTGGATCTGGAAAAATGCCATCGTCGACTCCCCCTACAGCTACCTCTACACCGGAGAATATGAGATGCCCGAGTTTAACCTCGGCAATACCTTCAATTACGCCGAAATGGCCGCCCTCATCGCACCCCGCCCGTTCATGGTCGAACGCGGCCACGATGACCCCGTCGCACCAGACGAATGGGTCGCCCTCGAGTACGCCAAAGTAAGGCGGTTCTACGCCAGACTCGCCTACCCGGAACGCACCACCATCGACTTCTTCGACGGGGGCCACACAATCAATGGCGTCGGAACGTTCCAGTTCCTTTACCGACACCTCGACTTTACGCGGCGCTAATCTCGGTCATAATCCCCCACCAAACTATAGCTATGAACCTACTCGTCACCGGCGGCGCCGGCTTCATCGGATCCAACCTCATCCACCACATCATCGACCAGGACGCCATCACCCGCCTGATCAACCTCGATTGCCTCACCTACGCCGGCCACCCGGAAAACCTCGCCCCCATCCAAAACCACCCGAAATACGCCTTCGAACAAGTCGACATCCGCGACAAACAGGCCGTCGCCAATCTCGTGCGCCATCACGAGATCACCCATGTGATGCACCTCGCAGCCGAATCCCACGTGGATCGATCCATCACCGGACCCGGCGACTTCATCAGTACCAACGTGGTCGGTACCTTCAACCTCCTCGAAGCCTGTCGCGATGCCTGGAAGGACTCCCCCGCCAACCATCGCTTCCATCACGTCTCCACAGACGAAGTCTACGGCAGCCTGGGCGCCACCGGCTACTTCACGGAAACCACCCCCTACGCACCCAATTCACCCTACTCCGCCAGCAAGGCCTCCAGCGATATGCTGGTCCGCGCCTATCACCATACCTACGGACTCCCCACGGTCATCACGAATTGCTCCAATAACTACGGGCCCTACCAGTTCCCGGAAAAACTCATCCCTGTCGTCATCCAAAGCCTCCTGAACCGAAAAAATGTCCCCGTCTATGGCGACGGCATGAACGTCCGGGACTGGCTCTACGTCCGCGATCACGCCGAGGCACTGTGGCAAGTGCTGAACCGCGGACAACTGGGCGAAACCTACAACATCGGGGGGCATAACGAATGGGCCAACATCCGCATCGTCGAGCTGATCTGCGACCTCGTCGATGAACTGGCCCCGCAAGCCGGTGGCAACTCCCGCCAGCTCATCTCCTTCGTCAAGGACCGCCCGGGCCATGACCGCCGCTACGCCATCGATGCCTCGAAAATTGAAAAGGAACTCGGCTGGACCCCTGCCTACACCTTCGAAAAGGGCATCCGCGAAACGGTGGCCTGGTACCTCGCCAATCAACCGTGGGTCAAAGCAGTCACCAGCAAATAGCCCGCGCCGCTATTTCTCGCCCGTGGCCAGCAGGGTCTCCAAATGCGGAGGCTCCTCCTCCCGTGCCACCACGGCAATCTCCGCACACCTGAATCCGGCCGCCTCCAGCCATTGCTGCAAATCACTCTCGGCAAACCCCAGCCAGCGATCACCATAGCGCTCCCGGGCCTGCTGATACTGATGCTCCCGCAAATCCAGGACCATCACCTGCCCCCCTGCCCGCAGCAAACGATACGCCGCAACCAACGCCTTCGCAGGATCCACCGCGTGATGCAGCGCCTGACTCAAAATCACCAAATCCATGCTCCCCGCCTCAATCGGTGGCTCCTCCAGATCACCCAGCCGGAACTCCAGGTTCTTCAGCTTGTTCCGCTTCGCCTTCGCCGCCCCGTAAGCCACCATCTTGGGCGAGTTATCCACCGCCACCACGCTCCGGCAACGCCTCGCCAAAAGCTCGCTTAACAACCCCTCACCACTCCCCAAATCCGCCACGTCCAACGCCGGCAATATGCGCAATAACAACTGCCCGAATGCCTGCCACGACCGCCCCGGCCCATAAACCCGATCAAACCGGCCCGCAATCTGGTTGAAATACAACTGCGCCTGCTCCTCCCGCAAACCAACAATCCGCTTCAAGTTCACCCGGTCCGAAGCACGCTCAGGCAACTCCTCAGCCCCCAATACCGCCCACCGCATCAATTCCTCGCCACGATCCCCCAAGCCCCCCCGAACTCCATAGAACGTCCGCTTCCCCTCCCTCCGCGACTGCAGCAAACCCGCCTCGGTCAATAACCCCAAATGGGTCGATATCCGGCTCTGCCCCAGCCGCGTAATCTCCTGCAGCTCCTGCACGGAAAGCTCCTCACCCTCCAGTAACGCCAAGATGCGTAATCGCGTCGGATCCGCCAAAGCCCGGAATGTCCTCAATACATCGCGCATCTCAAAAACCTTCAAATACCAGTTGACGTTGCGGAAAGCGTTTATATCTTCCCATCCTGATACGTCAATATGACAGTTCAGCCAACTCCATACTCCCACTATGAGTAAAAACTACATCTTCTCCTCAGAATCGGTCGGCGAAGGCCATCCCGATAAAGTCTGCGATACCATCTCCGACGCCATTCTGGACGCGTGCCTGGCCCAAGACCGCAATAGTCGCGTGGCCTGCGAAACCTACGCCAAAAGTAACCTCGTCGTCATCGGCGGAGAAATCACCACGAAAGCCAAGGTCGATTACAACGCCGTCGCCCGCCAAGCCATCCGCGATATCGGTTATGTCAACGAGGATGATGTCTTCCACGCCGACCGAGTCCTCATCCTGAATGCCATCACCCAGCAAAGCCCCGACATCGCCCAAGGGGTCGATGCCCGCAAGGCCTCCGGGAAGGGCACAGCAGAACAAGGCGCCGGCGATCAGGGTCTCATGTTCGGCTACGCCTGTAACGAAACGCCCGAGTTGATGCCCGCGCCCATCATGTACGCGCACCAGCTCGGCCAGGCCCTCACCTCCCTCCGTAAAGCCGGAAAGGTCGACTGGCTCCGCCCCGATGCAAAATCCCAAGTCTCGGTAGAATACCGGAATGACCAGCCAGTACGCATCGCCAACGTGGTCGTCTCTACCCAGCATGCCAATAGCGTCAAAACTTCCACGCTCCGCAAGTTCATCCTTGAGGAAGTGATTCTCAAGACTCTCCCCAAAAAGATGATCGACTCCAAAACGGAGGTCCTCATCAACCCGACAGGACGCTTCGTCGTCGGCGGCCCCCAAGGGGATACCGGCCTCACCGGCCGCAAAATCATCGTCGATACCTACGGCGGTATGGGCAGACACGGCGGTGGCGCGTTCTCAGGCAAGGACCCGTCCAAGGTCGACCGTAGCGCCGCTTACATGGGCCGCTATGTCGCCAAAAACATCGTCGCAGCAGGCATCGCCTCGAGCGCCGAAATCCAGTTCGCCTACGCCATCGGTCACCCCCGGCCCGTCAGTGTCTGCGTCAATACGTTCGGAACCGCCGCCGCCGGCATCACCGATACCATGATCGAAAAAGCCGTGTGCCAGGTGTTCAGCTTCAAGCCCGCGGATATCGTCAGCCAATTGAAACTGCTCCGCCCAATCTACACTCAAACCACCAATTACGGCCACTTCGGCAAAACAACCGACCTCAAGAGCATCACCTGGGAGAAAACCGACAAAGCCCGGGAATTGCGCAAAGCCCTTAAACTCTAGCTCAAACCGGCCTGCTACAGATCAGACCAATACGTTCCATACCGCTATGGCTAAAAAGAAAACAACCAAGGCAACCAAATCCTCACGTGGAGCCAAAAATGACTCCATCGTCCTCGACATGAACCTGGCCGAGTTCGGCCGCAAGGAAATCGAGGTCGCAGAACATGAAATGCCCGGCCTCATGGCCGTGCGTAAACAATACGCCAAATCACAACCGCTGCGCGGCGTGAGAATCTCCGGGTCTCTCCACATGACCATCGAGACCGCCGTGCTCATCGAAACGCTGACCGCCCTCGGAGCCTCAGTGCGCTGGGCCAGCTGCAATATCTTCAGCACTCAGGACCATGCCGCCGCGGCCATCGCCCAAGGCGGTGTCAGTGTCTTCGCCATCAAGGGCGAAACGCTCGAGGAATACTGGGACTACACGCTCAATGCCCTCACCCACCCCGGAATGAAAGGCCCCGAGCTCATCGTCGACGACGGCGGCGATGCCACCCTGCTCCTCCATAAAGGTTACGAGATGGAACAGGGAGACGGATGGGTCAATACAGCATCCGAAAGCCACGAGGAGCAGATCATCAAGGACCTCCTCAAAAAATGCGCCAAAACCCGCCCGGGCTGGTTCACCAAAGTCGCCAAGGACTGGAAAGGCGTCTCCGAGGAAACGACCACCGGCGTGCATCGCCTCTACCAACTGCATGAAATCGGCAAACTCCTCGTCCCTGCCATCAACGTCAACGACTCGGTCACAAAATCAAAATTCGATAACCTCTACGGTTGCCGCGAATCCCTCGCCGACGGCATCAAGCGTGCCACCGGCGTCATGGTCGCCGGAAAAACGGCCGTGGTCTGCGGCTATGGCGACGTGGGCAAAGGGAGTGCGCACTCGCTCCGCGGCTTCGGCGCCCGCGTCATCGTCACGGAAATCGACCCCATCAACGCTCTCCAGGCCGCCATGGAGGGATTCGAGGTCAAGACGGTCGAGGATACGCTCGGAGAAGGGGATATCTACGTCACCACTACCGGCAATCGCGACGTCATCACGTATGATCACATGCGGAAAATGAAGGATCAGGCCATTGTGTGTAATATCGGCCACTTCGATAACGAGATCCAAATGGACCGCCTCAACACCGCCAAGGGTGTCAAACGGGTGAATATCAAACCCCAGGTCGACAAATACATCATGGCGAATAAAAACGAGATCTACATCCTCGCAGAAGGTCGCCTCGTGAACCTCGGTTGCGCCGAGGGTCACCCCAGCTTCGTCATGTCCAACTCCTTCACCAACCAGGTGCTGGCACAGCTGGACCTCTGGAACCAGCGCGACTCCTACAAGCCCGGTGTCTACCGCCTGTCGAAGAAACTCGACGAGGAAGTCGCC
This sequence comes from Limisphaerales bacterium, assembly GCA_049451415.1. Classification (GTDB taxonomy): domain Bacteria; phylum Verrucomicrobiota; class Verrucomicrobiia; order Limisphaerales; family JAHDYP01; genus JBMTVN01. The sequence goes on along the minus strand of JBMTVN010000044.1, from coordinate 12,383 downwards.
CGCCTGCACCTAGAGAAAATCGGCGTCAAGCTGACCAAGCTCACACGCGCACAGGCCAAATATCTCGGCATCCCGGTAGAAGGCCCATACAAGCCCGAACACTACCGCTACTAGTCGTCCCAGACTTGCCCAACATCCCGGTCGACCCCAGGTCGGTCGGGATTTTTTTGTCTTCCAATCACAGTCCCCGCTTCTCAAACCAGACAAACAAACCGAGTGTGCCTGCCACAAACAAAGGAATCACAACCCACGGGGAAACCCCCAGCAGACCGGGCAGGCTCACTTTTCCCAAATCCTTCCACGCTAAAACAGTGTCCCGCATCAGCGGAAACACCTCCGCGTACAAGGCCGCCCCCACCAGCATCCCAAGCAAGGCAAAGATGGCATGCCAGCGCCCCTCACCCAATGCCCCCACAGCCGTCCCCGGACAATACCCCATCACCGCCCACCCAGCCCCAAATAACCCGCCCCCCAAAATCACCGCACCAAGGTTCAAGGGCTTGTGACTCAACTGGATCACCTCCAGCTCCGCCAATACACCAATCCCCACCATCCCCACCACAATCGCAGACAGCATGAACTTCAAAATCGTCATGTCCTGCAAACGCATCGCCCCAACCTGCTTCTCAAAACGCAATACCCTCCCGCGCTGAAGCAAAAACCCAAACACAAACCCCGTCGCCAGCCCCAATACGAGACTATTCATGATTCGCCCTTCCATACACCAGACGTGCCACCCCAATCCCCACTCCAAAAAACATCAGCATCGCCAAAAAACCACTCCCCGATAATTGCATCAACCCGCTCAGCCCATGCCCACTCGGACACCCATCCGCCAAACGCACTCCAAATAAGGCCACCACACCCCCGGCAAAACCCCACGCCGCCCGCTTCCCCACGCCCCCCCCAAACCGCTCCCGCCAAACCGGCGGCACTGCCTCGGCCGCATAACTCCCATCCATCTTCGCCGACACCAGCGCACCAGCCAGAATCCCCACAACCACCATGAACTGCCAGTCCACCCTCACCTTCTCCTTGGTGAAATACTCGTTCTCCGCTACGTGCCCCGAGGCCACCACTCCCTCCGCCAACCCAACCGCCCGGACAAAAGTAGTGGAGGTTCCCAAATAACTCGTCTTGCCCGCCACCACAGTGGTCAACCAAGCCGATAATACAGCAAGCAAGCCAGCCAAAGCTCCCGCAAGATAGGGACTCCACCCTCCGTCCTTAGTTCGCCATCGCATAAGGCTCTTGCAACTACACCCTGCACATCAAAATCGCAACACCGCTCTGCCTCCCTCACCCCAGTCATGCCCGCCAGGGGAAGACCAAGCTACAAAGCCGATGGAGAACACCCTGCACCAGCCGGACCCTTTTCATATAATAAATACAATTATCCTTATCTTGTTTTCCAAGTAGCCTTACTTGACAGTGCCAAGGCAGGTTTTAGATTCAGAGCCGTTCCCTAAGTCCAATTCACCCGTAGTTTAAATGACTACACACCGACGTCTCACGTCTTCACATCCGCGAGGGTCACTCACTACTGGGTAAAACCATCAAACCATGAAAAGACTCGTCCTCCTAACGCTGCTGACAGCACTGACCTCCCCGGTCCGGGCTGACTATGCATCCAGCGTCCTCGCGCATGGCCCCATTGCCTACTGGCGCCTCAATGAAAGCACCCAACCACCCGCCGCCGACATGGCCGCCAATAGCGGCAGCCTGGGTGCGGCAGCCGACGGCTTCTATGTTGGCGATGTGTTCCGCCCCGAGACCGGCGCGATCGCCGGCAGCCCCTCCGATACGGCCGCCAGCTTCACCGGGGGCACAAGAGTCAGCGTCCCCTACAACGCCGACCTCAATCCCTCCGGGGCCTTCTCAGTAGAATGCTGGGCCCTCAAAGACCCCGGCACCGGCTACCCCCTCGGTGCCTTCTCCTCCGTCCAATACAACGGTGGCGCCGAACGCCGAGGATGGCTCATCTACGACGATAACACAGCTTGGCAATTCCGCGTCGGTGACGGCGCCGGCTACGTCGCCACCGCCATTGGCGGCACCGCCCACGTCGGAGTGTGGTACCACCTGGTCGGCGTCTGCGACGGCACCAACGCCAAGCTCTACGTCAACGGTGAGGAGGTCGCCAATGTCGCCCTCGCGCGCCCCTTCGAACCCAACCCCTCCGCCTCAACCGACATCGGCAGCGCCAGCGCGTTCGGTCGCCACTTCACCGGCGTTGTCGATGAGGCCGCTGTTTACCCAACCGCCCTCTCCGCGGCCGAGGTGCTGGCCCATTACCAGAATGGCCTGAACAGCGCCCCAACCACTCCCTATAACCAACTCGTCCAAGCCCAAAACCCCCTCGGATATTGGCGCCTGAACGAATCCGCCTATACCCCTCCCACCAGCCTCCCCAGTGCAGCCAACCTCGGCTCCGATGGCGCCGCCTCCAACGGCAGCTACCACCCGGGCAGTCAACCCGGCGCTCCCGGCTCCACCCTCAGCGGTTTCGGCGCCGACAACAAATCCACTGCCTTCACCGGCATCGTCGGCCATGTGGAAACTCCCGTCTCCCTAAATAACCTCGCAGAATTCACCGTCATGGGCTGGATCAAACGCGGATCGGAACACTCCACCCGCGGTGGGTACTTCGGCCAAAATGACCTGCTCGAGTTTGGAGACGTCAATGGCGGTACCACCATCGAAGCCTGGATCAATGCCTACGGCGCCAGTATCACGATCGATTACCCGTTCCCCGACGATACCTGGGGCTTCATCGCCCTCACCGGGAATAGCACGCAAGCTGTCCTCTACGTCAACGGCATCCCCGCCGCCAGCCGCACCGGCAGCGTCACGTCCTTCGGTAGCAGCGCCTACCTCTTTAACATCGGCGGCGGCGGTATCTTCAACGCCACCGGTGACTACTTCCGCGGAGGCATCGACGAAGTCGCCGTGTTCGATAAAGCGCTCAGCGCCGCACAGGTCCTCGAAGTGTTCGCCGGCGCCAATGTCCCACCCTGGATAATAACCCAACCCATCGCCCCCGATCGCGATCTCTACGCCGGTAACACAGTCACGGTCAGCGTCGGCACCGAAGGCCCCCCACCCCTCTCCTACCAATGGTACAAAGATGGCAGCCCCGTGAGCGGCCAGACCTCCGCCACGCTCACCCTCAGCCCGGCAGCAATCGCCGACTCCGGCAGCTACGAGGTCGTCGTCAGCAATGCCTACGGCCAAGCCACCAGTGACAGCCTCAGCATCCTGGTCAATCCCGCCGAAACCGTCGTCCCCACCCTGCTCCGTGCCACAGGCAACGACCTGTTTAATCAGGTCAGGATCTGGTTCTCAGAACCCGTCGACCCCGCCTCAGCCCAGAACCCCGCGAATTACTCGCTCTCAGGCGGCCTCTCGATCTCAGCCGCCACGCTGGATGCACCAGCCGGCAGCCTCGGCGACCATATCGTCAATCTCTCGACTTCAGCCCAAACCCCGGGCCAGAGCTACACGCTTACGGTGTCCGGCGTGAAGGACCAGGTCCTCCCCGCCAATACCATCGCGCCCAATAGCACCATCGAGTTCAGCAGCTGGATCATCTATGCCGGCTACCTCAAGTTCGAGGTCTGGAACGGCCTGTCCACCTCGGATAACAATCTCCCCAATACGCTGCTCGCTGATCCAAGATTCCCCGATTCCCCGGACATGGTCACCTATGCCACGGAATTCTCCAGCCGAACGGTCTACCCCGATGACAGCCACGAAGGTTACGGCGGCAAAATGTCAGGATTCATCATCCCCACTGAAACCGCTGACTACACCTTCTTCCTGTCCAGTGACGACTCATCGCAGCTCTATCTGAGCACCTCCGCCAACCCGGCCGACGCCGTGCTCATCGCGGAGGAAACCGACTGCTGCGATGCCTTCCAGGAACCCGACGTCCCCAACGACGACGGCACCACCTATTCATCCAGTTTCCCGGCCGTCACGCTCCAAGCCGGTCAACGCTACTACATCGAAGCGCTCTGGAAAGAAGGCGGTGGCGGTGACTATTGCCGCGTCGCCTGGCGCAAGAGCGGTGACTCCACTCTGGCAGCAGACCTGCCCCATATCTCCAGCGCCAATATCGCCGTCCCCGTCGACCCCAATGTCGATATAGCATTCACACTGCAGCCCGCCGACCAGCTCGGCATCCTGCCCTCCACCGGCATCGAAATCTTTGCACGCGATTTCAACGCCAATAACGGCGGCTTCACGGTGGTCAATACCGACCCCGCCCCTCCCGGCCCGTGGGTCTACAACGCAGCCAGCGGCGCATGGACCGCCAACGGTGGAGAAGCCGATTGCACCGGCCCCTACACCTCCCAGCTCAACAGCCCCGCAATCACCCTGGCCCAGGACGGAGCAGTGTCGCTCTCCTTCAGCCATCGCTACTCCTTCGAAAGTGGCCTCTGGGACGCCGGCCAGGTCCGCCTCAGTGTCAACGGAGCCGACTTCACCCTCGTCCCCGCTGAAAACTTCTCCGCCAACAGCTACGCGGAAGGCGCCATCATCGGCAACGGTATCGCCCTCGGCCAGCGCGCCTTCAATGGCGACTCGCCCGGATACAGCAGCGGTGCCCTCGTCACCAGCAAATGCACGCTCGGTACCTTCAGCCAAGGCGATAGCCTCGTCGTCCAATTCGTCGGTGCCTGGGACGATTGCACCACCGCATCCACCCCGGGATGGGTGATCGATAACCTGCAGCTCGAACTGCTCCCCATGATGATCCAGAACTTCGCCGTCGATAACGGCGGATTCTCCGTGGTGGATTCCCCCAGCCCCGCACCCGCCGGACGCAGCCCCTGGACCTACAACGGCACCAGCGGACTCTGGAGCACCGACGGCAGCAATGCCGATTGCACCGACCCCTATAGCTCCGGCCTCACCAGCCCGGCCTACACGGTGCCGGTCACCGAAGAAGTCACCCTGAACTTCAACCACCGCTACTCCTTCGAGAGCGACTACTGGGATGGCGGGCAGGTCCGCATCAGCGTCAACGGCGGTGACTTCACCCCCGTAAACGCCAATAGCTTCACTGCCAACGGCTACGCCGCAGGCACCATCCAGGGCACAGGCGTCCTCAATGGACAACGCGCCTTCAACGGGGACTCCACCGGCTATGCCAACGGGGATACGATCACGAGCTCAGCCATCCTTGGCTCGTTCAACCAAAACGATACCATCGCCGTGCAGTTCCTCGGCGCCTGGGATGAATGCTCCGGAGCCTCCGTTCCTTCATGGGCCGTCAACGAACTCTCCCTTGTGTTCGGTACCGCCGCCCAGGCCTCCACGTTCACCGCCGAAGTCCAGGCCTCCCTCCAAGGGGAACCAGTCAACGTGAACTACCAATGGCAACGCAACGATGGCAGTGGATGGGCCGATATCGACGGAGCAGATACCGCCTCGTTCACCATCTATCCCACGGCAGCCGATTTCCAGGCTGCATTCCGTGTCATCGCCAGCGTGCCCGGCAAATCGATTACCAGTAATGAAGTCATGCTGGTCACCGAAGTCACCGGACCGCCCGCGCTCAATATCACCAAGTCCGCCTCCAGCATCACCATCACCTTCGAAGGCACACTGCAAAGCGCACCCTCAGCTCAAGGCCCCTACACCCCAGTGCAAGGCGCCGAAAGTCCCTACACGGTCCCGCTCACGGAACAATCCATGTTCCTCCGCAGCGTCAGGTAGCGGACCCGAAAATCACGTAAAACGCAGCGCAGCCGGACTCGACCCGGCTGCGCTTTCTTCTTCCCCGCAGCTTCCCCATCACTCCTGAACGCTACTCACATTTATTAGCTCAAATAAAACGTGGTCGGTACATGCGTAAGCCCATTGACTGGCCACGCCGAATGATTTAATACTTCAATAGTTCAGCGGTTATTAAAGTCATGAACAAACTGGCAGAACAAGTTAAAGAAGAATTCCAAGGCAACGAGCTGGTCTGCGCCAAGGTCATCACGCTCTTCCAACTCATCGCCAATAAAACCCGCTTCCGCATCATTTGCCTCCTCGCCCGCGGAGAATTCTGCGTCAACGACATCGTCGAAGTCGTCGACGCAGGCAAACTCTCAAACATCTCTCAGCAACTCAAAATTCTCTGCCTGGCCGGTCTCATCGAACGACGCCGCCAACAAAAGCGCATCCTCTACTCCCTGAAGGACGACAGGATCCGCGACATGATCGACTACTTTCGGGCCCAGTTCCTCTCACCCAAATGCAATTAACGCGTATGAAAACACTCCTGATCCTCGGCGCCGGTACCGCCGGCACAATCATGGCCAATCACATGCGACGGAAACTCGCCCGCAGTGAATGGAAGATCCAAATCGTCGACCAATACCCCGAACACTACTACCAGCCGGGATTCCTGTTCATGCCCTTCGGCATTTACTCCGAAAAGGACGTGGTCCGCCCAAAGAAAAAGTTCATCCCCAATGGCGTGGAATACATCCAATCCGCCATCGACCGAATCGACTCGGACAAGAACCAGGTCCTGCTCAGCGATAACAATGCGCTCAATTACGACATTCTCATCGTCGCTACCGGCGTCCAACCCATGCCCGACCAAACCGAAGGCATGCTGGATGGCGACTGGCAAAAGAATGTCTTCGAGTTCTACACCTTTGACGGCGCGCGCAAACTCGCCAACCGCCTCAAGGACTGGAAGGGCGGCCGCCTCGTGGTTCATATCTGCGAAATGCCCATCAAATGCCCGGTGGCACCGCTCGAATTCACTTTCCTCGCGGATACCTGGCTCAAACAAAACGGCCTGCGCGAAAAAACCGAAATCGTCTACGTCACCCCCCTCTCAGGCGCATTCACCAAACCCATCGCGTCCGGCATCCTCAGCCACCTGCTCGATGAAAAGAAGATCAACGTGGTCACCGACTTCAATATCGGCAGCGTGAACAACGACAAGCACCAGATCGTCTCCTGGGACGATCGCACCGTCGATTACGACCTGCTGGTAACCGTCCCCACCAACATGGGCGACCCCATGCTGGAACGGTCCGGCCTCGGTGACGAACTCAACTTCATCGCCACCGACCGCCATACGCTCCAGTCCAAAGCCCAAAAGAATATCTTTGCCATCGGCGATACCACCGACGCCCCCACCTCCAAAGCCGGCTCCGTCGCCCACTTCGAGGCGGAAGTGCTCACCGAGAATATCCTCCACTACATCCGGGGCGAAGAACTCCAGTCCCGCTTCGATGGACACGCCAACTGCTTCATCGAATCCGGTGAAGGCAAAGGCTTCCTCCTCGACTTCAATTACAACCTGGAACCGGTCCCCGGAAAGTTCCCCATCCCGGGCATCGGCCCACTCAACCTGCTCGGCCAGTCCAAGGTCAATCACTGGGGCAAAATGGCCTTCAAATGGATCTACTGGCACGTCCTGCTGCGCGGACTCCCCATCCCCCTCGTCAGCCACAAAATGTCTCTCGCAGGAAAACAAATTCCCGAAGGCGCACTCAAGCCCGAGGCCGCCTGATCTCTAAAACCACAAAACCAAAGGAAAAAGGAATACGTATGGCACAGAAACAACTCGCAGGACTCACGATCGACACCGATGACGAAGGCTATCTCACAAACCATAGCCAATGGAATAAGGACGTCGCCGCCGCCATCGCCCAGGAAGAAGGCATCACTCTCTCCGACGGCCACTGGAAAGTCCTCGATTTCATCGATAAGGACTTCCAGGAGAAGGGCGTCGTCCCCGGCATGCGCCGGATGAACAAAGTCGGCGGAATCCCCACCAAAGACCTCTATAGCCTGTTCCCGGATGGCCCTATCAAAAAGGCCGCCAAAATCTCAGGCTATCCCAAACCCGCCAGCTGCGTCTGACCCCCCTGCTCCACACCCCAAACCCAGGCAAAACCATGGCCAACACAGACAACAAAATCAAAAAAGTCTCCATCATCGTGTCCCGGGGATCCCTCGACGGGATCTACCCCGGGCTCATCATGGCGAACGGAGCCCGCATGGAAGGTATCGAGGCCAGCCTGTTCTTCACCTTCTTCGGCCTCTATGGCGTCCTGAAGAAGTACATGGATGACATCAAGATCGCCACGGTAGGCAACCCCGCCATGCGTGTCCCCGATGCGAAAGGCTTCCCCCTCCCGACCTGGATGGGAGCCCTCCCCGGCATGTCCGCCTTCGCCACCCGCATGATGAAGAAGGAAATGGACAAGCTCGATATCCCGCCCGTCTCCGAGTTCATCGAGATGATTCATGATGCCGGCGGCAAACTCTACGCCTGCAAAGCCACGGTCGATATGTTCCACCTCACCCCCGAGGACTTCTGCCCACAAATGGACAAGGTTCTCACCGTAGGTGAGTTCTATGAAATATCCGCCGGCGCCCAAATCATCTTCACCTAATCACACCGGGGCCGGGCGCGACCCGGCCCCACCAACCCAAACCCAACCCGTTAAGCATGAATAAAACCCTACGCAACCTGGCCCTAGCCTCATCCACCATGGCCGCCGCCTCAACGGCTCTCGCCACCAATGGCGATAACCTCATCGGCGTCGGCCCCATATCCCGCGCCATGGGCGGCACCGGGATCGCCGCACCCCAGGACGCCATCAGCGCCGTGTTCGCCAACCCGGCCGCCATGTGCTTCACCCCGGGATGCGACTACGCCGAAGTCAACTTCGCCGGCACCATGTTCGCACCCACCGTCGATGGCACCGTCCAGATCAACGGAATGCCCGCCATCAGCGCCGAAAGCAAAAAGAACGTCTACGCCATCCCGGCCATCGGTGTCTCGGTACCTATCGACCCCGATTCACGCCGGCTGCGCTTCGGCCTCGCTGCCTATGGCGTCACCGGCCTCGGTGTGGATTACCGCGGCACCGACCTCGATACCACCGTCCCCACCGGCATGCAGCCCCCCATGCCCTCGCAGGTCCCCCTCATCCAAGGGGAATACACCAGCCTCCAAATCATGAAGTTCGCCCCCTCCCTGGCCTATCAGCTGGCCCCGAACTTCTCCGTCGGCCGCGCGGCACACATTGACTATGCCGTGCTCGACCTCCGCAATGGCAGCTCCCCTGCCTATGGTCTCGGTGCCCAACTCGGCCTGAGCTGGAGCCCCACGGATAAACTCAGCGTGGGCTTCACTTACGTCACACCGCAAAACACCTCGTTCGACAAGGCCGTGCACTACACTGCGGATATGGCCACGTTCTCCAATGAGGACCTCGATCTCGAGTCACCACATATCGTCGGCCTCGGCGTAGCCTACCGGTTCCTCGACGACCGCCTCCTCACGACCGTCGAAGGCAAGTATCTCAACTGGTCCGGAGCCAAAGGCTACAAGGACTTCGACTGGGAAGACCAATGGGTCATCGGCGCCGGCGTGCAGTTCGCCGCCATCCCCGACACCCTCTTCCTTCGCGCCGGCTACAACTACGGCAACAACCCCGTCAAAGAGAACAACGGCTGGGGCGCAGGAGCCCGCGATGTCCAGGGAATGTCCTTCCCGGACTACTACTATGAGACGTTCCGCGTCATCGGCTTCCCCGCCGTCGTGGAACATCACCTCACCGCCGGCATAGGCTACGCCTTCTCAAAAAAATTCGAACTGCACCTGGCCTACATGCATGCGTTCGCAAATACGATCAGCGAGGACGGCTACTTCTTTGGAACACCCGTCAATATCAGCAGCACGCTCTCCGAAGACAGTCTCGACTTCGGCCTGACTTGGAGGTTCTAACCCGTTAACCTCACAGCTCCCCGGGGCCAGCGCCCCGGGGGGACTCCCTCTGCCATGAAACATTCCAGCCGCCATCACACCGCTCTTTTGCTCTCCTGCATCCTCCTGCTTACCCTGATTGGCGGCTGCTCCAGCCCAAAACCCGGCACAAGCACAACCGATAACGGCAACACACCGACCACCCGTCTGTCCCTGCCAACCCCGTCCAACCTCGCACACCGCACTTATCTGGGCCTACCGGAAACCAACCCCGAGTTCCTCATCGGTGAAATCCAGGCGGACATCCTCATCATCGATTGCTTCGATCTCTATTGCCCAAGCTGCCAGCGCGGTGCTTCCAAAATCAACGAACTCTTCAACCTCATCACTCAGAGCAACCTCCAATCCCGTATCAAAATGATCGGCCTGGGCCTCGGCAACACACCTCTCGAAGTCGAGACCTTCCGCAAAAAATACGAGATCCAGTTCCCCCTCTTCCCCGACCGAACCAGCACGGTCGCCCGCCAGTTCGGCGAAGTCCGCATCCCCGGACTGCTGGTCATCCGGCCCGGCTCCACACCCCGGGTGATTCACCGAAAGGCCGGCATCCTGCGAGAACCCCGGGAACTTCTGGACCATATCCTGAACCTCCCCCGTGAGGAGGCCTTCATCCCCACCAACTCATTCCAGTTCCCTGCCTCAGATTCCTGTGGCGATGAAGAATGCCCCGTAACAATATCCGGTAATCCCACTGCCAGCTTGATTTGAACCCCCTCTAAACCATGCTGAAACAATTCATCATCACAACGCTCGCTCTGCTTCTGCTCTCTTCCATCGCAACCGCCCAGGAATCCACAGGAGTACAAAATATCTACGATCCCGGAACGCTCAAGCCCGTGGACAGCAAACTCAGGGTCAAGGTCGGACAAAAAGCTCCCGACTTCGAACTCCCGTCACTCTCAGGAAAAGCAATCCGGCTCAGCGACTTCCTCGGTAAAAAGAACGTGGTGATCTCTTTCGTGCCCGCCGCCTTCACTCCCGTCTGCTCCACCCAATGGCCCGGCTATAACGCCGCCCAGGATCTGTTCACAAAATATGACGCCGTGCTGCTCGGCATCACGGTCGATAACCTCCCCACCCTCTACGCCTGGACCCAGCAAATGGGCAACCTCTGGTTCCAAGTGCTGTCCGACTTCTGGCCCCACGGCCAAGTCGCCCAACGCTACGGCATCCTCCGAACCGAGGGCGTCAGTGAACGCGCCCTATTTGTCATCGACAAAAAGGGCGTCATCCGGACCATCGACGTCCATGACATCAACCTCCGCCCCCCGCTCGAGGACCTCGCCTCCGCCCTCGAAAAGCTTCAACCCTAACTCGCTCCCATCCGTTCACTGCACGAAATCGTGATACGCTCGTGTCACGATTCCGTGTATTCCAAGTGTCTGGACCAACCGCAGCCATTTTCTACAAAGCACCGATGAGGAAGCCCCAGCCCCGCAAAGCCGCTCACCGGCCAGGAAGCTTGTCGCCGCTGCTGCTCTTGTTGCTCACCCTAAGCAGCGGCCCACTCCTGTCCGCTGCAACCCCAGTCGGGCAATGGCTGTTTAACGCTAACAACCCGCTCGCAGCCGAAGCAGGATCTGCGCTGGAACTAACCGGCCAGCATGCGCTAATCACAGGAATCACCCCCGACGATGGAGCGATTCGCATCGGCCCGGGAAGCCATTACTCCCTCAATCATGGCCTGCCAAACTCCCCAGGCTCCCTCCGAAACACCTACTCCCTGCTGATCGACTTCCGTATCCCACAGGTCGGCCCCTGGTACTGCTTCTTCCAGACAGATCCTTCCAACACCTCCGACGGCGACTGCTTCATCCAGGCAAACTCAGGAAAAATTGGCGTCGGCCAAACCGGCTACTCCGCCGCAACCTGTCCACCCAACACCTGGCAGCGGTTACTGCTCACCGTCGATCATTCACTCGGCATCTATCGCCTCTATCTCGAAGGAGCACTGATCCTCGACGCCGCCCCCCAGGCACAGGACGGCCGCTTTTCCCTGTCCCCGGAGCTACTGCTTTTTGCTGATAACGACAGTGAGGACAACCCCATTGATGTCAGCCAGGTGGCAATCTACAGCACGTGCCTCTCGGAAACAGAAGCCGCAGACCTCGGCGGTCTCTCCACAACCGCAGGCCTCGCCACGTTCATTACTCCGCCCTATTTGCAGGACCTGCGTCCCGATGGCCTCACAATCATGTGGGAAACTGATCGCCCCTCCACAGGCCGCGTTGAATTCTGGAATGAACAGGAATCAGGTCTGACCACCGCCACGCCCCAGCCGTCCGGCTTCGGCACCACCATCCACCGATGCACAATCACTGACCTCACGCCTGGAACCCGCTATAGCTACCAGTCGTTCCTCAACGACGAACCCGGCCCCGGCGGATCCTTCACCACTGCTCCAACCACCCCGGTGGACTTCACCTTCGGAGTCTGGAGCGATAGCCAGGGCTCCAACCACAATGCCTACCCGCCAGACCCCTACGCCCCCACCACCGCCATGATGCAACATATGGTGACCAACGGCGTGCAGTTCGGTGTCGCTGTAGGCGATATGGCGGAAAATGGCGCCTCCTACGACGATACC
>JBMTVN010000043.1:0-19402 GCA_049451415.1 Limisphaerales bacterium | reverse complement strand
TCGTGAGGTCTCCCGCCGCTTGAATCGCCTTCATCAAGGTCATGTCCGCACGATAGGGAATCATCCCAGGCGTGGCCACCATACCACCGACAAAGAAGTAGCGCTCCTCCGCAGTAACCGTGATGGTGAGCGTCTTGTAGTAAAACGGAACATACATGCCATGAAGCTCCTGCTGAAGCTCCTCAATCGTCTTACCCTCGGCCTTGATCTGGTTTCCCAACAACGGCGGCGTAATGAAACCATCACGCCGAATCGTTTCACTGTGGGGCTGCGGGGGCATCGGCGGACCATAAAACACGATGCGAATGCGGTCCCCGACAAACAATGGGTCGCGTAACGCCGCAGACACCTCCGACCCGCCTGTGGCATTACCCAAGCCAACCTCCCCAGCGCCAGGCGGCACCGGTGCAGGTTGCTTCGCCCCACCGCATCCCGCCATTCCTACCAAAAGCAGCGCAGCGAACACTCCACCAACCCCGCAGCGCGCTATTTTTCGCAAATCAATCATACCTTCTGCCTTCAAATAAACCTGACTTTACTCTGACCTCAGAACTTCTGCTTGATCTCGGATTCACCCTCTCCCTCTTCGGATCGCGATGACTTCGATGAACGAGACCGCTTCGAACCACTCTTCTTGCGAGAACTCGTATCACCATCATCGCGCTTGGAATAGTAGTCGTAGTAATAGCCACTGTAGTAGTAGTAGTACGAGTCCTGTGAGATGTTGATGTTGTTCAACACAACGCCCAACAGATTCCCGCCAATCTTCTCGATCATCTGCTTGGCGCGAACCGTCATGGCCTGAGGATATTTACGATACTGAATCACCAGCATCGTGACGTCCACCATGCTGCAGAGAATCGACGCATCACTCACACCCATGATCGGGGGACTGTCAAAAAACACCCAGTCGTAGCGCTTCCGGATGTCATTGATGAACTCCTTCATCTGCGGTGAGTTCAAGATACCCATGGAACTGCTCGGCAACTTGCCACTGGGCAGAAAGTCCAGGTTGGGCATCGAGGACGTTTGAATGACCTCCTCAACCGTGTTCTGCCCGAGCAACAAGTTCGTTAACCCCAAGGAGTTCGAGACCTTGAATAGCTTGTGCAGACTGGGACGCCGCAAATCAGAGTCCACTAGCAATACCCGTTGGTCGTTCTGGGCAAAAATCGAGCACAGATTGAAAATGGTGGTGGACTTCCCTTCACCCGCACCACCACTGACAATCGTCAGCGTGTTGGCATCATCCCGTTTGCGGGAAAACATGATATTCGTCCTGAGCACCCGGTAGGCCTCCGCGTGCGGGCTCTCCGGCCCCTCGTCAATCAAAGAGCCAACGTTCTGCGGAATCACACCCAAAACCGGCGCCCCGAGGGCACGCTCGACATCGTCGATGGTCTTCACGCTCGTATCCAGATACTCAATAAAGAACGCTAGGCCAACACCAACAACCAGCCCCACAATCACGCCCAAAGTGATGTTCAGCGGAACGTTCGGCCGCACCGCACGCTCAGAAGCCTCAGCAGGATCGACAATCTCCACAATGGACAGTTTCGGAATAGCCAAATCGGTCTGCTCCTGCAGCACACGCAGCCGGATCGCATCCAAAATGCGCTGCACACCCTCCAATTCGCGCTTCTTGGTAAAATACGGGCGGTATTTCGACGTCGCTTCCGCCTCCTTTTGCTTGGCTTCAAGCACAGCCTCTTCAAGACTGCGCAACTCGGCTTCCTTTGCCGCGACTCTCAACTCCAAGCCGTTCAAAATACCCTCCACACGAGCATGGATGGTCTCATCAATGTCCGATTCCATTGCCGCCAGCTGACGGTATTCCGGATGCTCAAAACCGTAGACCTCTGCAACCTTTGCCAAGTTCGCCTGTGCAAACCAGAGGTCCTGCAAGAGTTTACCCAATTCGACGTCAGGATACGCACTCAGCAGACTTTGCGCGAACCTGGCCGCATCCTCGCTGTCCTTCTGCAACTGCTGCAGTTTCGTCAGTAATTCTCGCAGACCAGTATACTGAGCCTTAACTGTCACGCGCTCGGCTTCCCAACGACGGACGAGTTCCGGTTCCACCATCTGAGTAACCGCTCCTTCAGCCATGGCATCGGAAATCTGCAGATCCCCTTTCAGCACATCGAGCTCATCCTGCATCTTCTTAACGGATCTCTCTTGCTCCTTTTGTTGCTCCTGTAGGGTCTGAATACCCCGTTTGCGCGCATCGTTGCTGAGCCCCAAACGCGTCTCCTTGTAAACCTTGGCTATCGAATTCGCTATCTCGGCAGCTTCCTCCTTGGATGCGTCCTCATCCTTGCCGCTGCAATAAACCCGAATCTCAATCAAACTCGTGTTTCGGGTCTGTCGAACGTCCACCATATTCACCAGCGCCGAGTAGGTCTCGCCAATCTTGAAAGGCGACCCATTGTTGTACCGATCGCCAAACCTCAGGTTGAGGTTGAGATTGGTAATAACCGGATACAGAACACTCTTCGACTTGATCTTCTCAAACTCTGTGTTGATGAAGTACGGATCGAAAGCGACGTTGTTCTGAGACATCCCAATGGGATTAATGTCCGAATTGTCCTTCTCCACCGCAATACGCACCATGCTGGTGTATGTCTTGGGCAACAAAAAGGTCACCCCGGTAGTGGTCAGCAGGACCAAAAGGAAAACGGCCAGAATCACCGTCTTGCGGATACGGATGATTCGCCAGTAATCAAGAAAATGAAGGCGATTGTCCCCCTGCGCGGAGGAGTTGCTCGGAGTGAAGTTTTTGGAGGAGTCCATGTGGAAAAAAGAGGGAGGCTAGAGTGTTAACATCCAGCCTCCCTCACAAACAAACTTTACAAGATTTTGATCAAATAATTGACCGAATCGAACACCTTAGAACGCTGCGCGAAGACCAACATACACGCGATTGCGGTCATAGGAGCGAAGATCCAAAGCCGTGTTTAAGTCCGAGGAAAGGTTATCATAGTTGTAACCCAACTCAGCCGACAGGCTTGTGCTGATGGCGTAATTCACATTCACACCAGCGACGAACAACTGCTCGTTGTCCCCATCATAAAAACCACCACGCAAGCTGGAGTATTGATAGAGAGCCATCGCACCCAAAGACCACTTCGGGGTGATCGCATGATTGAGATTCGCATAGACGGCGGTAGCATCCTGACTCAATGCAGAAGCGACCGAGGTGGCGGCCATGGTGTGTTTCACGCCAATCCGCAGGCTGCTACCAGGATTGTAAGCATAACCCAAGGAAGCGTCCACGAAAGGAATCTCAGCACTGGAATCGTAACCCGCGGTGTTGTCTTCAACGTTCACAAAATCCACCAGCTGAATACCTGCGCGCAGAGCAGCGTCCAACTGGGCGTTGAACTGATGCTCAACACCACCGTAGATGAAGTGAGAGCGATTATTGCGACTGTCCGCCGGCTGGAGACCAGCAGCAGTGGAGATCATGTCAGAGCTGCGGCTGGAAACATCCTTATACATGTAACCAATACCAGCACTCGTGGCCGGAGTTACAGAGTAACCCAATTCCACAGTCCCGAGATGCTCCATCCGATCCAACAGCGCCGAGAAGCTATTAACCCCGGAATTCTCGAAGTCCCAGATATCGTTTTGATAGGACACCGTGAGGTTCAAACGCTCGGTCACACCAGCCGTCACACCCGCCTTAGCGCGGTTGTGCACATAATCCCCATCAGAACGACCAACCAACGATTGAACGTCGTCGATGCGAACAGCGCCTTCCTGGGCATAGGTGAAGCGATCGCTTGCATCAACCTTCAAACGCTCGGAGAAGGCGTGACTGATCCCAAGGTCGGCCAACTGAATGTGGTCAGCCTCGTTCTCGGTCCGGGCTTCAAACCAACGGAAGTCGTAGCTGTAATTGAAGGTGATGACGGTGCGGTCGAGCGCAAAGTTCAATCCAACCTTCGGTTTCACGGAGACACCGAAGGATTCCTCAGGACCCGCTCGACCAGGCACCTTGTCGGCGTCCTTCGCAGCGGAGAACATGTTGTCATCATAGAACCCCCGCACGGCGACGGAGACTGACCACGGTTTGGACTGTTCCATTGGTGTCAGACCCGGAGTGTAAGCTGCTTGGACTGACGCAGCACCCACAACGGCCAAACCAGCGGAGGCAATGATTCGTTTCATAATGGTTT
This sequence comes from Limisphaerales bacterium, assembly GCA_049451415.1. Classification (GTDB taxonomy): domain Bacteria; phylum Verrucomicrobiota; class Verrucomicrobiia; order Limisphaerales; family JAHDYP01; genus JBMTVN01. Next base: position 15,221 of record JBMTVN010000043.1, on the reverse strand, counting down.
CGCTCTGAACAAATTTTCTCCCGAGATCAGCTTCTCTTGAAAAGTCGTCGCTTTTTACGATGCAAGCGTATCCGTGTCAAACCTAAATCTTTACGGATTATCTACGCCTTCATCCACAACGCTTCTGTGCATCTCACCGGGTGGTTTTGTGTATGATTCTCGAGTGGTTTTTGCCCTATTCCAGCGTGCTACGTCAAGCACGAGCAACTGCCCAAGCCCTAGAAAATCGGTATTGGCTGCGCTGAGAGGAAACCATGGCGGCAGCCAACTCTCTCCCATGCTGCGGTAGATGAACTCCGACCACCCCACCCTGCCCGTTGTCTGACTCAGATCCTTCCCCGCTCCATCCTCGCTCACCGATGCCTCCTGGCGTCTATGCAACTCCGCCGGTCGATACATGTCCTCGACGAAGTCCACCGCCGTCGACGCTTGCGTCAGGTAAAGCCCTGCGACCTTCACCCGCCTGTCGTTGATGGCCCCCAAATCCTCCCTCCCCCCCGCCTCGTGGGCAAAGAGCGTCGTCCAAACAGCCCTCCTGTCACCATACCAGGCGACTGCCCAGGGGATGTCGGTCATCATCAGCTCCTCTGACTCCAGATAATCGCCTGCCTGCTGTATCATCGGCGGGTAATAGGGTGGGAAGGCACTGGGCTGCCTCTTTGGCGGCATCAGCATCAGCGCCGCCGGGAGAACGGCCACGAGGCAGAATCCGGCGGTCACCAGAAAGCGTGCCCCCTCGATCTGCCAATCGGCGTGCTCAAGTAGGCTCACAAAAAATGCGACCCCCAGAACAAGCACCAGCGGTCCGCAGACCTGTAGATAAGGCACGGCTGACATCTGGGACTCCGACGCCCCGGCTCCGCCGAACAGCGCCTGTGCCGGCAACAGGATCGCCATGGCCATCAAGGCAAAAGACCGCAGCACGTTTCGGGTGGGGTCGGCAAAGGCAAACAGCAAACCTGCCAGGAAAAAGGCCGCAAGCCAGCTCCCCCCCACCTGCGTGACTTGGGTCTGAAGCACCCCAGGCAAATCCCGAATCACTCGCCTGAACATTTCACGCAACATGTCCGGGGACGTCGACTCCGTCAAAGACCGCTCCAGCGTGTCTGCGGCAAAATAGGCCGAATCACGGAACAGCGACGCGGATGCACTGCCGAACCACATGCCGGACAACTGGTAATTCCTGAATAGCCACGGCCCCACTGTGATACAGCAGACCAACAACGCCACACCCAAACCGGCCCAGCTCCGCCCTTTCCAACCAGGGAACAGCACCACCACCACCGGGACGAGCAGAAGGAATAGGCCATACAGCGTCAACCCGGCCAGCCCCAGCACCAAACCGACCAATCCCGCCAACACTAACCTGCTGCCGGAACCTTGCTCCTCGTCTCGTGCAGCATGGTCATAGCGCACAACACACAGGGCCAGCAATGTCACTAGCACCACCCCCAGCAGGGTCGACTGGCCCGTGCCGGCCAACCTCCAGGGGAGCTCAGCGCCGATAACAGCCAACGTGGCCAGAAGCGCTACAGATTCGTCAAAAAGACTGCGCCCCAAGGCATAGGTTATCCCCGCCAACAGGATGACCAGACCCAGATTCACCGCCACCACCAGCCGGTCCGGTTCATACACCACAAACTGCGGCCCGCTCAGGATTGCATAATCCGGACCAGCCAGCTTGAACACCGCACCCAGTAGCGCAGGATACAATGGCGGGTTCGCCAAATCCGGATGAAGCCGGGCCAACCGCCCGGAATCGGCATCAGTAAGCCCCAAATCTGCCGCCCGATCCTCCAACAGACGAACGCTGAAAGGACGAATCAATCGCGTGGTAAACCCTTCCCCTCTCGCCAGCTGCCGCCCCACCTGAGCTGCATCCATCGCCTGCGGCGCAGAGAGGTTCTGGAACTCAAAGAGCAGGAAGAGTGCGGATACAACCATCAGTGCCATGAGCGCTACTGCAGCCCGCAACCAATGGGAACGGTCCCCGACTTCAATTCGATGAATCCACTCCTGAACTTTATGCATCATGTTATTCCTGCTGTGGGATTACCCACCGACCTGCGATCCCTAAAAACGACTCAGACTGTCCTACAGATTCTCCAACTGGTAGGTGTGCAACTTCCGGTGAAGTGTCCGCCGACTCACCCCAATCCGACGGGCAGCCTCAGTGCGGTTTCCATCGGACTCCCGCAACGCCCGGATAATCAGCTGCCGCTCCGCCTCCCTCACCGTTAATTCCCCCGGTTCCGCCAACGATGGAATCCCCGGCTCCCCTCCGACGCCCACCCCAGCCTCCGCAGACCGCCTCACACTCGGCGGCAGATCCCTCAATCCTATGCTCTCCCCCCGGGATAATACCACGGCATGCTCCACCGCTGTGCGCAGCTCCCTCACGTTCCCCGGCCATCCGTATCCGGTAAGCGCTTCCATGGCCTCAACGGTAAAGCCCCGCACCGTCTTGCCGTTCTCCTCTGCCGACTCCAGGAGAAAATGCTGCGCCAGCAAAACCACATCTCCCGTCCGCTCGCGCAACGGCGGCAGCTGGATGGGAACCACGCTCAACCGGAAATAGAGATCCTCGCGGAACGTTCCCGCCTTCACCATCGCCGACAAATCACGATTCGTCGCCGCAACCAAACGTACATCCGCCACCATGGTCTTGTTGGACCCCACCCGCTCAAAGGTGCGTTCCCCCAAAAAGCGAAGCAGCTTGATCTGCAGTCCCGCATCAATCTCCCCGATCTCATCCAGGAAAAGGGTGCCTCCCTGAGCCTCTTCAAAACGCCCGATCCGTCGCTCATGCGCCCCGGTAAAAGCCCCCTTCTCATGCCCAAACAGCTCACTCTCCAGCACCGTCGCCGCCAAAGCCGCACAGTGCACAGTCACCAACCGACCCCGTGCTCTCGGACTGAGCTGATGAATCGCCCGCGCCACCACCTCCTTCCCCGTGCCACTCTCACCAAGCAGCAGAACGGTAGCCTTCGATGGCGCAACCTGACGCACGGTCTCCAACACCTCCTGCATCACCACCGACTCCCCAATCAGGTTCCCCATGCCAAAACGCGAGTCCAACTGCCGATGCAACGACTCGTTTTCAACCTCCAGCGTCTGCTGACGCAAAGCACGGGAAATCCGCATCTCAAGCTCCTCGATCTGCAGACGCCCCTTCGCAATGTAATCATCCGCCCCATGACGCATGGCCTCCACCGCCAGATCCTCGGAACCATAGGCGGTCATCAGGATGCATATCGGCGGACGGGATAGCGATTTCGCCCGCGTAATCAGCTTCATGCCGTCCTCGTTGGGCAGCCTGAAATCCGTCAGTAAAACCGAAAACCTCTCGCGCTCAAGCAACTCCATCGCCGCTGCCGCATCCTCCGCCACATAAACATCAAAACGGTCCTCCAGAGCGGCACGCAACCCGTCGCGCGTGGGCTTCTCATCATCAACTATCAGCAGCATCGGTCTACTCATGGGCCTGAATCTCCAACAATCTCGGACGGGGTTCATGCAACGGGAACCAAAGCCTGAAAGTGGTCCCACGGTCAGTTCTGCTGTCCAACTTGATCAAGCCACCATGCTCCCGCATCACCCGCTGGACAATCATCAAACCAAGGCCGGAACCCTTTCGCTTCGTCGTGTAAAACGGTTCGAAAATGTGATTGAGCTGCTCCTGCGCAATCCCACACCCGGTGTCGGCAAGCTCAATCCAGACCCCATCCCGCGCCTCGCCGGTGCGAACCGAGAGCACTCCCCCGCGTGACATCGCCTGCATCGCGTTCTTGATCAAGTTCACCAGCACCTGCTTGACCTGAACCGGATCCAGCGGAGCCGCCGGCAGCGTCTCCGGCATCTCCCTCTCCACCGCCTGCCCCCGGTTCTGGATCTCCGGCCCCAACAACTGCAGGGTATCCTCCGCCAGCGTATTCAGGCTCACCATCTGCTTCCTCGCAGGCGACGGACGAATCGCCTGCAGAAACTGCGTCACGATATAGTCAAGCCGCGTGATCTCCCCCTTCGCCACCCCGAGATACTTGTCGAGCCGATCCGCAATCGTGGCCAACTCACCACCGGCCGCCTCCTCCTCGGGCTGTGCTGCCCGCCCAGACCAGCTCCGGCCTCTGGACCTGACCGAGCCCACCGCCGCATCCTGACCATCCCCTTCCCGAACAGCCTTCCTCAGCTTCCGCAGCTCGCGCTCCATCAACTGCAGATGGATGTGCAGAGCATTCAAAGGATTGCCAATCTCGTGAGCCACACTCGCTGCCAACAAAGTCAAAGCCTGCACCCGCTCCGTCTCGATCGCTTCCTCCGTCTGCTGCCGCATCTCAGTCGTGTCATGCAGAATCAGGGCCAAACCGGCGCTCCCAGTCGCCTCCCCGTCCAACGGCGCCGCAAACAGCCTCAGGTACCGATGCCGCGGATACTCCACTTCGAACTCCTGCCGCATCACCTGCGGACCTCCCTGCCGGTCCATCTTCGCCAGATCACTCCAGTCCAGCTGGGGCAAATAACGCGTCACGTTCTGCCCCTCCACTTGCTCCGCCGGCAAACCCAGCAACTCCGTCGCGGCACGATTGTAATAAACCACCCGCCCACTCTCATCCACCACCAGCAGCCCGTCCTCAATTGTGTTAAAAAGGGTCTCCAGAAACCGCCGCTCACGAGCCAACCGCTCCACCACGGTCTGTAAACCCTCGGAATCCAACCGCCCAATGCGACCAAGAACCTTGTCAAGAAAACTGGATTGGGAACCTGCCATCAGCAACGCCTTAAAACCACTTCTTGTGGTGGAACCACCATACCGTCAGCAGCGTTGTGACCAGCGTCAACCCCACAGCCCACCAATACCCGTGCGCAGAATGCACCTCCGGAATGCCCTGAAAGTTCATCCCATACCAGGTCCCGACCGCCATGACCGGCGTCGTGATAACCGTGATAATGGTGAGAAATTTCACAATTTCGCTGGTTTGGTTGGACGCCATGTTCAGATAAACCTGCAAAATCCCCGTCAGAGAATCGGTGTAGCTCTGCGCCCTCTCCGCGATGTGATACAGACCGTCGTAAACGTCCCGGTAGTAGGGCACCAAATGAGCCCGTACCATCTTGAACTCTCCTCGCGCAAACCTCGCCAATACCTCACGCTGGGGCCCGATAATCTGACGCAAATGCACCACCTCCTTCTTAACCTGCAAAATCTTGTTCAGCGTATCCCGCCCGGGATTCTGCAGGGCCTGGTGCTCCAGCTCCGCAATCTCAAGTGACAACTCCTCCAAGGCAGGCTTGTAGTTGTCCACAATCAAGTCCAGCAGCGTGTGCGCCACGCGGTCCGGCGCCCGCGCAATGTGAACATTGCTCCTCAGGCAGCGCTCTGAAGTAATCTGCACTCCTCGCATCGGACGCTCATGGAACGTCACCAGGAAATTCCGACCCAAAAAGAAATTCAGCTCACTCGTGGCAAATACACCATCCTGCCGACTGTAATCCACCGCATGGATCACCATGAAAAGGTAGGACTGAAAAACATCTCCCTCCTTGGGAACATACTCCTCGACCTTGGGAGATGGACTGAACATGACACAGTCCTCAATCGACAAGGGGTGAAAGTGAAAAACATCCTCCAGCACGCTCTTAGTCTCGTCCGGCGTCGGATTCTCCAAGTCGACCCACAAAAACAGATTCGTGTCCGCCAGCAAGGTAGGCATCAAAAACCGCTCGATGTCCTTGGTGTGCAGACGTCCCTGGTTGGTAAATGCAAAGGACCGAATCATGCGCCAATTTGACGCTAACCCTAGGCCCCAAATGTACAAAGGCAAGCCGGTTCGGCTACCCGAACCGGCTTGCACCAAAAAACCAACCCTGCACTAACCGCAGCCGCAGCCGGAACCACAGCCGCAGGAGTGGAAATCCTCAGGTTGCGGCATGCGTCCCAGTTCAAAAGTCCGCGTGACATAACGCGAGACGGTCTCCCGAACGTCCTGCATCGTCTGCTGGGCCTCCAGAAAACCCCGCGCCTTCGGGTTTTGAAGAAAACTCTCGCGCCGACGCTCGAAGTCCTCGATCTCAGAAGCCTCAGGCGCACCACCGTTCTTGTGTTTCTCCTGCAACATCGCTCCCAGTTCGCTCAGATCGCGATACTCGGTCTGCACACCCTCATCTGCCATAAAAGCGTCCATCTGCTGACGCAAAGTGCCAAACTCAGGCTGGGCTACGATGGCTTCACATAGCTCGCGAGTCTTCTCCAACACAGGACTATTTTCAGTATTTGTCATATCTAACTTTTCTCAAACGTGGCCCGAATCACAGACATCCCAGAGTCCAGACCACTCCCGGGACACACTCAGCGTCAACCGCAGGGTTTCAGCAAGGCCTTATTTCGCACCCTGATCAATCCAAGCCCGCAGCAAAGCAACCTCCTCCTTCTTCAAGGCGGGAAAATCTTTCCGCTTCGGAATCGGAGGCATCTCGTATTCCGGAACCAAGTCCGCGACATAGTGGACAATAGCGCTCTCCGCACTCTTGCCAGCCTTGACCGCCACGCCTTCATGCCCACCCTTCAAGACACCCTCCAGCGTGCTCATGTCATACCGACCTTTGGGACGATCCCCACTGTGGCACTTCAAACAGGACTTCTCCACGATCGGCTTGATGTCCTTGTCATAGGTGACCCCGGTCTTCTTGGCCGGAGCGGGAAGCTTGCTCACATCCACCTTCACGTCCTCAGCCGATACCGAGCCAGCCACAACCAACCCCAAGGCGATCCCCAGGGCACAAAAAGAAGCACTTCGTTTTATCATGATCATCTGAACTGGACTACATTTCGTCCATGAGCGCCGCCCCGTCAAAGGGAAACCTTCGGCGATTTTTTCACTAAAACTGAACCCGAAACCCCCGAGGACGACTCGCTGGTTGTCATCAAGACCCGGGAGGTGTAGATAGTGCTCCCAAATTGTCCAAAAGGCCCAACGCCGCCCAACCCATGAGAGCCATCATCCGCGTCGTCCTGAATGCGCTGTTCCGATTCAAGACCTTCAATGAGAAGTCCCTGAAAACCCCCGGTCCGGTCCTGCTCGTACCCAACCACGTCTCCCTCATCGATTGGCTCCTGCTCGGGGTATGCCTCGAACCTGACTGGAAATTCGTGGTTTCCAGTGTCGTCGCGGAAAAAAACTGGCTCTACCGCCTCATCATGAAAAACCGCCGAACTTTCCCGGTGGATACCATGTCGCCCTACGCCGCCCGACACATGGCAGAATACCTCCAGAAAGGAGGACGCCTCGTCCTCTTCGCCGAAGGCCGCATTACCCAAACCGGGGCGTTCATGAAGCTGTTCGAGGGCACCGGCTTCCTGCTCCACAAGACCCACGCCCAAGTCATCACCGCCTACCTCCGCAACGCCGTCCGACTCCCCATCCTGTCCTACCATTCCAACCTCAAACAGTGGCGCCCCAATATCTCCGTCCACTTCAGCAAAGCCCTTACCCCCCCCTCGAGCGAAGGCATGACCACCTCCCAGGCCCGCCAGTTCCTCACCGAATGGCTGCGCGATGCCATGGTCAGCCAGCAATTCGAAACGGAAATGACGGAAGGCCCCTCCACCATCCTCTCCGCCATTGTGGAAAATGCACGCGCAAGAAAAAATCAACCCGCCTTCGATGACATCAACCGCAGCCCGGTCACCTACAAGCGAGTCCTCATCGGGGCCGAAGCGCTGGCGTCAGTGTGGCGTCGACAACTCCACGAATCCGATGGCAACCGCATTGGTGTCATGCTGCCCGGCATCGGAGCCACCCCCGTCGTGTTGCTCAGCCTCTGGGCCGCCGGACGTGTCCCCGCCATCCTGAACTTCACTTCCGGGGCCGCCACCCTGACGCAGTGCTCCCGGCTCGCTGGTCTCAAACAAATCATCACGTCGAGAAACTTCCTTGAAAAAGCCCGCATCGATGTTGCCCCGCTCAAGGAAGCAGGCATAGGGCTGCTCTACCTCGAAGACGTCAAGTTGGACATCTCCCCAGTGGCTAAACTGGCCTCCGCCATGATCGTCGCCCTCGGCGCCGGACCATCGAATACCGACACCCGACCGGACGACACCGCCGTCATCCTCTTTACGAGCGGCTCCGAGGGCATACCCAAGGGAGTTGAACTCACTCACACCAACCTCCTCGCCAATATCCGCCAAATGCTGGCAGTCACCGATTTTGAGGACCACGACCGGCTGCTCAATTCACTTCCGCTTTTCCACAGCTTCGGCCTGACCGTCGGCACGCTCCTCCCGCTCGTGCGTGGAATGTTCGTCTTCTTCTACCCCTCGCCTCTCCACTATCGCGTCATACCCGCCCTCGCATACGATCAAGGCTCCACCGTGCTCATCGGCACCAACACCTTCCTCAACGGCTACGCCAGACGCTCCCACCCTTATGACTTCCACCGGGTGCGCTACCTCTTCGCCGGAGCTGAAAAAGTGCAGGAAGCCACTCTCAATACCTGGAGCCGTGTCTACGGTGTCCGCATCCTCGAGGGTTACGGGGCAACAGAATGTAGCCCGGCAATCAGCGTCAACACTCCAATGTCCTGCCTCACCGGAAGCGCCGGCAGAATCATGCCTGGAATGGAATGGCGCACCGAACCCGTCCCCGGGGTCCCGCAGGGAGGCCGCCTCTTCGTCCGCGGCCCAAACATCATGCGCGGCTACCTCAACCCCGAACCCAATGCCACATTCCAGGCACTCAACGGATGGTACGACACCGGCGATATCGCCCAGGTGGATAAACGCGGCTTCGTCTCCATCCTCGGCCGACTCAAACGATTCGCCAAAGTCAGCGGAGAAATGATTAGCCTGACCGCAGTCGAAGATGCCCTCGCCGGCGCCTTCCCCCAATACGCCCCCAAATGCGAAGTGGCCGTGATCAGTCGCCCGGACTCCGACAAAGGAGAAATGCTCATCGCAGTCACCAACGAACCCCGACTCAAACTGGAAGAAATCCGCACAGCCATCCGTAACAGCGGACTCAGCAACCTCGCCGCCCCCAAGAAACTCCTCACAGTCCGCGAAATCCCTAAACTCGGCACCGGCAAGGTCGACCACCGAACCCTCACCACCCAACTCGATGCCCCGGAATCCTAAACACCCCCAATACAGAGATTCCTTGCCAGCCCCCAGAGCAACGCTGATACACTGCCCCCATCGCTCGCCACACCATGAAAAAAATCGAAGCCATTATCAAACCCTTCAAGCTGGATGACGTCAAAGAGGCCCTCGCCTCCATTGGTATCGAAGGCATGACCGTCTCCGAGGTTAAGGGCTTCGGCCGCCAAAAAGGTCACACCGAAATCTACCGCGGCAGCGAATACACCGTCGATTTCCTCCCGAAAATCAAAGTCGAGGTCGTTCTGGGCGATGCCCAAGTCCGTGAAGCCGCCGAAGCCATCGTCAAAGCCGCAAAAACCGGCAAAATCGGAGACGGAAAAGTCTTCATCTCTCCAGTCGATGACGCCATCCGTATCCGCACCGACGAGACCGGCGAGCAGGCCGTCTGACCCCCCTCACGAGCCAACCCAAAAGGAAAGTCGCAGACGAACGCTTCTCGTGCTGCAATTAACCCTCCCCAACACACCCCCGCCAGCCAATAAGAAAACTCGAGAAGTGTCTGATTTCGAGGGCCTTCCGAGGGTGTGAATAACTCGTGAAAAACTGTTAACATATTGTCCTAGTCTACAGAGCTGCCTTGCTTTAAAAGCCCATTCGCCGATTCGAACTGCCCAGCAACACGAGGCTTTGTCTCCAATTGCCCTCATGAAGAACCGGATTTTGACTTTAAGTGGTTGTAAACAAGTAATTTAGAACAATGGAAACAGCAGCCCATGAGACCATCTCCCTCCGCGGTGACCACCCGGGAAATGCCTCCATCAGCTGCCGTAATCGCGGGTTCCATCTGTCCTGAAAACCGTGTTACAGGGATGTCAAACGAGAACGTGAATAATTCTACCGTGAACCCGCAATCAGCCCCCATCCAAACCCCCTCTGCTGAGGCAGTTTGGCATGCAGCACAGGAGGTGCTGAAGGGGCTCCTCAACCCCGACCTCTACCGCCTGTGGTTCGCCCCCCTCACCGCCGCTTCCATCGACCAGGACTGCCTCACCCTTGAGGTCGCCAATGACTTCAGCGAACTGTGGATCAAGGACAACTACCTGAACCTCATCCAGGATGTCCTCAAAACCTCCTCCGGCCGCACCCTGAAAGTCGTCTTCTGCGTCCCCAAAAACAGCTCCAAAAACCCGTCCTCCAAACCCGAACGCCCAGCCCCCCGCCCCAAAACTACCCCGGATCAGGCCAACAGCATTAGCCCAACTGTAGGCGACCTCACCTTCAATCCCAAAAATACCTTCGAGAATTTCGTCGTCGGCTCCAATAACAGCTTCGCCCACGCCGCCGCACTCGCCGTAGCCCATACCCCCGGCCAGTCCTATAACCCCCTCTTCGTCTATGGCGGCGTGGGCCTCGGTAAAACCCACCTGCTCCACGCCATCGGCCTCCAGGTCGTCAGCCAACGAAAAGGAGCCCGCGTCGCCTACGTCTCCTCCGAACGCTTCACCAACGACTACATCGACGCCATCCAGAATAACCAGCTCGCCAAATTCCGTCGCCGATACCGCCAAACCGATGTCCTGCTCATCGACGACGTTCAATTCCTCGCCGGCAAAGAACGCATCCAGGAAGAGTTCTTCCATACCTTCAATGCCCTCCACGAAGCCCGCAAACAGATCGTCATGACCTGCGATCGCCCCCCCAACGAGATTCAAAATCTCGAACAGCGGCTCGTGTCGCGCTTCGAATGGGGACTGACCACCGACTTGCAGCCGCCGGATGTCGAAACGCGCCTCGCCATCCTTCGCAAAAAGGAAAACGCCCTCGGAGTCCAACTCCCCTCCGAGATCATGAACTTCCTTGCCTCCCGTATCCGTACCAACGTCCGTCGACTCGAGGGGGCCCTCATCCGCGTCGCATCCTTTGCCTCCCTCACAGGAAAACCTCTCACCCAAGAAGTCGTGGAGGAATTGCTCCGTGAAATCCTCCATGAAGAAGGTCGCTACTCGATCACCATCGAGCTCATACAAAAACGCGTCGCCGACCACTTCGATATTCGACTGGCAGATATGACCAGCAAGCGCCGCCCGGAACATATCGCCTTTCCTCGCCAAATCGCCATGTTCCTCGCCCGGCATATGACCGACACCTCCCTCAGCGGAATCGGTGAGGCCTTTGGCGGTCGGGATCACGGCACGGTGCTCCACGCCTGTCGACTGGTAAAAGACCGCATGGAGGTGGATACAAACGTCCGCCAGGCCGTCAACTACCTGGAAAAAGTGCTCTACCGCTAATTCTGTCCGGCGCGACGCGCCACCGACCACGGGGGCCACCCAACCCGGTTGGAGAACCTTTGGATGCAAATGACGGTTAGAGAAGCCCAAAGCTGGATTCCAACCTCGCAGATACAACCCCACTCCGGGGCTCAAACGTCTACGCGGTAACCCCTCCTACCCCCAGTAAGCGGGTCGAAGATCAGGAAAGAGGTTGTCCGTAGATTCCATCCGCTTCAGCCAATCCGCATCCACCGCCCCGGCTCGCAGCTGCTCGTAAAGCGACAAAAACCGCAGGAGATGCATCTTCACCCTCCTGGTCGCATACTCAGGACTAGTGCCCGCCCGCAAAATGAAGGGCCAGTCGCTCGATTGAGCCAACAATAATTCCCTCCCTGCCTGACGCAACGCCCGCTGAACCAGACCACCCGACTTCGCATACAGTGTCGATAACTCCACCATACGCTCCTGCGCCACCTGCAAATGCGGATAAATCCACTCGTTGGTCTCATTCAACCACGCCCGCCAATAACCCTCCTCACCCCAACTCGACTCGCTGGGGTTAACCACCTGGTTCGTGTCGTAACGACGAAGGTAATCCGTCGGCGTCAACAAGCTCAGGCCACTCGAATCACTCGCAACCAAGCGCACAACATGATCCAAGAACTGCGGCCCCTCATACCACCAGTGGCCGAATAGCTCAGCATCATAGGGTGCAACCACCAGGGGAACACGATCCATCGCCGTGCCCAACCGCACAACCTGCGCTCGACGAGATGCCACGAAATGCTCGGCATGCTCCCGGGCCAAGCGTCCAGCAACTTCATGGTCATACATCTCCTTCACCCCCTCCTGCCCCGTGATGCGGTGATACTTGATGCCCGTAAAACCCCGATGGATTGGCGACGGCAAATACGGCTGCACGTAGTCAAAATCCAGGTCAAACCCGATGTCCCGGTAGAAGTCGCGATACCGGAAATCGCCGGGATATCCCTCTTCCCTGCTCCACACCTGCTTCGCAGACTGCAGGTCACGTCCAAACGCTGCCAGACCGTTGCGCGTGAAAACCGGAGCGAAAACCCCATAGCGGGGCTGTGGATCGGCATTCATCAACCCGTGGGTATCCAACACGAACCACCTCACGTTCGCCTCCTGCAACGTCTCCTCCAATCCGTCAGAGTACGCACATTCAGGCAGCCAGAACCCACGGGGATCCCTCCCAAAACAGGCCCTATAATGATCCGTTGCCGTCAGGATCTGACCACGCAACAGAGGCCGATGATGCGCCATCAAGGGAAGCAGGGCATGAGTCGCCGCAGTCGTAATGATCTCAAGCTGCCCCGTCTCCTGAAAGGAACGAAACGCTGCAATCAGGTTGCGATCGTGCGCTGAGTACGTCTCCTGCACGCTGCGAAACTGCTCCAAATACATCCGGGCAAGCGGCTGGGTATGCTTCTCCCACTTCGTGCGCAGCACCTCCCTCTCCGCCAACTCAATCAACCCCTCCAAATGCCGCTGATAACGACCCCGCAACAGCGGATCCAATAACATGCTGCACAGGGTCGGCGAAAGGGTCAGCGTCAACCGAACCGGAACACGATCCCTCCTCCAACCGTCCATCAACTGGATCAGTGGAACATAGGTCTCCGTTATCGCCTCAAAAAGCCAGCTCTCCTCCAGGAAACGCTCATGCTCAGGGTGCCTGACAAAAGGCAGATGAGCATGCAAAATTAAAGCAAGATATCCTGACATGTCCGTAGTATCCCCCCCGACCCGGCTCACTCCAAAGATTCTGACCTCGGTGGCTTGAGATTCGAATCCTGCGGATGGGCCCCCACCTCACCGGAATAGACGGTCGAACGACGAAACTCCAATTCCGCCTTCCTCTGGTCGAGCCCGTCAGCCGAAACCGCCACCGCTGGCAACTCATACTCACCGTCAGGCAACGCAAACCGAAAACTAAACGTGCCGTCAGCACGCAGTCGGAGCGGCCTCCCGCCAAGCGTCACCTGCGCATCCGGCTCGGTCGCCCCATATACAATCAACTCCGCATTTACATTGAACCAGAAAGACCGCTCCCGAGATACCCCGCCCGCCGGACTCGAAAAACTGCTCACGCCTGCTGAGGATGGCCTCGCTCCCAATGGCAAGCCCGCCGAAGACATGAGCTCAGCCGAACCACGCTGCATGGCAACATGACGCCGCAATAACTCCGTAATCTCGAGTGAACCAATCCAGGCACGCCTGACTTCGTCCAGGGAAACATTCTCCGCCACCACCCGATCCAACAACCTCTCCTCCTGAAGTGTCCACGCCGTCTTTGGCCACTCCGAAGGCTCCGGCAAACCCTCAAACCCAGAAGCTCGCAACTGCAAAATAGCCTCAGCCAAAGGCACGTGCTCCTTCGCTGCCGACCGTACCAACCCAATCAAAACCTCAAAGGGAACATCCGCCGGAATTGTCGCAAAATGAACCCCGCGCCCGCCACCCATCAGCTCGGGCGGCGTCAGCGTGGCCGCCGAACGACTCAAGGAAACCCAAACCCGGTCACCCTTCCGGTAATACCCCAGCTCCGATAAATACTTGGCCCCTCCCTTGCCCACATGCACAAACCAGTTCCTCGATTCGGGATGAACACGAAGCTCACTGCATGGATGACCGCCGAAATCCCCAACGTAAACCCGCAAAACCAAATGACGGTCAGCCGATAAAGCGTTGCACTCCCTCAACTGCTCCGTGGTATAGTCCCAATGCGCATACAGCCAGTGCGGATCCCGCGCCGTCAGGAATAACCTCTTGGAACCATAAGCCTCCGGCAACTCACCCAGCTCGTCAGGGATCTCCGGACGCAAAGCCACAGATTGCGGCCCCAAAGCATACCTGCGCCCCGACCCGCCCGGCGTCGGTGCCACCGGCAACTCCGGGTCAAACAACGCCTGCGGCAGGGTTTCCTTGGCAGAACCACGCGATTTCGCACCCCCTCCCCCACGTGCCTTCACCGCCTTGGCAACCTTCCCGGCAACAGCCTTGCTCTTGGCTCCAACCTTCGCCTTCGCAACTTTAACCGACCCTTTGGCTGGCTGCTTGACCGCCGAAACCTTGGCCTTGGAAGGCGCAGCAACACCCGGATCCTTGGTCCTGCCTGCTGACCGCTGTATCCCCTTCTGGGCACCACCAGCCAACACCTGCTTCGGCTTGCTGCCCGGGCTCTTCGTTGCCGGGGAAGTGCTTTTCTTTCCGGAAGACCCCGCTGTTTTCTTGGCCTTGGCCGGGACACTGGTTCGGGCTTTGTGCTTCATAGGATCTTGGTCTCCTGTCGGTCACGTGATGTAACCCTGCGCAGAGGTTTAGTGGACGCCAATCCACCGCGCAACGGCAAATTCAGCAAAAAATCTTGCACCAGCGGGGTGTTGAAGCTCGCATCCAAATCAGCCATAGACCAGCGCTGAACAGCAACACCCACAGCACCCCCAGCCACAATGCCCCCCTCACTCCCATACCGCCAAACCTGGCTCCTCGCTGTGGCCAACACCGACCCACGACTTCCACCCGCTCTCGCCTGGATTGAAAACCACCTGCATCTACACCCGGAAACCCAACTCTATGTCTATTGCCTCGACCAAGGCACCACCTGCCTGAACTCTCTCTTCCTGAACCAACTCAAAAGCAAGGGAGCCCGGGTCTTCGCCTGCGCCAAAAGCGCCTGCGAACATCATGTCCCGGTCCAGGACCAGGCCACCTTCGGGGGCCTGGGACTCCTCACCGACCTCCTCCTGGCCACGGACCAATTCATCAGTCTAAGCCCGGGCTCCGCCAGCCCATGGCCTCCCCCTCCCTGCTCTGCCCCACCACCCCAG
>JBMTVN010000042.1:0-19734 GCA_049451415.1 Limisphaerales bacterium | reverse complement strand
AACGAGATACATTTTGATCCACCGTTGGCGAACGAGTTGGTTGAATTTGTGGAATTACACAACACCGGGGTGGAGGCGCTGGACTTGAGTGGGTGGGCTATTGCGGGAGGTGTGGATTTTGTTTTTCCGGTGGGGACGGTGCTTGGGGCGGGGGGATATTTGGTGGTGGCGCAGGATCCGGCCTCCATTCAGGCGAAGTATGGAGTGGCGGCGTTGGGGCCGTGGGTTGGGGGGCTGAGTAACGAGGGTGAGACCGTGGAGCTGGTGGATGCGAGCGGGCGGGTGGTGGACGAGGTGGATTATCAGCTGGGGTTTCCGTGGCCGACAGTGGGGGATGACCCGGGGTATTCCATTGAGCTATTGAATCCGGCGTTGGACAACTCGGTTGGCGGGCATTGGCGGGTATCGAGTTTGGGAGGAGGGGGTGGTCCGGCGGGGAGTCTTTTGGTGGATGCGGGTTCTGTCTGGCGATATTTCAAGGGCACGGCGGAGCCTTCGGGGGTCACGGGGGAATGGAGGCAGGAGGGGTTTGATGATTCGGGTTGGAGTGAGGGGGCGATGGCGATCGGGTATGGGGATGGGCACGTTGTGACCCTGTTGGAGGATATGCGGGGTGGGTACAGCACTGTTTACTTCCGTCGTGATTTTGAGGTTGTGGATGTTGCTGCAGTGAGGGAGCTGCTGTTGGAGGTGCAGTATGACGATGGCGTGAAGGTTTGGATTAACGGGGTGGAGGTTGTGAGTGCGAACATGCCCGGAGGGGAGGTGCCGTTCAGTGGTTCTGCGGTGAATGCGCTGGAGGATCTGACATATCACAGCTATCAGATTCGGAATGCGGCGAGTTTGATCCATGCGGGGACGAATGTGATCGCGGTTCAGGGGGCGAACGCGAGTTTGAGTGGCAGTTCGGATTTTTGGGTGGATTTGCGATTGATTGCGACGGAGTCGGCTAGTGGTGACGGGCCGACGCCGGGGGCGATGAATGCGGTGTATACCGGTTCGATTCCTCCGGCGATCCGGCAGGTGGAGCATTTGCCTGAGCAACCGGTGCCGGGGGAGGTTGTGACCGTGCGGGCGAAGGTGACTGATGCGGATGGGGTTTCGGGGGTGACGTTGTTTTACCAGGTGGTGGATCCGGGTGGTTACATACCTTTGGATGGGCCGCAGTATGACAGCGACTGGGCGAGTGTGATGATGCGGGATGATGGGCAGGGGGGTGATGTGCTGGCTGGGGACAGTATTTACACGGTTGAGTTGTCGGCTGATGTGCAGGTTCATCGGCGTTTGGTCCGGTATCGGGTAGAAGCGGTGGATGGGGGTGGGCAGAGCGTGTTGGTGCCATATCCTGACGATCCGGTCCCTAACTTTGCTTATTTTGTGTATGGAGGCGTTCCGGCGTGGACGGGGGCGGTGAGGCCGGGGGATGCGGGGGTGTTGGGGCAGCAGTTTACCTTGGGGGTGGAGGAGATGAACCGGTTGCCGGTGATTCAGCTGATTGCGGAGAGGTCCACCGTGGAGGATGCGACGTGGTTGAGCCGGTATGGTGGGGATGCGTATTTATGGTTGGGGACCCTGGTGATTGACGGGCGTGTGTATGACCATGTGCGGTATCGGGCCAGGGGTGGGGTGTGGCGTTATGCGATGTGCAAGAACATGTGGAAGTTTGATGCGAATCGCGGGCACGACTTCCTGGTGCGGGATGATTGGGGGCGCAAGTATGGGGAGAGGTGGCGCAAGCTGAACCTGGGGGCATCGATCCAGCAGGGTGACTATGACCACCGGGGGGAGCAGGGTTTGTTTGAGTCTGTGGGTTTCAGGTTTTTCAATCTGGCGGGGGTGCCGGCGTCACGGACGACCTATGCACAGCTGCGGATTGTGGATGAGGTGGGGGAGGTTGCGGTGGGCAACCAATACGAGGGTGATTTCTGGGGTGTGTATCTGATGGTGGAGCAGCTGGATGGTCGCTTTTTGGATGAGCATGGTTTGCCGGACGGCAACCTGTACAAGATGGAAGGCGGGGGTGGGGAGCTGAACAACCTGGGTCCATTGGGGCCGGACGACAAATCGGATTTAAATTTCATCTTGGGCAACTACTCGGGGGCGACGGACGCGTGGTGGCGAGCGAACTGGGATCTGGAGGCTTACTACAGCTACCAGACTATTGTGCAGGGGATTCATCATTACGACATCAGCGATGGTAAGAACTATTTCTATTATCACAATCCCGTGACGGGGCAATGGATGGTGGTGCCGTGGGATTTGGATCTGACGTGGGCGCACAACATGTACCGGTCGGATTCAGGAGGGGCTGGTGTGGATGCGGTGGGGCAGCGTTTGTTGACTCCGATTCGCGAGGCCGGGACGGGGTTGCAATCGGGTAGTGGGGTGATGAGGCTGAGCGGGAGTCGTCCTCAGATTGAGATTGAGTTCAAGAACCGGATTCGGGAGCTGAGGGACCTGCTTTTCAACCAGGACGAGGGTTGGCGGTTGGTGGATGAGATGGCGGGGCGGTTGCGTGGGGCTGTCTCGGGTTACACGTTGCTGGATGCGGACAGGGCGCAATGGGATTACAACCCGAAGATGTCGAGCGGGACCTACAGCAGCAGTCCCGGGAGCAAGGCAGGGCAGGGCAGGTATTATCAATGGCCGCGTGAGCCGGGCGTGACCAAGGATTTTGCCGGCGGAGTCCAGGGAATGAAGAACTACATCAGCACGAGGTCTCAGTATCTCGACAACCTGGCTGCGGATGCGCAGATTCCGTCGACACCGGTGATTTCCTATGCTGGTCCCGCGGGGTATCCGGCGAACCGGATTGTATTGTCGAGTGGTGCTTATGCGGGTTCGACGGCATTTGCCGGACAGGAGTGGCGGGTAGGGGCGGTGACGAGGCCGAGGCAGGGGAGCTGGTTATCGGCTGAGCCTTGGTTTTATGAAGTGGATGCGGTTTGGGAGTCGGGAGAGCTCAGTATATTTCAGTCGGGGGTAGAGGTGCCGGCGGGGGTGTTGCGTCCGGGGGTGACGTATCGCGCGCGGGTGAGAGTGAAGGATCAGGCTGGGCGGGCGAGCCATTGGTCAGCTGCGGTGGAGTTCATGGTGGGGCCGCCTGACAACGCGTTGGCGTTGAGGGAATCGCTCAGGTTGACTGAGTTGATGGTCCAGCCTAATGGGGGTGGCGATTTTGAGTTTCTTGAGCTGGCGAATATCGGGGAGGGGGAGGCATTGGATTTGGCGGGGGCGAAATTCACCAGTGGGATTGACTACGTGTTTCCGGAGGGGGCGGTGTTGGCTGCGGGTGAGCGGGTCTTGGTGATGAAGCATCCGGATGCAGTTGTTTTTCGTGAGCATTATGGATTAGCGGAGGGCGTGCAGTTGTTTGGACCCTATACAGGGGGGCTGGACAACGGTGGGGAATCGGTGGTGCTGAAGACGTCCGCGGGCGGGGAGGCATTGATTGATTTTGCCTATGGCGGTGGCCGGGATTGGCCGTTGTCAGCCTTGGGTTCGGGGCATTCGCTGGTGGTTGCTCCTGGTGGGTTGGAAGGTCAGGCGAGTGGGGCTTTGGATTATCCCGGGAACTGGGTGGCGAGCCATTTGATTGGCGGGTCTCCCGGCGTGGCAGAGCCGGTTGATTCAGGCATGCGCGTTGTGATCAATGAGGTGGCGGCCCATACGGATTACAGTGATGCTGCCTATCCGGAGTATGATTCGAATGATTGGGTTGAGTTGGTGCATGTGGGTAGTGGCAGCGTGACGCTGGAGGACGTTTATCTAAGCGACGATCCGTTGGACTTGCGGAAGTGGGCGGTGCCGTCGGTAACCTTGGGAGCCAGGGGGCGAGTGAGCTTTGATGAGGTAACGGGATTTCATCAGCCGATTACGATCGGCTTTGGTTTAGACAAGGCGGGCGAGCAAGTATTGCTGTCGTATTTGCCGGGGAATGGTGCCGACCGGGTATTGGACTTTATTCGTTTCAAGGGACAGGAGAACGACCGGGCTTATGGTCGGTATGCTGACGGGGTTGGGCCATTCAGGACGCTGGCCCAGCGTACGCGTGACGGGGTGAACACCGCACCGTTAACCGGGTTGGTATTCACCGAGGTCATGTATCATCCCAAGAGCCTTGATGGGCTCACTGACAATACCTGGGACGAGTTTGTGGAGGTGTATAACCCGACGGAAGGCGTGGTTTTACTGGAGGAGGATCTGGGTGCCTGGCGTTTGGATGGTGGGATCAGCTTTACCTTTCCACGGGGTGTATCGTTGGGAGCGGGTGAGACCTTGCTGGTGGTCAGTTTTGATCCGGCGGATGCGGGTCTGCGTTCGGCATTTGAGGCGACTTTTGGGCTGGGGGCTGGGGTAGTGCCGATGTTCGGTCCCTTTACGGGCAAGCTGAGCAACCGGAGCGATCGGGTGGGGTTGGAGCGACCACAGGCGGCGGATGTACCCGGGGACGATGTATCCTGGATTGTGGTGGACGAGTTGACTTATGGAAACCAGGGGGTTTGGGGTGCTGATGCGAACGGGGTGGGTAATTCCCTGCAGCGGAGGAGTGTGGAGGGATATTCAAATGATCCGGCGGCGTGGTTGGCCATGGTTCCGACTCCTGGTGGTTATGAGGAGGCACAGGGTGTGGATTCTGATGGGGATGGGATGCCGGATTCGTTTGAGGCGTTGTATACGTTTTTGGACGCGGCTGATTCCGGAGATGCGGTTTTGGATTATGACGGGGATGGTCTGAGCAACCTGGAGGAGTATCTGGTTGGGACTGATCCCGGTTTGGGGTCGAGCGTATTGGCGGTGGGAAGTCCAGTTCGTGTGGGCGCCGGTTTCCGCTTCTCGATGCACCTGGTTGAGGGGCGGGATTATTGGCTGGAATCGACTGACGACCTGGAGAGTGGGGGCTGGAATCCTGTTCAGCAGTTGGTGGTTCCGCCGGGTGGCGGGGTACTGGAGTTTGAGGTGGAGTCCGGGGGCGGTGCTTATTTCAGGTTAAGAGTCCAGTCACCTGAGTAGCCGAGGGGGGCATCCTTTGAGGGGTGCGATGTGTCTGATGCCGCGCAGGATGAAGCGACCATTGGCGACCGCTGGCAGGTTTCCTGCTTGAAAGAGTGGCATTGCGCAGCTGTCCTTCTCCTCGGGCGTTTTATGAGATTAGCCATGCGCGGCTGCGGTCCGCAATCGGACCGAATGATGCCGGGATCAGACCGCGGCTGGAGATGTTGAGGGGTCGGGCTGAGTGATTGAGCGGCTGGAGACCGGTTGGTTTGTTGAGTTTGGTTCGGGGTCGTGCGTTCGGGCGCGTGAATTATGAGTCAAGCGATTACAAAAACGGGACGTTAGGTCCACTGGACCGCGGGCGGGATTGTGGTAGATGTGGCATTTGAGCGTTGTGAAATTGTTTTGCGCAGTATTGCGCCGGTAAGCCTATGACCAAGTTGTATTTTCAGGGATTTGTGTGCGGGTTGTTGTTAGTGGTGGGTGGGTTTGCGCAAGCGGGGCCGTTGATCAATGAGTTTTTGGCGTCGAATCAGTCGATCGCCCCGGACAACTGTGATTTTGACGACTATTCCGACTGGATTGAGCTGCACAATCCGGATCCGGTTGATGTTCTGCTAACGGGGTATTATTTGACGGATGATCCTGCGCTCCCTTTGAAGTGGCGGATACCTGATGGGACGATGATCGGTGCTGGTGGATACCTGATGATTCGTGCTGACGGTTTCAATGCCGGGCCGGGCGAGACGTTTTTGAGGGGGTATTTCCCGTGGGGGAGCACTTTTGTGACGCAGCGGCATCATGCGGGTTTCAAGCTGAGTGCGGCGGGTGAATCTATCTGCTTGTATCGGCTGGACAGCCCTTCATCGACCCTGACTTTGGTGTCGAGGGGTGCTGCATGGAAGTATTTGGACACCGGGGTGGATCCGGGTGCTGACTGGGTAATGCCGGCCTACGATGACGCGGGTTGGAGTGAGGGTATGGCGGAGTTGGGTTATGGCGATGGGGATGAGGCGACGGTGGTGGGGTATGGTCCGTCTGCGTCCTCCAAGTATCCGACGACACATTTCCGCATTGCCTTTGACGTTACTGATCCGGCTGCGATCGGTGATGTTCGTTTCAACCTGAAGGTTGATGACGGGGCGATTGTTTATTTGAACGGGGATGAGGTGGCGCGGGTTCGGATGCAATCGGGTGCGGTGGCTTACAGTGACTACACCAGTGCGGGGGGCGATGATTATGCCTTTGAGCCAGTGGATCTGCCGTTGTCGGCATTTGTCGCTGGGCGCAACGTGATGGCGGTGGAGGTGCATCAGGCATCCGGGAACAGCAGTGATATCAGCATGGATGCGGAGCTGGTAGTGTTGGAGGTGGATCCTTCCAGCGTGAGCCTGGTGGATTCCGTTACGAACTATCCTCCGCAGATGTCGGACATTTCGTATGGGCGCGACGTCGAATCGCCGACTGGCTGGTCATTTTTTGCTGAGCCTACTCCGGGGGAGGAGAATGTCGGCCCTTCGCTGACTGAGTTCAGTATGGCAGGGGGTGTTGAGTGCAGTCTCGCCAGTGGTTTTTACACTGAGGATCAGGAGGTGGTGTTGAGTGCGGCGGGTGCGGGTGAGGAGGTTTACTTTACGCTGGACGGTTCGGTGCCGACGTCGAGTTCGGCCATTTATGAGAGGCCGTTGACCGTGACCAACACCCTTGTGTTGAGAGCGAGGGCGATTGTGCCGGGTCGCATTCCGGGGCCGGTGACGACGCGGACATTTTTCAGGGACGAGTCGGCGAGCGTGCCGGTGTTTTCCCTGATCACAGATCCGGAGAACCTGTTTGGGGACCAGATCGGGATTGCGGAGAACAACGGTCCATACCCTTACAAGGGTCGGGAGGTTCCGGTTCGACTGGAGATGTTTGAGGCTGATCAGAGTCCGGCGTTTGCGGTGAGCGCTGGAGTCAGGATTGCGGGTGAGAACATATGGCTGAAGGCGCAGAAGCCGTTCATTGTAAACCTGCGTTCCAAGTATGGGGATGATTTGATCAGCTATCAGATGTTTCCGGGGCAGGCCGTGGGGACCTTTGATTCGCTGAGTCTCCGGAATGGCGGAGATGATTGGGAGGAGACTTTGTTGCGCGACGCCATGATGCCGTCGTTTTTGGAGGGGCAGGTTGAGAGCGAGCTGTATTCCTATCGCCCCTCGGTGTTATTCATCAACGGCGAGTATTGGGGGATTTACAACATCCGTAAGCGTTTCAGCCCGATGTTTTTTGCCAACGAGAAGGCATTGTCCGAGGGGGAGTATGATTATGTGATGTGGGCGCACAACGAGTCGGGGACGACCGTATTGATGGCGGATGCTGGCACGACGGAGGCTTATGAGGCATTTCGAGCCTACTGTGTTACGAACGATCCTGCGGATCCGCTGGTTTACGAGCAGATTCAGCAACGTATGGAGGTGGACTCGTTTATTGACTATGTGGTGGCTTCGGATTTTGCGGTGAACACGAGCTGGTCGCACAACCGGGAGTTTTGGTGTGGGTTGAAGCCGGGTTCGAGGTGGCGCTGGGTGATCAACGACTTTGACCGTGGTTTTAGCATGTCCAATGTTGGGGGATCGTTGATTGATGATTTTCGGGCGAGCTACACCTTGTTTGGTCGATTGGACAACAACGCTGATTTTGTGGACCGGTTGATCCAGCGGTATGCGGCCCATGTGGGCAGCACCCTGTTGGCGCAGAGGATCGCTGACCGGCTGGATATTTTGGCGGCGGAGCAGGAGCCTGAGGCTGCGCGTCACCGGGCACGCTGGTCGGGTTCGATGGTGGACAGGGCGGGGGAGCTGGCAGAGATCAAGCAATTTGCGGTTGAACGTCCGGCGTATGCACTTTCGCGCCTGCAAACCGAACTGGGAATTAGCCGGGCGATGGTGGATTTGAGCTTGGAGCTGTCTGATCCCGCTGGCGGGAGGGTTCTGGTGGCGGGTGTGCCGATGGCGCCGGAGTATAGCAGCGTGGTGCGGGTATTTGCGGATACCCCGTTGGAGCTGAAGGCAGAGGCGGCTCCGGGTTACCGATTCGTGGGGTGGAGCAATGGAGAGACGGCGTCGACGGTTCAGTTGACCCTCCAGTCGGCTATGGGGATTACGGCGGAGTTTCTTGCTGGTGCGGAGGTGGTGATTGATCCGGTTATTGCCGTGGATACGGCGCTACACAACAACGGTTTGCCGTATTCCGTGATGGGGGATTTGGTCGTTGAGGCAGGAGCGACCCTTTATATTGGGCCGGGTGTTGAGATCCGGATGCCACCGGGTCGGAGCATCATGGTCTATGGCTCACTGATTGCGGACGGGACTGAAGCGGAGCCCGTCCATATGGTTGCGAGGTCGGGACAGCCTTGGGGCAACCTGAGTTTTGTGAATGCAACGGGTGAATCCACCTTGAGCTATGTGACGATTCGGGATGCGACATTGAGCGGTCGGGATCCGATTAACCTGAAGGCTGCGGTTTCCGGCTACAACTCGGTGATCACGCTGGATCATGTGGATATTGACGCCTTGCAGCCTGTTTTTGCGCGGTTTGGTTCCACGACCCTGAGGGACTGTAAAATCCACATTCAATTCACGGGGGATGGGATCAACGTCAAGTCCGGGTTGGGTTTGGTGGAGAGGTCGGTGTTCACGGGGAACGACTCGCCTGACACCGATGCGATTGACTTTGACGATGTGGAGGGCGGAGTGATTCGGGACAACCGCATTTATGCCTTCAGGGGTTTTAACAGCGATGCGATTGATGTTGGGGAGGGGTGCCGGGATTTGATGGTTGAGGGGAACCGGATTTTCAACATTACCGACAAGGGTGTTTCCGTGGGGCAGGCATCGGTGGCTTATATCCGGCGCAATTTGATTGTGGATTGCGACATGGGAGTGGGGGTGAAGGATGCAAACTCGACGGCTTACATTGATCAGAACACTTTTGCGCGGGACAACTTTGGGGTTGCGGTTTACGAGAAGAATGCTGGGTCGGGTGGTGGTATTGCCCATGTGAGCAACAGCATCTTTTCGCGGAGCAAGGGCAGTGACACCTTTGCGGATGTCTTATCGGTGTTGACCGTGGACTATTCGCTTTCCGACACCATGCCTTTGGCCGGCAGCGGGAACATCCTGGCGGATCCGCTGTTTACCGATGCGGGAGGGTACGACTTTTCCCTGCTGGCCGAATCGCCGGCGATTGACGCGGGCGATCCCCTTCATGAGGAGGATACTGACGGCTCTCGTGCGGACATGGGTGCCTACTATGCTTACGATCCGGAGGATTATCCGTATTTCACGCCGAACCTGGTGGTGATCAATGAGGTGTTGGCGCACTCGCATGATATTGCACCTGACTGGATTGAGTTGTTGAACTCGAGTTCGAAGGACGTCGATTTGGGAGGATGGTATCTGAGTGATGATCCTGATGTTCCGATGAAGTACCGGATCGCTGACGGGACGATTCTTCCGGCGAACGGTTATGTGGTGTTTTATGAGGATCTGCACTTTGGGGTGGGCAGTACGGACCCTGGAGTGATTGAGCCTTTTGCTTTGAGTGAGAATGGCGAGACTGTGAACGTTTATGGTCCGGGGGATGAGTTGCGTCCTGATTACACGGAGAAGGAGACGTTTGGTCCCTCGCTGCGAGGAGTGACTCAGGGGCGGTATTACAAGGCCAGCACGCGCACCTATAATTTTGTCGCGATGGAGATTCCCACGCCGGGTGAGCCGAACAGTGGCCCCATGGTGGGGCCGGTGGTGATTAGTGAGATCATGTATCATCCGCCGGTGGCTGAGGCGGAGTATATTGAGCTGACGAACATCAGTGGTGATCCGGTGATGATGTATGACGAGGAGACAGCGTCGGGGTGGAGGATTACGAAGGGATTCGATTATGACTTTCCGGCAGACGAACCCATTACCCTGCAAGCGGGGGAGAGGTTGCTGTTGGTCTGCAGCACGAATGTGTTTGGGGCGGAGTATAGTGTTCCGGCGGGTGTTCGCGTCATCCAGTGGTTGGCGGGGCGCCTGGACAATGGTGGTGGATCTGTGGAGTTGAGCCGGCCGGGGGATACGAACGCTATCGGGGAGCTGCAGTATATTCGTGTGGATCGGGTCAACTATGATGATCAAGCTCCCTGGCCGGTGGGGCCGGATGGAGGCGGGAGTGTTCTCGCGCGCATCGACGAGCTTGCGTATGGCAATGACGTTGCCAACTGGGCGCAGGCCCCTGTTACCCCCGGTGGGACGGAGTATACCTGGTGGCTTGCCGGCGAGGGGCTGGATCCCGGGACGGACAGTGCTGAGGGAGATCCGGACGGAGATGGTTTTTCGACAGGTCTGGAATATGCGTATGGCACGATTCCCACGGAGCCTTCCTCAATTTCGGAGGTGTATGCAGTTGATCGGGCGGCTGGTGTGGTGCGGTTTACGCTGCCGGTTGTTCGCAGCGACATGACCTATACCGTTCAACGATCGGCCGGGTTGGATGGCGCGGAATGGTTGGATTTAAGCACATCCATCACGACCGTGGGTGGGCAGACTTACATTGATGGTTATGATTCCGGGGCGGAAAGCTCGGGTTATTACCGTGTCCGGATGGACCTTCACAATCTTTATTAGCCGATGCGGGTTCTGACCTTGCCGGACAGTGCCTAGAGCACGTGTATCCGCAGGGTTGACCGTAGGCGTTGGGACGTTAAATTCGGCGTCGAAATTCCGTGTGTTGGCCGGCAAGCTTCTCGTGATGCTTGTCGGCCGAATTTTTTTGGGAGTGTGGGTTGTGGCGATGTTGGCGTGTGGCTGTCGCATGCCTGGAGGTGTGGGCGGCCTGCAGGGGCGCGGGGTTCCGGAGGGGATGGTGAGGGTGCCGTCGGGGGTGTGTGAGCGGGGGGATTGGTCGGGTGAGGGGTATGCGGACGAGCGTCCGGTTGCGGGCTTGCGGGTTCAGGGCTTTTACATGGATCGGTTTGAGGTGAGCTGGGGTTTATGGATGGAGGTGTACGAGTGGGCTTTGGGGCAGGGGTATGAGTTTGGGGAGGTGTATCCGTTTCATCCGGGTCGGGAGTTGAGTCATCCGGTTTGTTTTGTTTCGTGGCATGATGCGGTCAAGTGGTGCAATGCACGGTCTGAGATGGAGGGGCGTGAGCCGGTTTACATGGGGGATGAGGACTGGACGGAGGTCTATCGGGCGGGGTTATTGGATCTGGCGGAGGGGATGGTGCGGTGGGGTGGTGATGGGTATCGTTTGCCGACGGAGCTGGAGTGGGAGTGGGCGGCGCGCGGGGGGTTGGAGAGGCAGCATTATCCGTGGAGCAGCGGAGGGGAGGATTTTGAGCGTTTTCTTGACGGGGGTAAGGCGAACTATTGGGGGAGTGGGGATCCGTGGGAGACGGAATCCGACTGTGCGACGAGTCCGGCTGGATATTATGACGGGATGCAGGAGCCGCTTGGAAGAGACATGGCTAACGGGTATGGGCTTTATGACATGTCAGGGAATGTGAACGAGTGGTGTTGGGACTGGTATTTGGACACGTGGTATGGGGAGGCGGTGGAGGTATTGGAGGAGAATTTGCGAGGGCCGGAGCGGGGTTATGGCCGGGTATTGCGTGGTGGTAGTTGGATTAGCAGTCCGAAGTATGTGCGGGTTTCCGCGAGGTATATGAGTGGTCCGGAGTATCGGTGCCATTGTTATGGCTTCCGGTGCGTGGTGGCGGAGGGGCAGGGAGGTTCAGGGCAGTAACTGTTGTTTGAGTTGGGGGACCGAGGCTGTGCCGGTGGTTCCGACCTGGTGGATGACGATGGATGCGGCGGCATTGGCGAGTTCGAGGGATTCGAGGAGGGATGCACCTGCGGCTGATGCGGCGGTGAGGTTGGCAGTGACGGAGTCACCGGCGCCGACGACATCGATGGGGCCGAGGATGGGGTGACAGGGGATATGTTCTGCCGGCTGGTTGGGCATGGCGCCGAGGATGCCGCGTTCGGAGAGGGTGACGAAGGCGGGGCGATGGAGTTCGGCGGCGAGTTCGGATGTGGTTTTCTTCAGCTCCTCGATGGTGGAGTCAGCGGGGACCTTCCGCATGGCGGTGAGTTCCTGGGCGTTCATTTTGTAGCTGAGGGGAGGGAAGTCACGGAGGCCGCGGCGGCTGTCGGCGATCATGAACTTGTTCGGGTGTGAACAGGCGATGTCGGCGAGGGCTTTGCGAACGTCCGGCGTGATGACCCCGGTTTCGGCGATATCGACCTGGTCGAGGACGATGACGGCGTCGACTTGGTTGGCGATTATTTGAACAGAGTTGGCCAGGGTCTGGCTGACATTTGGGGGGGTGGGTGACCAGTTTTTGAAGTCGAGTCGGCTGAGTTCTTCCGGTGGTTGGCCGGGGTGCATGAGGAGGGGTTTGGTGTAGCAGAAGGTCCGTCGCAGGGGTGTGGTGAGGAAGTGGTCCAGTTTCACGCCTGGTTTTGAGGAGAGAGCGAGGCGGAGCTCGTGGCCTTCGGCGTCCTGTCCGGAAAATCCAACGGGGTAGAGTGTGCCGATGCCGAGGGCGACGAGGTTGTTGAGGATGGTGCCGGCTGCTCCGGGGCTGCATCGGGTATGGATGACATTATGGACGGGGAGGTTGGTTTCGATGGAGATTTCCTGGAGGGCGGGATCGATTTCGAAGTAGCGGTCGAGGCAGAAGTCGCCGATGACGGCGATTTGCAGCGAGGCGTATTTGGAGGTGATTGTCTGGAATCGATGGGGATCCATTGTGTGGGCGGTTACTTTTGGAGGGCGTGGAACAGGTTATGGAGGAAGGCGATGTTATCGCTTTGAACGTAGTGCATGGCGCCGCCCATGCGGGAGTAACTTTTGCAGAAGCGGAGGTAGTAGGCTGCGTTTTCCTTGGGAGGTTCGCCTTGGGTCCAGTCCCAGTTCCCGCCGTCCTGAAGGTCGACGACGAAGATCTGGTGATCCTTGACGACTGTACGTTTGTGGTTGAGCCGGATGTTATTGACGCAGCTGAGGGTTTTTTCGAAGACCTGCGGTCCCATGATGGCTGAGCCGATGGAGAGCACGACGCCGCCGTCGAGCTTTTCGACGGCGCCGGCGAACCAGCGGAAGTCGGTGGTGGCGGCCCGTCCGATGGCGGCGCCGTTAAAGATGGGGTGATTGGAGATGATGTCGTAACCGATGCCCGGGTGGACCGTGAAGGGGATGCCTTGGTGGAATGCGTTACTGAGGACGGAGGCATTTCTAAAGCGGTGGAGTAGCATGAGCCTGCCGGGTTGGACTTCATGCTGTCGCATGGCGACGAGGAGTTCGGCCCGGGCGGGGGTGAGGGGGTCGGAGGGGTTGTTGCGGATGGCGGATTCCAGCTCGGAGGGTTCTGGTAGAGTGAGTCCGTCCTCATGGATGAGGCGGCCGACTGAGCGGCCGAGGCCGTCACCCTTGAGGGCGCCGACGAGGAGTGCGAGGTGGATATTGCGGCTGGTTTCGTCCCAGGTGCCGAACGTTCCTGTGGCGACGTTATCGCGGACGCTCTCGGTGGACTTGCCCTGGAAGGAGTATTCCCAGTCATGGATGATGCCGGCGCCGTTGGTGGCGATATGGGAGAGCCAGCCACGCTGGAGCATCTGGTTGATGAGGAGTTGTGCCCCGTTTTTGATGAGGTGAGCACCGTAGATGAGCATGACGGCGGCGTTGCGCTGGTGGGCTTCGCGGATGGATTGGGCGCAGGCTTCGATTTGCTGGCGGGCGAGTTCGTTGCAGGGCGGGGGCGGCTCGGCGGGTTCGACGAGGATATCCTGCAGTTCAGTCAGGCTTCGGCGTTGGGCCAGGGGCAGAGGGGTGACCTCGGCAAGATCAAGGGGTTGGGTGTGTGCAGGCATGCGGGGTGGGGATGTTCGCGTGTGGAGGTTACTTGCCGAGGATCAGGTTCATCAGGGGCAGGGCATCCCGGAAGTCCGGGATGACGATGTCGGCACCGACACCTTTCAGGCGTTGTCGTTTCCATTCGTCCATGTTTCCTGATCCGTTGTGCGCTTCATCGCTGGCGACTGCTACCGCGAGGCCGCCGACTTCCTTGGTGTTCTGGATCTCGACATAGCCGTCCCCGAAGGAGAGCAGGCTTTGTCCGTCGACATTGTTTTCACGGAGGATACGGTCGATGACCATTTTCTTGGAGAACTGTTTATAGTCGTCGAGGGCACCGTAGATATGGGGGCCGAAGTAGCGGTCGAGGCCGAGGAGGGTTGCTTCCTGTTTGACGTAGATTTCATCGGTGCCGCTGGCGAGGTAGAGGTTGAGGCCGGCTTGCTGGAGGCAATCCATGAGGGTTGAGCTGCCGTGGACGAGCAGGTCATTGGGTTGGATGGTGCCGGATTTCAGTCCTTGGATGCGGTGGTCGATGCGAACGTTTAGGCGTCGGAGGTATTCGTGTTTGTACCAGAGAGGTTCGCGGGGGGAGCCGCCGCGTTCTTTCACGCGTTCGGCGAACTGGATCATTTGGTAGATCGTCTGTTTGCCGTTCAGGCGCATGATGTCGTCGAACATCAGGCGGTGGAGGGATTCGTCGGTATCGCTTTCCTGGCGTGGGAGCATTTCGACGAACATGGGGATCATGACTTCGGGCCATCCTTGGCGGATGAGGGAGAGGGTGCCGTCGAAATCGAAGACTACGTGGCGGATGCCGGGGCGGGGTTGGAAGGTGGGTTGCAGTTCTACGGTTCCGGAGAACCCAGGGGTATTCGACATGGGTTGGTGTGATAGGGGTGGCGGGTGAGTGTGTCAATGTTGCAGGTGAGATGGGGTTGTTGCGTGGGGGTGGGGTTGGGGTGAAAGTCGAATTACGCGGATGGGTGTTGCGAGCATAAGACCCATCCGTGGGGGGGCTATTCGGGGGGGGTTACCAGATGGCGAAGCAGCCTCCGGAGCCCCAGAGTCGGGAGCCGCGGTAGGTTGACATGCGTGAGATGGGAATCCATTGGGCGGAGCCGTCGAGTTGTCCGTGGTGACCTCCCTCTGCGCCGATGGCCTGGCTGGACCATCCGTCGGTATCTGCGGGCTGGGTGTCCTCGTAGCCGCGGAGGATGGAGCCGGATCGGGTATGTGGGGCGAAGGATTTGGCATAACCGGGGGACCAGTCATTCAGTTCTGTGAGGATGAGGGATGGGGTGGTGTCGGTGGTTTTTTGGGGTGAGCGCCATCCTTTGAACTCACGGAAGCTGGGCCACGGCGTATTGGTATGGCCGCCGAGGTAGTTATAGCCGATGACGTATCCGTAGTCGGGGTAGGGCCAGCCGCCGGTTCCGTTGAAGGGGTTTCGGAGTCCGGGGCATTCGAGGATGCGTGGGCTTCCGGAATAGAGAACGAGAGTGTTGCGGGTGTCTGTGGCGATGACTGGTGCATGGTTGTCCTCGGGGTTGCTTTTGTCCGATTGGCCGGGAGGGACGGCATCGAGGTGGTCATCGGCGTAGAGAGTGATGGTGAGGAGGAATTGGCGTAGGTTATTGGTGCAGGCGGCGCGGCGGGCACGTTCCTTGGCGGAGGAGAGGGCGGGCAGCAGCAGGGCGGTTAGGATGCCAATGATGGCGATGACCACGAGGAGTTCGATGAGCGTGAATGCTGGGCGGTGGGGCTTCATCCGGGTGTTTAGGGGAGGAAGGAAGCGTTGAGGAAGAGGGGTGTGGGCGGAAGCGGGATAGAGAGGGTGGCTGAGCCGAGAGTATTGGTGAGGGAGGTGAGGTGGAGCCAGTGGATGAGGTTGGAGGAGGTATGGATGGAGTAGGTTTCTGGAGGGCCCTGCAGGGTGAGCAGGAGAAGTTGTTGGCCACGGAGTGGGGTGATTTCCAGGTGTGGGGGGATGGGGTAGGCATGGATTGCTACGCCGTTCGCGGAGAGGGTTTCAACCGTGCTGAGGAGGGCGTTGGTGGCGAGGCATTCCGGGAGGATGAGGGTGGTGACGGGGTTGAGCCGGAGTTCGAGATTTTGGAGGTTGGTGAGAGTGTGGGGGATGGCGACTGTGGTGAGGCTGTTGATCCCGAGGTCGAGGAGGGTGAGGTTGGAGAGCGGGGTGAGGTTGGGCAGTTGTTCCAGCCTATTATCGTCGAGGTAGAGGCTGGTGAGGTTGGTCATGTCATCGGGGAAGCTGACTTGTGTGAGGCGGTTTTCGCCGAGGTTCAACCAGCGGAGTTGATTCAATCCGTGGGGGAGATCGAAGTGTGTGGCGAAGTTGGC
The DNA here is from genome assembly GCA_049451415.1 of Limisphaerales bacterium. Taxonomy (GTDB): domain Bacteria; phylum Verrucomicrobiota; class Verrucomicrobiia; order Limisphaerales; family JAHDYP01; genus JBMTVN01. The sequence continues at coordinate 3,495 of JBMTVN010000042.1, read as the reverse complement.
GGAGAGGTCGAGTTCCTGAAGGTGGGGGAGGAGTTCGAGGAAGCCGAGGTTTTGGATACGGTTGATGGAGAGGCTGAGGGCGGTGAGATTCGGATGCGATTGGGCGAGGTTGATTTGGGTGAGGGAGTTATCGTCGAGGTAGAGTGTTTGGAGTGCGGGGAGTTGGGTGAAGAAGCCGGGGTTTTGGATCAGGTTAAAGCTGAGGTTGAGGAATTGGAGGTTCGTGAGCGGAGCTGGCGGGAGGAAGTCCGGGAGAGCGTTGGCTTCGAGGTGGAGGGAGGTGAGGGCCGGGGTATGCTGGAGGAAGCTTACGTTTGTGAGGAGGTTTTCGGCGAGGTTGAGGTTGATGAGGGAAGGCAGGGGCGCGGTGGTGGAGAGGGATTGGAGGCCGTTGGCCTGGAGATGCAGTTCGAGGAGGCTGAACAGGTCCGGGGGGAGCGTGGCCCGGGTGATTTGGTTGAAGCTGAGGATGAGGTCGGTGAGCCGGGTGGCGCCGGAGAAGCCCTCCAGCGAGGTGATGTTCCTGTGGTCGGCCTGGAGGGAGATGAGCTGTTGGAGGTCGGAAGCAGCGAGCGGGCGGTTGTAGAGACTGAGTTCGTAGCGGATGGCGGATTCGAGGGCGGGGTCGGCGATGGAGGCAGGTTGGGGTAGGGCGGTGAGGCTGGCGATGAGCTGCGCTATGGAGAGTGTGGTTAGCTGGGGGATTGTCACACAGCCAGAGGCTTTGGGTTTACTGGTTTACCATCGCTGAAATTGCCTTGAATACAAGTGCTTCACTTTTTGGGCTGGTGGATGACGTGGGAGGTATTCGGGAGGAGGTTGGGCAGGGTTTGTTGCTGGCCCCCGGGCCAGACGACGAGCAGCTCGTCGATCTTGGAGGCTGTTCCGAGGCCGATGGTGAGGGGGAGCTCGGACTGGGACAGGTAACCCCGGGTGGGCATGATCTGGCGGGAGAGCGTGGTTTTGCCGATGCGGGCGTGGACGTGGGCACCGATGGCGTCCGCATTATCGGTGGTCCCGACGAGTTTGATGCGGAGCCAGTTGTGGTTGAGGCTTTGGTCATTTCGGAGGATGAGGGGGGGTCCGTTAATCTGGGTGAGGACGATATCGAGGTCGCCGTCGAGGTCGAAGTCGGCATAAGCGGATCCACGGCCGACGATGGGGGTGAAGAGGTCTGTGCCGGTTTTGTTGCTGGGGACGGGGAGGAAGCCGGAGGTTGGAGAAGTGCCGTGGGCGTTCCAGAACAGTTGTGCGGGTTGTTTGTAGCGCTGGTTTGGGGCGACCTTTTCGATATCGGTTTCGATGTGGCCATTAGCTGTGAGGAGGTCCAGCCAGCCATCAAGGTCATAGTCGAAGAAGAAGATGCCGAAAGTAAGGGACATTTGGCTGGCGGTGCCGATGCCTTGGGAGAGGGCTTCGTCCGTGAAGAGAGTGGTTTGGTTACGGGCGACGTAGATGGCTGTCATTTCGTTGGCGAAGTTGCCGATGGAGATTCCGAGGGAGTTATCCTGGTTGAAGTGGGCGGCGTCGATGCCCATGGCACCGCGGGTTCCTCCGAAGGCATCGAAGGCGATGCCGGAGGTGGGGCCGATATCGCGGAATGTGCCGTCCTTTTGGTTGCGGAACACGAAATTTTGGACCGTGTCATTGGCGACGATGAGGTCGAGCCAGCCATCGTCATCGACGTCGACAGGGCGGACACCGAGGGATTTGGCGAGGGGCAGGTTTGTGGTGCGATTACGGAGCTGGATACCGCTGGTTTCGGAGCAGTCGGTGAACGTTCCGTTGCCGTTATTGCGGTAGAGGTAGGGGAAGGTGGAAGGGAAGTTCCATGGTTGACCGTAGGCTCGGCCGATGCCGGGCAGTTGGTAATCGGCGGCGTAATCTATTTCGCGGGACCAGCGGAGGTAGTTGCACACGAAGAGGTCGAGGTCGCCGTCGTTGTCCATATCGAACCAGGCGGCGGAGGTGCTCCAGTCGTCGGGGTTGCCGGCTACTCCGGCGCTGGCGGTGACGTTGCTGAACCGGCCATTGCCGTGGTTTTGCAGGAGGTAATTGGTGCCGGTGGCGGTGATGAACACATCTGTGAAGCCGTCGTTGTTGTAATCGCCGGTGGCGACGCCCATGCCGTAGCAGGAGAAGTCGAGTCCTGAGTTGGGGGTGGTTTCGGTGAAGTGGCCCTGGCCATTGTTATGGTAGAGGCGGTGGGTTGGGTTGGGGGAGGTGTGGTTGGTGTGCCATGGCCAGAGGTTGCCATTGATGAAGAGGAGGTCTGGCAGGCCATCGTTGTCGTAATCGAAGGCGGCTACGCCGCCGCCCATGGTTTCCGGGAGGAGTTTGTCGCCGTAGGCGCCGTTGGAGTGGGAGAAGGTGATTCCGGAGGCATCGGTGATTTGGGTGAACGGGGTAGCTGGGATGGCATCAATGGATTGGTATGGGGAGTTGGTCTTGGTGGCTGGTGATGAGAGATGGTCGATGGCGAACGTGGCCAGGGCGACGAGGAGGGCGACGGAGGCGACGACGGCGAGCGTTCGGATGAGGCCGCGGTTGGATCCGGTATCATCGGGGGGTGGGTTGGATTTTGCCGCGGGCATGCGTTGTGGTGAATGCTAGCTGGGAGCGGGCGGCGAATCACTCTTTTTGGTTGGGGGTGATTTAACTGTTCAAGCGTGGGTGGATGTCGCAAAGGAGAGGCATGAACGTTGCGGGATGGATTCAGGGGCGAGTGGGGCGGTGGATGTTGGGCGGGTTGTTTTGGACCCTGATCGGGTTGTCATTTGCGGGGCAGTTTTATTTGGCGAGTGCGAAGTCGGGTCGTCCTGTTTCGTGGGGGCAGGCGGTGGGGTGGTCCTTGGGGGACTGGGATGTGTGGGCATTGCTGAGTTTGCCGATCATGGAATTGGCGCGGAGGTATCGGTGTGACGCGCCGGCGTGGGGGCGCAAGTTGGCGGTTCATTTGGGGGCGAGTGTTCTGGCATCGGCGGTGTATGTGGTGTTGAGGGCATTATTGGGTCAGCTGCAGAGCCGTTTTGTGGGGGATCCGGTTTCATTTGGGGAGGCGTTTGATCCGCTGGTGGTGAAGACGTTTCATTTCAACCTTTTGATTTACTGGGTGATGGTGAGTGTGAGTCACGCGTTTGGGTATTATCGGGAGGCGCAGGAGCGGGCTTTGCGGGCCAGGGAGTTGGAGCAGCGTTTGACGGCGGCGCGGCTGCAGGCGTTGCAGATGCAATTGAACCCGCATTTTTTGTTCAACACCCTGAACGCCATTTCCTCGCTGATGCGGACGGACATGAAGTCGGCCGACCGGGTGTTGGCGAGGCTGGCGGATTTGCTGCGATATGCCTTGGACAGCACGGAGGAGCAGGAGGTTCTGTTGCGGCAGGAGCTGGATTTTCTGGAGCGCTATTTGGACATTGAGCGGACGCGGTTCGGGTCGCGTTTGCGGGTGGTGAATGAGGTGGAGTCGGGGGTGCTGGACATGATGGTGCCGAA
>JBMTVN010000041.1:0-19863 GCA_049451415.1 Limisphaerales bacterium | reverse complement strand
ATCAACCCCACCACCCATTGCGGCACCCCACGACTACCCCACGACATCTAGGAGACATTCTGTCACACCCCCCTTCCGCACCATTCCCACCCCACCAGAGGTCGTACCCTGGCCGCAATTGGCCCGATTATTGCCACAAGGACCCCAGTTAGACAAAATCACGGATCTCTTAAGAACACACCCGCGCCCCATGGCCAACGCCCAGCAATTACTCGCCCTGCAGCAAGGCACCCCATCCTGGAATGCATGGCGCGCCTCTAACCGCGGACGCACCCCTAATCTTTACCGTCTCATGCTCGTTGAGGCCGACCTCCGTCAAGCCCACCTCCAGGACGCTGCTATGTTTGAATCCTGCCTCGTCCGCTGCAGACTCGAGGGAGCAAACCTCAAAAACGCTGACCTGGCCCGGACCGACCTCAGCAACAGCCAGCTCCAAAACGCCAACCTCGAGTCAGCCGACCTCAGTGGCGCCTCCCTCTCCCAGGCGGAATGCCAGCACTCCAGCCTGCGAAACAGCCTCGCCTGCGAATGCGACCTCACGGATTCCAACCTTAGCGAAACCAACCTCCAATACACACGGTTCGATGACGCCAACCTGCGCGGCGCCCGCCTCGACTATGCGGATGCTCGCCATGCACAGTTCCTTCGCGCCGACCTCCGCCGGGCTTCACTGACGTTCTCACGGCTCTCCCGCGCGCAACTGCAAAAGGCCGACCTGAGTTACGCCAACCTCGCTGGCGCGGACTTGCGCCAGGCCGACCTCCGCAATGCCCGCCTCCAAGGTGCCAACCTCGCCGGAGCAGACCTGCGTGGCGCACTGCTCCAGGGAGCCGACTTCACCCAGGCCAACCTCAGCGAAACCCGCATGCTGAAACCCCCACGTAAGCCGCGAACCCCCAGGACTGCTGCGGTTGACGAAAGCAAACCCATTGTGTGATTCTCACCCATCCCAGCCGTAGGGACCCAGAATCACCGTGGACATTAAAAAAGCCGTCATCACCGCCGCAGGGCCGCAACAGGCCGCCCTCCCCCTCCAAAGCCTCGTCGACCAGGACGGCTCCGAACGCACCGCACTCGAAATCCTCCTCAACGAAAGCCGACGCGCCGGCGTCGAGGAGGCATGCGTGGTCATCCGCCCCGGTGATGCCGACGCCTACAGGAAAGCCGCAGGCCAATGGGGCCAGCACGTGCGCCTGATCGAGCAGGCCGAACCACGCGGCTACGGCCATGCCGTATGGTCAGCCCACACTTTCACCGAAGACAGTCCATTCCTGCTCATGGTCAGCGACCACCTGTATGTCTCCGAAGGCAACGACGGTTGCGCCAAAGAACTCGTCAACATCGCCTCGGCGGAAAATTGCTCGGTCTCAGCCGTCCAGGCCACGCACGAAAGTAAACTCCCCTATTACGGTGCAGCCGGCGGCCACCGCATCCCCAACCGGGCCAACCTCTATCAAATCGAACGCCTGCTGGAAAAACCCACCCCCACCGAAGCCGAACAATCCCTCATCGTCCCCGGCCTGCGAGCCGGCCACTACCTGTGCTTCTTCGGACTCCATGTGCTCACCCCTGCCGTCATGCAGCTCCTAAATGCACAAATAAAAGAATCTGACCCTTCAGAAAACATCCACCTGACACCAGCCCTCAATACGCTTGCTGCCCAAGAACGCTATCTCGCCACCGAATTGCACGGCCGCCGCTACGACATCGGAGTCAAATACGGCCTGCTCAATGCCCAACTGGCCATCGCCTTGGAAGGCAAAGACCGCGAGGAAGTCCTCACCGGCCTTGTCGAACTGCTCGCCGCCCGCCAACGCTAACACCCCCTTCCCCCGAACAACCCCGAACCACACCATCATGTCTTTTTCGAATTTCCCGCTTCACCCCAAAATCATCGAGAGTATCCGCGCCATGGGCTGGACCGACCCCACCCCTATCCAACTCCGCGCCATCCCCCTCCTCCTCGAAGGACGTGACGTCATCGGCAGTGCCCAAACCGGCACCGGCAAAACCGGAGCCTTCGCAGTCCCCATCCTCCACCAACTCGGCCAACCAAACGGAAAAACCCGCGCACTCATCCTCGAACCTACCCGCGAACTCGCTTCCCAGGTCGAAACCGCCGTCCGCGACCTCGCCCGGTTCACCGACCTCCAAGTCGCCGTCGTCTACGGTGGCGTCGGCTACGCCAAACAAATCGAAGCCCTCAAAAAAGGCGTCGATATCATCGTCGCCACCCCGGGCCGCCTCCTCGACCACCTCCAACGCGGCGCGTGTAAACTCGACAAAATCGAACACCTGGTCCTCGACGAAGCCGATCGCATGCTCGACATGGGCTTCCTGCCGGACGTCAAAAAAATCCTCCAACGCTGCCCCGCCAAACGTCAGACCGCCCTTTTCTCCGCAACGGTCCCACCCGAAATCGACACCCTCATACGCTGGGCCATGACCAACCCCGAAACGGTTGAAACCGCCGCCCGCCGTTCTCCCGCCGAAACCATCCAGCACGCCCTCTACCCCGTCTCCGATTACCAAAAGGAAGACTTCCTGCTCGAACTCTTGAACCGGCTGAACTACGACTCCGTCATCGTCTTCTGCCGCACCAAGGAACGCGCCGACCGCATCTCCGCCCTCCTCCGCCGGGGCAATCACGCCGTCGCAGTGCTTCACTCCAACCGTACCCAACAAGAACGCGAACACGCCCTCGACGGATTCCGCCAGGGAAAATTCGAAGTGCTGGTAGCCACCGATATCGCCTCCCGGGGACTCGATATCACTAATGTCAGCCACGTCATCAATTATGACGTACCCCAACATCCCGAGGATTACGTCCACCGCATCGGACGAACCGGCCGCGCCATGGCCTCCGGGGATGCCCTCACCCTCATGGTCGCCGAAGACGTGGACCACGTCGCCTCCATCGAACGCTTCATCGGACGCCGGATCGAACGCGTCAAACTCGATAATTTCGATTACCGCTACACCGCCCTTTTCGACATCGAGAAGTCAGGAGCCAAAGCATCAGGCGGTAAAGTCAGGGGAGTACGCGTGCGGGGCGGTTACTACTTCGGCCGTATGGGTCGACGCCGCTAAAGCACCACCCCACCCGAAGGGGCGCAGGTCAGGACAGGAACCAAGCCTCCCTGCTACGCTAGCGGATAAAAGAAACAGGGCCGCTGTCGATGACAGCAGCCCTGAAGTAAGTCCGCCCGACCAGGCGCCTCTATTCAACGGAGAGAACCATCAGGCAGCACTGCCCTGAGCCCGGCGCTGCGCCATGCTGCGGAAGAATTCATAGCCTTCACGCAACCTGCGCACGCAAACATCCTTGTCCTCCAGCATCGTGCGAATAATCCGCAGGATCGGCTTCGGACGCAGGTAATAGCGGTGATAAAAACGCTCCACGCTCTCGAAGATCTGGTCCTTGCTCAAACCGGGATACTCCAAGGCCGAGGTCTGAAAACCGTCCTGATGCACGATATCCGTCTTGTCACGGCGTGAAAACCAGCCGTTCTGGCGCGCCGTCTCGTAAAGCTCAGTCCCGGGATACGGGGCAGCCAGCGAAACCTGGATGCTAAATACATCCAGATCCTGCGCAAAACGAATCGACTCCTCAATCGTATCCTGTGTCTCAACCGGCAACCCCAGAATAAAGGTGCCGTGGATCATCACACCCGCCTGATGACAAGCCCTGGTAAAACGACGCATCTCATCCAGTGTCACACCCTTCTTGATGCGCTTCAGGATGTCCTCATTGCCGGATTCATAGCCCACCAGGAATAATCTCAACCCGGAGTCCTTGAACTGCTTGATGGTGTCGTAATCCAGGTTCGCCCGGCTGTTGCACGACCATTGCAGCCCTAAAGGCGAAAGCTTCTTGGCAATCTCCCGCGCCCGCGGCAGGTTCGCCGTAAAGGTGTCGTCGTCAAAGAAAAACTCCCGGGCCTGCGGGAAGGTCTGCTTCATGTAAGCCATCTCGTCGGCCACGTTCTGCGCCGACCGAACCCGATACTTGTGACCACCAATGGTCTGCGGCCAGAGACAAAAGGTGCATTGGGCGGGACAACCCCGCCCTGTATACATGCTCACATAAGGATGCTGCAGATAACCGATGAAATACTTCTCGATCTCCAAATCACGCTTATAGACATCCGCCACCCACGGCAGACTGTCCATGTCCGTGATCAATGCGCGCTCCTTGTTGTGAATAATCTTCCCGTCCTTACGGTAACTCAGGCCGTCGACCTCAGATAATGGGCGCCCCTCCGCAACTTCCTTGCACGTGAAGTCGAACTCCTTCCGCCCCACCCAATCGATCGACTCCGAAGCCTTCAATGTCTCCGTCGGCAACACCGCAGCATGGGCACCGACGAACCCAATGCAGGTCGACGGCCTCCTCGCCTTAATTGCCTCCGCCACCTTGCAGTCGTTGGGTAGAGATGGCGTCGAGGTGTGGATGATCACGTGATCGTACTGATCAGCAATCTTGAGACACTCATCCACCCCAATCCCATGAGGCGGACAATCCAACAAACGGCTGTTCGGCACCAGTGCCGCCGGTTGTGCCAGCCACGTCGGATACCAGTAACTCGTCACTTCCCGACGAGCCTGATACCTCGAACCTGCACCTCCGTCAAAGCCGTCAAATGAAGGGGGAGAAAGAAATAAAGCACTCATGAAGCAGAATCACAACCACCACCATCCTTGGTCGCGGCGATCTTCGCCAACAACGCATCCCGTTCGGAAGTGTCACCACCTCCACATCCGGTCTTACCCGTCTCACCCGCACCCACTGCAGCCCGGGCCTCAGCCAAATGGCCCTTGCCCACCGTGCAGCCATTGAATGCGTTCACCATGTGCCCATCCGTAACCGGCTTCGGACGCGCACCGAAATTATAAGCAAAGTTCTTCCAGTTATCCCCACGCTGGTAGTTCGTGCCCAGCGCACCGCTCGGGTCATACCCGCAATGCGTCATGCAGTTCTCACACCGGGGATCACGAGCCACACCATCCACCACGCCATAACTCTCCCAGTTGACCTTCCCCAGCATCTCGTCGTAGGTCGGATAATGGCCGTCCGTCATCAAATAACACGGAGCCTTCCAACCCCGAATGTTCCGCGTCGGTATCGCCCACGCCGTGCAGGTCAACTCCCGCTTGCCCGCCAGAAACTCCTGGTAGACCGGCGTGCCAAAAATGGTGAACAACTTGCCCCACTTCTCAATGTCGCGGAACTTCTGGCGGGTCAGCTCCCGGGTCAAAAAGAACTCCTCAGGCTTCTTGCCCAACCGCCCCACCATGTCCTTCTTCGCCGCATCGTAATCATAACCCGGCGAAATCGTGTGCCCGTCCACCCCCATCCAGGAGAAATACCGGAACATGTCCTCGATCTCCTGAACATCCGTCTCCTTGTAAACCGTCGTGTTCGTCGCGACCTGATACCCCAAAAGCTTGGCCATCTTCACCGCCTCCACACACTCCTTGAACACGCCCTCGCGCTCCACAATCAAGTCGTGCGTGTACTCCAGACCGTCAATGTGGACATTCCAATACATCCATTTGGAAGGCCCAATCACCGGCTTGCTCCCCTTCGCCCCTTGGCGAATAACTTCAGCTTCCTTCTCCGAGATCAGCTTCTCATTCAACAACTGAGCCAGCAAAGGCTCGCGCGCAGCACTGTGCGTCGCCGCCAAATACTCCCTCATCTTCTTCCGCATGAAGAGCCCGTTCGTGCAGATATACACGATCCGACCCTGCTTCAGAATTCCCTCCACCAACGCCTCAATCTCTGGGTAGATCAGCGGTTCCCCACCGCAAATGCTCACCATCGGAGCATCACACTCAACCGCCGACCCCAAGCAGTCCTCCAGGGACATCATGTCCTTCAGGCTGGTGGAATACTCCCGGATCCGCCCACACCCCGTACACGTCAGGTTACAGGTATGCAATGGCTCCAGCTGCAGAACCATCGCGAATCTTGGTGTCTTGCGAAGCTTATGCTTAACAATGTGACGAGCAATCTTGACCGAAAGAGCCAGAGGAAACCGCATAGTTTGAAATTAACGGGATTGAGCCACCAATACACCCGAGCCCTCCATCGGACCCACATCCGGAACAGACTCTGGCTCAGCTTGGCCAAAGCCCGGCAGCAGAAACGTCGACGGAGAAACAGAATGACTACCGCTGACACCCCCGCAACCGGATACCAGCAGCAATACCATCACCGCCAAGAGGCAGCGGACGATAGGTCTCAAAGACAGCATCCGCGCAGTATAAAAGGCAACCCGGTGATGGCAACTGCGAATTGATACGCCGTTCTACCGTTGATTTCCAAAGCCTTACAGATTAAACGGAACCCATGTCCTCACTGTCCCTCCGCTTCCTCATCCCCACCGGCAGCCTGCTTTTCATGCTCTGCTTCCCCGGTTGCTCCACCCCGCCCGCATCCGGTCGCCCCACCTCAACCGCCCCAGCCCAAATCCTCCCCGACGAAAGGCCCCGAGGCCGCATCGTCACCGTCAACCTGCCGCTCCGCTACGTGGTGATGGATTTCGAGCTGAGTACCCCGCCGGAAATCGGTCAACGGCTGGAGGTTTTCCGCGAAGGCCTCAAAATCGGTGAAGTCCAGCTCTCCGGCCCCATCATGGGATCCGCCGCTGCCGGAGATATCGTTACCGGCCAGGCCGCAGTCGGCGATACTGTGCTCAGCCCCTGAATCCAACGAGGCTCAGTTGAAAATCAATACCAGATAGGTGAGGAATAAAACGACGTGCACCACTCCCTGCATGACGTTGGTCTTGGGGGCACTGAAATTCACCACCGCCACCAGCAACGTCAGCAGCAGTAAATGCAGGTTTTCCTCGTCCAGCCCCAGCTCCACTGTCTTGTCCGTAAACAAGGCAATCAGCAAAACCGCCGGTATCGTCATCCCCGTAGTCGACAGCGCTGAACCCAGGGCAATGTTCACCGTGCGCTGAAGCCGGTTAGCCCAGGCTGACTTCACCGCCGCCACCCCCTCAGGCGCCAACACCAACACCGCCACAAAAAGTCCACCCAAAGCCTGCGGCGCCCCCAAAACTGTCATCCCATGCTCCACCAGGTGCGCCATCTTTTTTGAAAGCAACACGATCGGCAACATGGTCAACGGAAGCAGCAGGGCATGATACGCCATCGATCGCACTACCAGCCCGCCATGACCGTCCTCATGGCCCCCTCCACCACCCGCCACCAAGGCCGGTTGCCGGAAATAGCCGCTGTGACGCGAAGTCTGAATCCAGAGAAAGGCCCCATACAAACCCGCCGAGACCACCACCAACCACAACCCGGTCATCGGCGGAACCTCGCCTCCCGGCGCCCCGGGCATATACCGCGGCAAAATCAACGTCAGCCCCGCAATCGGAATCTATACCCCCAGATAAACCCCCGCCCCCTGTAGATTGTAACTCTGCTCCCCATGCCTCAGCCCCCCCACCAGCAACGTCACCCCCAACATCCCGTTCAGCACAATCATCAGAACGGAAAACAGGGTGTCCCGCCCAAGCGTCGGATTCTCCGCACCAGTGATCATCACCGCAGCAATCATCACCACCTCAATGCTGATCACGGAAAGGGTCAAAACCATCGTCCCGTAAGGCTCCCCAAGTAAAATCGCCAGGGCATCCGCATGCCGCACGACGCCAAACGCCAGCCAAAGCATCGACACGAAAACCCACCCGAACAAAAAGGCATACCACCAGGTATTCGACAAATCTTCCCCCCAAACCTGACCCCAAACCAAAAAGACCACCGTGGTAAGCGCCCCAAACCACAAAGCCATCTCGCTCATCAAAACACCACGACCCTGCTTCATATCACCTCCATGATTCATGACTTCAATACGACTCCGCCATGGTCCTGCCGGCTCAAGGCCCCATCCAACCGGACGCTCCTCAACCCCGGAGGGTCACTTCTGCGCGTAGGGAGAATGCAGGTTGAAATAGATCCCGCACAACGGCCGATCTCCCTCGGTCTGGCTCAAAATAATCGTCACATGACGGTCCAGGGCTATCCCGTGCCTCAAGCCCTCGCCGCGACTCTCATAGGCCGCAATCGCCTTCTTCAATAAACGGCGCATCGCATCCCCACCCTCCTCCGGCGTCTTCTCCAAACAAACGATGTGCCGGTCATAGGATTTCTGCGCCGCCGCCAGCTCGGTCTCAAATTGCTCAGGGTTCAGTGACATCAATGGCGCGAGACGCTACTACCTTCCCCTCTTCACCGCAACCCGTCGTGCTGGGCCGGACGCGACCGCTCCCCGAAAATCGCCGTGCCCACCCGCACCAAGGTCGCGCCCTCCTCAATTCCCACCTCAAAATCCCCACTCATCCCCATGCTCAAATGGGGCAGAGGAACCCCCAGCCGATCCTCACACTCCTTGCGCAACTCCGCCAACCTGCGGAATACCGGACGCGACCGCTCCGGATCAGGACTCCATGGCGCCATCGTCATCAACCCCAATAAATCAACCCGCCCCATCCCGGCCAGGGCATCCAGATCCCCCAACAACGCCTCCGGCGTATAACCAAACTTGCTCGCCTCCCCGGCAATGTTGACCTCCACCAGTATTCCCACCTGCCTCCCCGCCCGCTCCGCACAACGATCCAACTCCAGCGCCAACCGCATGCTGTCAACACTCTCCACCAACTCAAACATCCTGACCACGTCCCGACACTTGTTCGTCTGCAAGTGACCGATCATGTGCCAGCGAGCCCTCGAATCCGCCGAAGTGATCTTCAAGCGCGCTTCCTGAACCTTGCTCTCCCCAAATAAAAACTGCCCCTCCGCAACCAATGCATCCACCGCCCCCACCACATGCCCCTTGCTGACCGCCACCAAACCCACCTCTTCGTAGCGCCTGCCAACCCGCTCACACGCCGCCCGCACACGCGCCTGCACCCGCCTCAAGTTGTCCTCTAACTCACTCACAGAGACCGATATTTCACTAAATCCTCAGGCTTTTAAAGCCCCCAAAAGCCTAGGCATCCACATTGCCCCCGCATTGCATCCCAGCCCCGCACCATTGCATTCGCGAAGTTGATAAACCCGACTTTAACCACTTTTCGTGAGGTTTCGTGCGATTTATGATCACTGGCATGTGTCCTGCCCAAGAAATGGAGAGCAAGTCAAAGTCCTATGGGCACCACCAGAGAACTGCAGTATCCAGATAAGCACTTCGTCAACTCGGCGGCAGGCTGGCTCGAACTCGGCAACCACACCGCCGCCCTCGAGGAAGCCAAGCAAATCTCCATCTTCGGCCGTGTCCATCAGGACGGGTTCCTCATCTACTGGCGCATCGCCGCCCGCTCCGGCAACTGGCAACAAGCTCTCGAAATGAGCCAGGTCTACACCAAGGCCTGCTCGGCCAAGGCCCTCGGCTGGATCTGCCTCTCCTACAGCCTCTACCGCCTGAAGAGACCCCTGGACGCCTGGATGAAACTCCTCCCCAAGCTGCGCGAATTTCCCAAGATCGCCGCCATCCCCTACATCCTCGCCTGCTATGCCTCGGAACTCGGAAACAAAACCCTGGCCGATCGCCTCCTTCAACACAGCGCCAGCCTCGGCGGCCCCTCCGAAATTCGCGGCCAGTCCCTCGACACCGCCTACTTCGAAAGATTCGCCTCGGATGATAAACCCGCAGAGAAAACCGCACCCGCCAAACCGTCCTCCCAAACGTCACGAATCCAGTTCCCCCTCCAAAACTGAAGCGCAAGTCCACCAATCCTGCCTAAATTCTCCCGTGACGAACCGGGAAACCAACGCTACGTTTCGCCGCCCATGGCTGAAGTTAGCTGGATAGTAAAACAAGAACCGGAAGACTATTCCTGGGAAGATTTCCTCCGTGATAACCGCACCGCGTGGACCGGTGTCCGGAACTTCCAGGCACGGAACCACCTCCGCGCGATGCAGGAAGGCGATTACACGCTCTTCTACCATAGCGGCAAGGCCAGACAGCTGGTCGGAATCGCAAAGGTCGCCCGCACCGCCTACCCGGACCCCACCGCCACCGAAGGCGACTGGACCTGCGTCGACCTGGTTCCCGTCGTAACCCTGCCCAAACCCGTCACACTGGCGGACCTCAAAGCCAACGAAACGCTCTCCAATCTCGCCCTCGTCCGCCAGTCGCGACTCTCCGTCTCCCCGGTATCCAAGACCGAAAGCCGGATACTCCTGAAGCTCGCCGGCCTGAAGACACTCCCATGAAATCCCCCAAAGCCGTCATCTTTGACATGGATGGTGTGGTGGTCGATAGCGAACCTCTCCACGAGCAGGCCTTCCTCGATGTCTTCGCGGAGCTTGGCCTCAGGGACTCCCACGGCCTCCACTTTCCGTCCTACTACGGCCGCTCCGATGAGGCCGTCTGGCGCGATTTCATGACCCTGCACCGCCCTAGCGTCGGCAAGGACGATCTGGTCGCCCGCAAGCGCGACCGGTTTCTCGCTCTGCTCGAAAAGGAAGAACCCATCTTCCATGGCCTCCCGGAACTGCTAGAGCAACTCCACGCCCATTACCCGCTGGCACTGGCATCCGGCTCCGCTCACCCCATCATCAATGGCGTCCTCGCCCTCCGCGGCCTCCGCCGCTACTTCCAAGCCGTCGTCAGCGCCCAAGACGTAGGAGCCGAAAAGCCCCGCCCCGATATCTTCCTCCATACCTCTAAACTCATCGAAACCCCGCCCAAACACTGCTGGGTAATCGAAGACTCAGTCGCAGGTGTCCAAGGTGCACGCGCCGCAGGCATGACGGTCATCGCCATCACCAATTCTCTCCCCGCCTCAGACCTCAGCGAAGCCCACCATATCGTCAGTTCTTACGAGGAAATCGCCAGACTCCTGCTCCCGCAAAGCTGATCCTGCCCACGAGGTTCGGAAATCTTCCGTCGGGAGGCGGCAGCGCCATACGCTGGCTACCCCGTTAAGGCCTTGTCACGAAACCCATTCGGGCCTACGGATATGGAATGCGAGCACATTGCACTGCAGGCCTCCTTCTCCTCCTCGGACTTCTCGCCCAATCACTCAACGCCCAACGCCTGCCCAATACGACTCTCACGCTCCCACCGGAACCACCCCGCCGCGGCTACACGCTCACCCCCGCATTCCCCACCCTCTCCTTCACGTCCCCGCTCGTCATCACCTCCGCACCAGGGGAAACCAACCGGATCTTTGTCGCCGAACGCGCCGGCCAAATCTACGCCATCACAAACCTCGCACAGCCTAACAAGACTCTCTTCCTCGACATCTCCAGCCGGGTCAACCCCTCCGGCGAAGGCGGACTTCTCGGCCTCGCTTTCCACCCCGGATTCCAAACCAACGGCTGGTTCTTCACGTTCTATACTCTCACCACCAACCTCGGCACCGCCTCCCCTTCCTTCCACGACCGCGTATCCCGCTTCGAAACCTTCACCGACAACCCCTCACTCGCCGATCCCAATTCCGAAGTCCCCCTCATCACCCAGCCTGACCAGGCCAGCAACCACAACGGCGGCGATCTCCACTTCGGCCCCGATGGCTACCTCTACGTCGCCACCGGCGATGAAGGCGGAGCAAACGATACCTACCGCAACAGCCGGCGTATCGATGGTGACTTCTTCTCAGCCGTGCTGCGACTGGACGTCGATGAACATCCCGACAGCCTGCCTCCCAACCCTCACCCCGCGGTCGGGTCAGGCTACTCCATTCCCAAGGACAACCCCTTTGTCCAAGCCACGGAGTTCAATGGCACCCCGGTAGACCCGGCCAAAGTGCGCACCGAGTTCTGGGCCGTCGGCCTCCGCAACCCCTGGCGCATGAGCTTCGACACCCCCACTGGACGTCTCTATTGCGGCGATGTCGGTCAAAATCTCTGGGAAGAAGTCAATATCCTCCAGGCCGGCAAAGACTACGGATGGAATTATCGTGAGGGACTCCACCCCTTCACCGGAACGCCCCCGGACGGCCTTTCGTTCGAAGACCCCATCTGGGAATACCCCCACTCTGGATCGAGCACGAACTCCGGCAGATCAATCACCGGCGGAGTCGTATACCGCGGCACTCGGCTCTCCCAACTCATCGGACATTATGTCTTCGCTGACTTCGCAAACGGCAACGTCTGGTCCCTCCTCTACGACGGCTCCACGGTCTCCAGTTTCCAACGCATCACCACCACATCACTCATCGCTGAGTTCGGCGAAGACCCCTCCAATGGAGATATCCTGGCCGCCACACTCAACGGCTCCATCCTGCGCCTCACCTACACCGACCCGCCGGTTGGTGACCCGCTCCCCCCCACGCTCGCCGATACCGGGGCATTCGCGGACCTCGCCACTCTCACCCCCCACCCGGGCATCGAACCCTATAGCGTCAATACCCCCTTCTGGTCCGACAACGCCATCAAGACCCGCTGGTTCTCCATCCCCGATACCAACCTGCTCGTTACTTTCAGTTCCTCCACACCATGGGCCGCACCCGCAGGAACGGTCTGGATCAAACATTTCGACATGGAGATGACCAACGGCGTTCCGGAATCCCGGCGCCGACTCGAAACGCGCTTCCTCGTCCAAACCACAAACAGCAGCTACGGCCTCACCTATCGCTGGGACGAAACTCAAAGCAACGCAACCCTCGTCCCCGAGGAAGGCCTCAATGAAACACTCCTCATCGACAACGGGCTGGGCGAAATCCGGGAGCAAACCTGGCGCTACCCCTCACGCGGGGAATGTGCCGTGTGCCATACCCCCGTGGCCGGACACGCCCTCAGCTTCAACACGCCCCAACTCAACCGCACCGGATCCATCGCCAGCCAAACCGGCAACCAAATCGAGTTGCTATCCCGCCTCGGCTACTTCACCAACCCGCCAGCAACGACCACGAATCTGCCAGCCTTCAGCGCAGTCGACGATGCATCCGCCACCATCTCCCACCGCGTCCGCTCCTACCTGGCAGTGAATTGTGTCCAATGCCACCAGCCCGGCGGCGTGGCCCGCGGAGAGTGGGACGCCCGCTACTCCTCAGCGCTCGCCAATGCCGGCATCATCAACGGCCCCCTCGCCAATACTTTCAACAACGCAGCCAATCGCGTCCTCACCCCAGGTAATGCAGACCTGTCCATGCTCCTGCAACGCATCGAACAAACCGGCCCCAACCATATGCCACCACTCGCTACCTACATCCCAAATCAGCCGGCAATCGACCTCCTCAAAGCCTATATCCTCGAGGACCTCCCCTCGCTCTCCCTCGAATGGCAAAACCCCCAAAACAACCCGCCGGCTCTCTCCCTCAAGGGAAGCCCCGAAATCCCCGTCCAGCTCCAGTCCTCCACCAACCTCGAGCAATGGTCCCCCAATACCAACGTCACCCTCAATGCCTCAGGAGAGTTCACGCTGCCCCTCCACCAATCCCCCACCAGCCCGGCCTTCTATCGGCTCCTCCTCGCCCCATAACTTCCCGGCTCCCGGCTGCGATCTGACCGCCCACAGGCAGCAGACGCACTCGGCCTCAGGCACCAGATGCTGCAGGCCTATCCAAGGCCAAACTTGAAACCGTCCCCTTCGACGAACAGACTCCCTGCACCCGTGAAGCTGGCCAGACCACCAATCCGCACTGCCATCAGCATTCTGGTGCTGCTGTGCTGTCAAGCCACGTTCCCCCTTAGCCTCATCGCAGCCCCAAGCTCCATCGAACCGATCGAACTACGCTGCGAAAACCTCCCCAACCCTCTCGGAATCGACGTCCCCACCCCCAGGCTGTCCTGGCAATTAAAACCTCGGGATAGCCGGGAACGCGGCCAGCAACAAACCGCCTACCAGATCCGGGCCGCTTCATCCCAAGAACTCCTGAGCAATGGACGCACAGACCTCTGGGACTCCGGTTGGCGGGAAAAAACCGCTGCTCAACAGTGCACCTACCAGGGCACTCCTCTCTCCTACCCGGCTTCAGCCTTCTGGCAAATCCGCGTACGCGACGAAAAAGGCCGCACCAGCCCATGGAGCCAACCCGCTCAATGGACTCTGGGACCTTGCGAGGCCTCCAACTGGTCGGGCTCCTGGATCGGTGCCTCTACCGCCTTTACCCGTATGCCGGGGTGGCCACCCCCCGACAACACCATGCCCGACCCCTGGCTCCGAAAAACGCTGGATCTCCCCGGCCAGCCTGAATTGGCCCACATCCACGTCGCCTCGGTCGGCTTCCATGAAGTCTTTGTGAACGGCCACCGCATCGGGGACCAGGTGCTCGCACCCTGCGTAAGCGACCTCTCCCAGCGCACCCGCTACGTGACTTACGATATCACCCCGCACCTCCACCCCGGCCGCAACGCCATCGGCCTCTGGCTCGGCACCTCCTGGTCCATATTCCCACCCATGGCAAACTCCAGCCGGCCCGCCGCCCCCATCGTGCTCGCCCAGGCGGACATCACGCTCAAGAACGGGAAGACGAACCGGGTCAGCACCGATGCCTCATGGAAGACCCGCCCGAGCCCCAGCACACTCCTCGGTGTCTGGGATTTCATGCACTTCGGTGGAGAACGGTATGATGCCAATCAGGAACTGGCCGACTGGTCCTCCCCTGACCTCGACGAGTCCTCCTGGGAAACTGCCACGATCTACCAGCCAGCCCTCTCGGTATCCGCTCAAAGCCTGGAACCCAATCGCCTCCAGAAAACCATCACGCCAAAAGGCATCGAGGAAGTCTGGCCCGGCACCTGGCGCATCGATATGGGCGTCAACTTCGCTGGCTGGATCGAACTACCCCTCCGGGGTGAACCCGGTGCAAAGGTCGACATCCTCTGGTCTGAACGACCCGATGAGGAAATGACCCACCGCCTCCACAGCTCCTACATCCTCGGCCCATCTGGCCAAGGCATATTTCGTAACCGCTTCAACTACGGCAGCGGACGCTGGATCACCCTCAAGGGAGCCAAGTTTCCTCCCAGCCCGGAAACGGTCCGCGGCTGGACCATCAGATCCGACTTCCCCCGCTCCGGCTCGTTCACCTGCTCCAGCCCTGCCCTCAATGACATTTATCACCTCACTCTCTCAACCTTCGAAAACCTGAGTCTCGGCGGCTACGTGGTCGATTGCCCGCAGCGCGAAAGAATGGGCTACGGCGGGGACGGCCACGCCACCATCCAAACCGCCCTCGACAACTACCGCATCACCCCCTTCTACGAGAAATGGAGCCAGGACTGGCGTGACGTCCAAGGCAAAGCAGCCGCTT
Organism: Limisphaerales bacterium; assembly: GCA_049451415.1. GTDB lineage: Bacteria > Verrucomicrobiota > Verrucomicrobiia > Limisphaerales > JAHDYP01 > JBMTVN01. Next base: position 4,639 of record JBMTVN010000041.1, on the reverse strand, counting down.
GGGGCATCACCCCAAGCCCCAAGGAAGCAGACCCCGGCGAGAACTCCACCGCAGAGGGCAACCTTCCCTATACCGCACCCACCTACTGGGGAGGCGGCGGACCCGCCTGGAGCGGCTTCTGCATAACGCTCCCATGGGAAGTCTTCCGCCGCGAAGGAGACGCCTCAATCCTCTCCAACAATTGGAACACAATCACGCAATGGCTGGCCTTCCTGGAAACGAAATCCCAAAACAATATCCTCCAACGCTGGGGCGGGGAATGGGACTTCCTCGGCGACTGGCTCTGGCCCGGGGCAGAAGGCGTTAACGGCAATACCCGCGAAACGCTCTTCTTCAATAACTGCTACTGGATCTACAACCTCGAAACCGCCGCTCAAATCGCCGACAAGCTCGACCACCCGGAACAAGCCCTCGCCTGGCGCGCCCGCGCCCAGCGCATCCGCACCACCGTCCATAAGGAGTTCTTCAACCCGGCAAACCACACCTACGTCAACGGCTCACAAACCGCCCTCGCCATCGCCCTCACCGTCAACCTCCCCCCGCTGGAACTTCAAACCGCCGTGAATGAAAGTCTTCGCAAAGAAATCCTCATCCACCGCAACGGCCACTTCTGGGGCGGCATCACCGGCGGCACCTTCATCGTCAAATACCTCACCGACACGCTCCAGTCCGATCTCCTCTACACCATGGCCACCCAGCCGGACTACCCCGGTTGGACCCACATGCTCAGCCAGGGGGCCACCACCGCATGGGAAGACTGGGAAGGTAAACTGTCCCTCCTCCATAGCTCCTACCTCCACATCGGTAGCTGGTTCATCCAAGGCCTCGGCGGAATCCGCCCCGACCCCAAAGGCAAAGGCTTCACCCAGTTCCTGATCCAGCCGGATATCTGGACCAACTGCCCGCTGACTCACGTCGAAGCATCCACCGGCACTCCCTTCGGCACGATCACCTCAAACTGGAAACGCCAGGACTCCAGCTACAGTTTCTTGCTGTCCATCCCTCCGGGAACCACCGCCCGATTCATGCTGCCCCCAAGCCTGGGCTATTGCGCAATCTCCGAGAACAATCGCCCGCTCAACAAAATCAAGGGCGTCATCCATGCCAGCTCCAACGCCGGCAAAGACTGGATACTCACGCTGGAGCCAGGCCAATATTCCCTCGACGTCAACCCGACACTCCCAATCCAGCCCAAGCCTAGAGCCTACATCCCCGGTCACCTATAACCGAAAAAACAAGGTCAAGGTGTGGAGGTTCAGTCCCGGATTGGGCGTGGCCAATTCGGCGTTCGACATGTGCTGCAGGCAGTACATCAGCCGAAGCCTGCTGCTCAGCCGATATCCCAATCCACCCCGCGTCGTGAATTGCAGCTGTGAACCAAAATCATCCTCACCAAAGTGATCTCGGCTGATATAAGTCGGACTCACGCCCATCTCCACCGTCAACGGACAGGACCCCTTGCCAATCAGTAGCACCGGACCCGCCCCCGCAACCAACCCCACCTTCCCCCTCCCCGCCAACGCCCCCATCGACATGTCCAACTCCAACTCCAGCCATCGCTCATGCTCCGCCTTGTCCGTCTCCGCCAACTCCCAACGCAAAGCCACATCGGTCTGATGATACAACGCATCCATGCTCGAAGCCGACAACCCCACCCGCGCCCCCAGCGCATCGGGTCCAATATCCGCAGCCGAAACGCCAGCCCATCCCAGAACCAACATGAACAGCACAAGATAGCGCACCATTGCATTTCCTTAACCAGCCCCGCCGCCTCACGCCAGCCAAAATAAAAACCAGCCCGAGAATTCACCATGACACCAGTCCCAACACCCCATAACCTGATCCCACCCCAATCCATGAAAACCAACCGACGATCCTTTCTCTCATCCTCATTCCTAGGCCTAACCGCCCTGAGCTTGCCTTCCGCCACCAGCCAGGCCGCCAACCCCTCCCTCGCCCAACAGTCCGCCATCAAGCTCGGCCTCGTCTCCTACAACCTCGCCAAGGATTGGGACGTCCCCACCATCATCAGGAATTGCTCGCAAACCGGTTTCCAAGGGGTCGAATTGCGCACCACTCACGCCCACGGAGTCGAAGTCTCCCTCTCCGCCGCCCAGCGCAAAGAAATCCAACACCAGTTCAAGGATTCTCCGGTCGAACTCATGGGCCTGGGCTCGGCCTTCGATTACCACACTACCAACCCCGCGAAACTCAAAGCGGATGTCGCCGCCACCAAGGACTACGTCGTGCTCGCCCACGACGTCGGCGCGTCCGGAATCAAGGTCCGACCCAACGGACTCCCCGAGGATAAACCCGTCATCGCTACCCTTGAACAAATCGGACGATCGCTACGCGAAATCGGCCAGTTCGCCGCGGATTACGGCCAGCAAATCCGCCTGGAAGTCCACGGAGCCGGCACATCATTCCCTCCGCACATCCGAACGATCCTGGATGTCGCTGATCACCCAAACGTCGGAGCCTGCTGGAATTCCAACGATACCGACCTCGATGGCCAAGGCTTCGAACACAACTTCAACATCCTCAAACACAAGATCTTCAGCGTCCACATGCGGGATCTCAGCCTGACGAATTATCCGTTCCGCAAACTGCTCAACCACCTCAACGACCTCCACTATACCGGCTATTGCCTCGCAGAAATCGGCTCCAGTTCAGACCCCATACGCGTCATGCAATACTACCGAGCGCTCTTCCTCGCCTACCAGAACCTCATCTAGCCCGAACTGAACAAATCGTTTGGCGGAGCTTCCGTAGTGGGTTTAATTTCATATTCCTGCGGATGAAACTGGACGTCCAAGGTTCAACCAGACCGATCCTCCGGCTGCATGATTTCGACCAGCCAGAACTGGTGCTTCTACGCCAAAACATCTGCCGGCTTGCCAATAGGGACTGCGCCATCCTTCCCCTCCACCAACAGCCCTTCGTCAAGCCAGTCGGAGGTTGCCAGCTTACTCTAAAAGCCAGCAGCCGCGACCACGGTATCGAACACTCCATCGAACCTAATCTCTTCGGCTGGACCAGCCAACCCGGCACCTGGGACCCCTTCGTCTGCGAACTGACTCCGGTAACCTGGGGCCACGTCACCAACGGCATCGACCTCCTCCTCCAACTCCGATTCCTCTGCAGTGAATACGTCTGGCTCCATAAACAGTGGAATAGTCACGGCACCGCCGCCTGGCTGCTGTCCCCCACCGGCGAATGGTGAGCGTGAACGCTAGCCGCCCTCCGCGCTGAGCCCTTCCCGCTTCCCGCCCTGCGCCATCATTCATGTATGGCTGCGTTCATGCGGATACCCCAACGAACCGCGAGCGCTCCTCCCTTAACCGCATGAATACTCCTCACATGAATAGCCTGCCACCTGCACCCAGCCCTTCCATTCACGCAGGGCTGTGTTCACGCGGATACCCATCCCAGACCCTGCCGGAGTCTCCGTGCTTCTGTGTTTCGGAACACTATCCTGAGCACGCCTCAGCGCACAGCGCTACCGCGCCATCGAAATCAGGATCGCCAATCAGTCAACACTCTCCTCTCTCCATGCGTTGTAACCGCACGAATAACCCTCACTCAACTCGATCCGCCCTGATCCATGTCGGTATCGCTACGAACTCAACACGCTTTCCGCTTCCCGCCCTGCGCCATCATTCATGTATGGCTGCGTTCATGCGGATACCCCAACGAACCGCGAGCGCTCCTCCCTTAACCGCATGAATACTCCTCACATGAATAGCCTGCCACCTGCACCCAGCCCTTCCATTCACGCAGCTACCCACCCCGAACTGCCGCCGTCAACTCCTCCAGCCTCTTGGGAGAAACTCTCTCCACGGTTCCAAGCTCCTGCGCGAAAACCGAAACCCGATACTCCTCCATCAACCACCACAGCTCGACGAGTTTCTCCCGATTCCCTCCACCCTTCCGCACCAAATCCGAAATCATCCGGTCATAGGGCTCCACCCGGGCCGACTTCTCACGGTCTTTCAGCGGATTCGTAGCAGCCCGCTCCGCTCTCAGAACCAACGCACGCAAATACCTCGGCACATGGGCTAACCGCTCCCACGGGGTGACCGATAAAAACCGCGCAGGAACCAGCCGTCCAACCAGGGCCTCCATACCCGGCAACGGCCGTTTGCAAAGAAGTGCCTCCTGACGCTGCTCCAATACGGCCTCAACCCGCTTCACCAGCTCATTCACCACCCCGGAGATCCGCCCCCGCGCAGCCTCAACGTAATCACGAAAACGACTCTCCCGCAGCTCTGCCCATCTCACCGCCGGAAACAGGTGGCGTCGCACATGCTCCCAGGCCGATTCCATCAGCTCCTCGTTCGACCCCAGGGTGGCATACAATACCTGCACCCGACGCAGCTCCCTCAGGTCCTTTTGCACCCAAGCCACCTCTCTTCCCATGACCTTCTCCGCCAGACGGGGAACCCCCGCCATCGTCGCAGCCACAGCCTCCTGTTCCTCACGATAAAGACGCAGATCAACACGGCAACTGTCCACCCGCAAACCTGCAAACGCACGCACCGGCAATCCTCCCACCTCGCCCACCACAATACCCGCCGCCACATCGCCAAAATCCCACTGCTCCAAATCTCCCCGCTCCCATCGACCCGCTACCAGATCG